>NZ_JQBD01000099.1 GCF_001437255.1 Pediococcus damnosus | reverse complement strand
TCCACCAATACGATTTGACAGAGACCCTTTACTTTTTTGATTGGCAGTAATGAAATCAACGGCCTGACCGACTGTAGAAAGCTTTTCAGCATCCTCATCGGAAATCTCAGCACCAAATGCATCTTCTAATTCAAGCACAAATTCCACGATATCAATAGAATCTGCATTCAAATCTGTTTTAAAATTCAAGTCGTTCGTTACTTTTGCCTTATCAACATCAAAATGATCAACAATGATGTCAGAAATCTTATTAAATACTTCTTCTTTAGTCATGTGCTACTCCTTAGTCATTTAAATACTCAAATAAGTTTAATGGTTTTCTGACAATTTGTCTACAAAAAAAGTTAAATTTCCTTATTTTGCTCACTTCGTGTTGCAAAATAATCTGCTAAGTTTGTAGTCAAGTTTGTGTCTACCATCTGGCGAAGCTGACTTAAGGCATGGTAAATTTGCGTTTCATTGCTTGAGCCGTGCGCTTTAACAACGGGAGCCTTTACTCCCAACAATACTGCCCCACCATGTTTTGAATAATCCATTTTATCTTGGACAACTTTAAATACAGGTTTTAACATTAAGCCACCTAATTTACCCTGCACACCAGAGTCTAAAATACTGTGCTTAATTAATTTTAACAGTGATAATGCCGTTCCTTCCGTATTTTTCAAAACAGCATTACCAGTAAAACCATCCGTAACTACCACATCCGCAGTTCCGTTCAATAATTCTCGTGACTCAATGTTACCAACAAAATTCAAATTAGAATCCTTGGCAAGGGCCTGGTAAGTTTCTTTATGAAGTGTATCGCCTTTGTCTTCTTCCGCACCATTATTTAATAATGCGATTCTTGGATTAGTAATCCCGGCAACGTTACTACTGTAAAAGTTACCCAAGATTGCAAATTGCTGTAAGTTTTTAACTTTACTTTCGGCGTTGGCACCCACATCCAACATTGTGAATGAATCTTGTGGCCCTGCTAGAGAAGGTAAAGTTGTTGTCATTCCGGGGCGGTCGATCCCCTTAATTCGGCCAATAATAAATAAACTTGCAGCCAGAAGAGCTCCTGTATTGCCGGCCGAAAAAAGGGCATCCGTTTTTCCATCTTTAACCGACTGCGCTGCTAAAACAAGTGAAGATGTTTTCTTCTGGCGAACTGCGCGAACAGGTTCGTCACCCATCTCAATTTCAGAATCTGTGTGCACAATAGTAATTCGTTCGCCATTTTTCAAGTATTTCCTTATTTGATCTTCTTTACCAAATAAAATAAACTTGGTATCTGCAAATTCATCTCTTGCCAATTCAACTCCTTGAACAACTTTTTCAGGAGCGTAATCGCCACCCATTGCATCAACTGCTAATTTCATCTACTATCCCTCTTTTATATTTTTAATCAAAGTTTGCATTTCTTTTCATTACAATTTCTAAATATTCATTCAAATACTCAAACTCCGGTACAGTCTGCCATTTTTCTGTATGCACAATTTTGCTAGCTTCCAATTGAGCGGTTTGCAAGGCACCAATATCAACGATTGGATCACCGATACGAAACTCAGGGACTCCCGATTGTTTATTTCCAAAAACATCACCAGAACCACGTAACTGAAGATCTGCTTCCGATATCTTAAACCCATCATTGGACTGTGTCATAATCTTCATCCGCTTAATCCCTGTTTCATTTTTAGGATCTGCCACCAATATACAGTAAGCCTGATCCTGACCACGACCAACTCGTCCACGTAATTGATGAAGCTGCGCCAGTCCAAATCGATCAGCGTCATAAATAATCATCACTGTGACGTTGGGGACATCCACACCAACCTCAATTACAGTTGTAGAAACCAATAGCTGAAATTGATTATCTTTAAATTGCTGCATGATTTCATCTTTTTCATCTGACTTCATGCGGCCATGAAGCAGTCCAACTTTATATTTCGGACTAAATACTTCTTGCAATTGCTCATACAGTGCCACTGCATTTTTTAAATCTAAAGTTTCAGATTCCTCGATTAAGGGCGTTACAACAAACGCTTGGTGTCCAGCTTCAAACTGCCGTTTAACAAAATCTAACATGCCATTTACATTATTGCTTTTAACCCAGCTTGTCAAAACTGGTTTCCGTCCTTTTGGCATTTGATCAATAATCGATACATCCATCTCTCCATATGATGTAATGGCTAGGGTTCGTGGAATTGGCGTTGCCGTCATAGCTAAGACATCCGCATTCATTCCCTTTTTGCGGAGAGCTTCACGTTGTTTTACCCCAAAACGATGTTGTTCATCAATCACTACTAATCCTAAATTTTTAAAAACTACATCATCTTGAATTAATGCATGTGTCCCAATTAACAGATTAATGTCACCATGTTCAATCCCATGTAACAAAGCTTTGCGTTGCTTAGATTTCGAACCAGAAGCACCCGTCAGCAAGCCAATATTAACGTCTGTGCCTTCGAAAATCTTTGTTAAGTTATTTGCATGCTGTTCCGCTAAAATCTCTGTAGGAGCCATTAAAGCTGTCTGATAACCAGCTGTAATAGCTGCGTACATAATAATGGCTGCCACAATGGTCTTCCCACTCCCAACATCTCCTTGTAAGAGGCGATTCATTCTAATGGGGCGTTTGAGATCATAACAAATTTCATTAACTACCCGTTTTTGCGCATCTGTTAGCTCATAAGGAAGTTTAGCAACAAAAGCCTTAATTTTCCCAATATCATACGCAATTGCGGTTCCATTATCAACCTGATCTCGTCGTTTAAGCAATTGTAATTCCATTTGAAAAATAAAAAATTCTTCGAAAGTAGCCGTTCGTCGGGCGATCTTTGCAGCCTTAACATCCTTAGGAAAATGTAAGTCATGAATCATCGTGCGCCGATCAATCAATCGATACTTTTTAACTAACGTCTGTGGTATCAACGTTTTTATTTGATCATTGTAAAGATCAAATGTCTGAGTTACTAATTTTTTTATTGTATTCTGACGAATATGTTGATTAGCCGGATAAATAGCCTCAATATTTGCGGAATCCGAAGTTGAAAAAGGCAACAGTTTCATCCCCGTTAAACTCCGTCTTCGTGCATCCCATTTACCATATACTGCAAACTTTTCGTTCATGACTAATTGCTTTTTTAACCATGGTTGATTAAAAAACGTAACCATCACAGATTCTTGATTAGTTAGCAAACGAAAATTAAGGCGATTCTTTTTTCGACCATAGCGGGCCAAGACCGGTTCTGATGCAATGGTACCCTCTAAAGTAACTTTTTGCTGATCAACTAGTTCCGTCATGTTTTGTGGGCGTAAATCTTCATACCGAAACGGAAAATACAATAATAAATCTTCGATTGTATAAATTCCCAGTTCATTTAATGCTTTGGCACGTTGCAACCCAACTCCCGGAAGTTTAGTGATGGGAGAAAAAAGGGTATGTTCTTCAGTCATATGTCGACTTCCTAACTACAAAAAGAGGTGGATATAATTCCAGCCTCTTCATTTTTCCAATTATTCAACTGATACGATGAACGGATAAACAGGTTGATCCCCCTCATGGATTTCAATCTCAAGTTCATCATCTAATTTTTGAATCTCACTTTCAAGCTTTTCAGCTTCAGACTTCTTCGTGTCCTCACCATAAATAATTGTAACAATTTCACTATCTTCATCCAACATCAATTTTACCATTTCACTAGCAGCATCAAGCAGATTAGATTTTGAAGTCTCAATTTTACCATCGACAATCCCAATGAAATTGCCCTTTTTAATTTTTTTGCCTTGAACAGTAGTATCGCGAATGGCGGTCGTAACTTCACCGCTTTTAACGGAACTCAAGTTATCTTCCATTGCGTTCACATTACTGTTCAAATCATTTTCTGGGTTAAAGCCCATCAAAGCTGTCATTCCCTGTGAAATATTGCGACTATGCACAATTTGTGCGGGAATATCCGTAACTTGAATGGCCTGTTCAGCGGCCAAAAAGATATTTTTATTGTTCGGTAAAACGATTGCCCGTTTTGCATGAGAATCATTAATCGCAGCAACAATGTCCGCTGTACTTGAATTCATCGTCTGGCCACCATTAATTATATGCGTTACACCAAGGCTGCGGAATAGCTTGTCAACACCCGCTCCGGAGGCAATTGCAATAATTGCTGTCCCCTTTGTGTCTAATGTCTGTTCTGGAACTTCCGTCGACTCATCTTTCTCAATAATCTCTTCTTGTTGTTGACGCATATTGTCAACCTTTACAGTTGCGAGATCACCAAACTGTTGTCCCCAAGCCAAAACTTTTCCGGGATGTTCAGTATGCACATGAACCTTAACAACGTCGTCATCATTAACAACTAATAGGGAATCACCTAATTTTGCCAAATAATTATAGAAAGTATCGTAATCAAACTCTTGTTTAACTTGAAGACCCTTCCCAATTCGAACCATAATTTGAGTACAATAACCGAATTTAATGTCAGCAGGATCAATTTTTCCCTGAACACTTTGATGGTGTTTTGCATCAACCATTTCGTCCATTTGCTCCTCATCAGGTTCATCATCACTTTGTGCACGGCCATTCAAAACATCATCAAATGCTTCAAAAACAAACGTTAAGCCTTGGCCACCTGAATCAACAACGCCGACTTCTTTCAACACTGGTAAAAGATCAGTTGTTTTTTTCAAAGCTTCTTTACCAGCCTTAGTTACAGCATCCATAACCTGGACGATATCGTCCTGTTCCGCAGCTGCTTCTTTACCAGCCTTAGCCGCTTCACGAATCACTGTGAGGATAGTTCCCTCGGTTGGCTTCATAACAGCCTTATAAGCAGTCTGTGCCCCTTCTACAAATGCATCAGCTAAATCTTGAGCAGTGAGGGTTGCTTTATTCTCAACACTTTTAGAAAAACCACGAAAAATTTGGGAAAGAATAACACCAGAATTACCCCGAGCTCCCATTAATAAACCTTTAGCTAATGCCCCTGCCAGTTTACCAACATGTTCACTCGGTTCATCTCTTTCATATTTAGCACCGCTTTCCATTGACAAACTCATATTAGTCCCTGTATCCCCATCTGGAACTGGGAAAACATTTAATGAGTTAATGAAATCTGCATGCTTTTTTAACTTTTGTGCACTTGTTTGGATCATTTGATTAAATTCTTGGTTAGTGATTTCAGTCGTTGCCACTTTCAATTATAAATTCCTCCTTGTTTCAGTCCTTCGTAATTAAGCCCCTAAGACCTTTACACCCTGGACAAAAACATTCACAGAGTTTGCTGAAACACCTAACATTGATTCTAAATTATATTTTACTTTTGATTGAACATTCTTTGAGACTTCGGAAATTTTTGTGCCATAACTTACAATAATATACACATCAATGGCAACCCCATTGTCTTGTTGACGTACAACAACACCTTTAGAATAATTTTCTTTACGTAAAATTTCGTTTAAATTATCACGAATTTGGCTTTTGCTTGCCATGCCAACAACGCCATAATTATCTGTTGCGCCACCGCCTACTACTGTTGCGATCACGTCGTTAGAAACATCAACGGTTCCGTTTTTTGTCTGAATTTTTACAGCCATTAGTAATAGCCTCCTTAAATCAAATCATCGTTTTGATATCAACGATATTTTACCATACTTCAACAAAGCAATAAACGCAACACTCTTTCGGGCAATTGCACCTACTGATTCTCTGAATAGTTGTCCTAAAGCCATTTTAACAAAAATCATAACTTTTCTAAATGGTTACATTTAATTAGATCTCGTCACGCTTGCCTAATCATCAAAAACCGTTTAGAATCAACCAGAATTCATTAAATGGTAATTCTTCTAAAATTAGAATTCAAAATATAATTTAAAAATAGACTGTCAAGTAAATATACTTGAAAGAAAAACATTGCATTCCCTCGGTATCTATGATAAGTTATTTAGGTGAGTTAAAAAGAATTCTATGATATATTATGATATATATAGAAGCGACAAAGGAGGATTTTAAAAATGGCAAAAGACTTTGTCACCGGTCGTCGTACCCACTTTGGCAACACGCGTTCACACGCTTTGAATCATAGTCGCCGAAGCTGGAAACCAAATTTGCATAAGGTCCGCATTCTTGTGGATGGAAAACCAAAACGCGTTTGGGTTTCTGCTCGAGCATTAAAATCAGGCAAAATCAAACGTGCATAAAAAAAGATTGGGTCTCTGTCAAATCGTATTGGTGGA
>NZ_JQBD01000098.1 GCF_001437255.1 Pediococcus damnosus | reverse complement strand
AACCTACATTTTTAAACTGCCCTTGACATCAAACACGAAAAGGAAGGGAAATGATGAGTATAGGAAAAAATATGGTCAATTAGATCTAGACACAATTAAAAATAATCTTTTAAAAAAAGGATTATTTTATGGTAAATCACAATATTCATCCTTTTACTATGGTCAATTAGGACATGATGATTTACTGGATTTCACAGTCAAAGTGACAAGGCGTTATCCAAAGCTATTTACTAAAATAAATAGACGATTTGATTTAATTATAATTGATGAGTATCAAGATACAGCTGAATCTATACTGAGCTTATTTCTTGATGCAGTTAATGATAAAACGAATGTAAGCTTGTATCTGTTCGGCGATTCTATGCAGCAAATATATCAAAAATATTCAGAAGAAATGAAAGGGACTTTACGTCAAATAGAAAACAAAACTAGAAAAACTATAAATTTTCGATCTAATCAAATGATTATTGACTTGTTGAACAATATTTATAATAATTCACAAAGGATTCAGAGTTCACCAGACAACATGAAAATTGAAAAAAGTGATTTTCAACCAACAGTTTATTTAGTGACTGGTGATGAACGGGAAAGCTGTATTAATGGTATCGTTAGTGAATACCCAGGTACCTTAGTTCTGTATGTTTTTAATCGAGAGAGGTTTGACCGTATTGGAGCGCTCGATTTGTTTGATTCATTTCAAAGTATGGATAAGTATGGATTCGTTAAAAATATTCATGCGGTAGATGTTTTATTGAATAAAAATGAAGATGATAATCCTGATATTTTGATGAGGTGTTTGTTAGTTTTATATAAATCCAAATTGAAATGGGAAAAGCATGAGTATGGAAGCTTTTTTAAGTTAATTAATCATAACGGTCGAAAATTCGGAGCCTCAGTTACTGTTAAGTCAAAAAAGGATAAGCAAAAAACGTTTAAGTTATGGAAGACCATATTTGATTGCTTTTTAAATGATGAAATAACTATCGGAGAATTTTTAGACAAATTGAGGGAAAATGCATTACTAGACGATATTTTTATACGTGATGTTTTAGATAGTGAGGAGTATCAAAAAACATTAGATGTGCAATTAAAGGAACTAATTAACTTAGAACAAAATACAGAAAATGTGTCTACTCAACATGGAGTTAAGGGAGAAAGTCATGATTCAATTATTTTTTCTGCTGAGGATAGTCGCCATCAACCATTTATTAATATGTTTGATTTTTTTGAATTGTGGTCAAAAAGACCTATGTCTTTAAGAGATTTTGAGATCTTCGTTACTAAATATCAAAGTTTTCTTACAAAAGTGGATAAAGATAAAGTAAAAACAGATTCAAAATATGGACGTGAAATGGCATTTGAAGTTTGTAATGAATTTCATGATGATTTCTTCTTTAAAAATGTGTATAAAGATTATTATAAAAATTACATTAAAAAGCAAACACAGATAAATTTAAAAAAAGTGTTTTCTAGCACAAAGATAGAAAGAATATTATTAGCATATAAATTGTTTTATGTTGGATGTTCTAGAGCTCGTAGAAATCTGTCAGTAGTTTTGGATAAAAGTTTTGTAGAAGGTTTTAAGGATTCGTTGATAATTAGATTCAAAAAGATTGGGTTTACAGTGATTGATTGTTAGCAGCTGTTACAGACTTATCGCACATTTGGATGCGCAAAAAAAGCATATTATCAACGTTGTTGCCTTATTAGATCAACGTCGAGGGATAGATATTCTACTCAATTGTTTCAGTATTTTTAGCGTTAAGAACGGTGAATTACAGTAAATAGATTAGTTTTTCTTTCTAAATTTCCCCAATCCTACACGTATTTTTCCCTGCAAATGTTGCATTGCCAAATACTGTTGTCGAGCATGTTCCATTCTTTTATATCTGATGGGATTCTTTTTATAAAACTCTTGATGGAAGTTTTCTGCGGGCCAGAATTTAGTTGCAGACAAGATTTCAGTTACAATTGGTCGTTTATATTTTCCACATGCAATTAATGCTTGTTTTGAGGCTTCTGCAATTTTGCGTTGGTGCGTATTTTGGATAAAAATAATTGGCCGGTATTCATTGCCACGGTCATTGATCTGTCCCATGTTGTCAGTAGGATCTGTAATTTGCCAGTAAAGATGCACTAAATCAGCATACCGAATAACACGGGTGTCAAAGACAATTTCAACGGCTTCCACATGGCCTGTTTGTTGCCCAGCCACTTCATCGTAAGTTGGTCTGGCTACGTGGCCACCTGTATAGCCAGATAACACAGAAATGATCCCAGGGCGGGTTTCAAAGGGTTCCACCATGCACCAAAAGCAGCCACCGGCAAATATTGCGCGTTCATAGTATGGACTGGCCAAATTTTGATGTTTTGCCACGTTAAATGGGGCAGCTTGGTCCGGAGCATTTGTTATTTTTGCATAAAAATCTGCCACATCGGGGGTCAAGTTATCACGCCATGCTAAAGGACGCAGGGCAACTTCAAGTTGTGCAAGCTTTGTATTGAAGTCTGCTCCTTTTTCAACCGCGTTTTTCATTGTAAGCAGCTGGGTTCGCTCCCAGTCTCTAGTTGCTGGGTTTAAAATCAGGTTATAAACCTTGCTAAGAGTTTCCTGTTTGTCGAGTTTCATTTTGCTTTCCCCCTCTCGACTTTTCAAGAGCATTATGCAGGAATCAGATGAGAATTGCACGTGTTATGAATTGTGTTTCAGTTTCTGAAAGTAACTAACTCCATAAAAAAACGTTAACTGGATGGTTATCCGATTAGCGTCCTTTTTTTCAATAAGTATGTATACAAAAAGGTCGTTCCGAGGAACGATCTTTTTTGCATTTGGTTTTATTAATTTAACTTTTACTTCAATGTGACTTTAACAACTTCTTCATCATTACCAACTTGACGAGCAAGACCATCGAACTTCATGTAGCCTACAGCAGGCATATTTGTAATAATGACGATCATGGTTGTGCCCTTGTCAGCCTGTTTAATTGCTTGCAGGTCAGCAGTAGCTAAAACATCACCATGACGAACTTTTTGACCTTCAGAAACGTTTACTATAAATGGTTTTCCTTTAAGTTCAACGGTGTCTAAGCCCATATGAACAAGCACTTCCAAACCATTATCGGTTTTAATTCCAATGGCGTGTTTAGTAGGGAAGACAGTTGCAATCTCACCATCAACAGGTGAAACAACTTTGCCATCTGAAGGTTCAACAGCATAGCCATCACCTAACATTTTTTGTGAGAAAGTTGGATCGTTGACGTCTTCAATTGCGAGCAATTGACCGGCAGTTGGTGTATAGAACGTGTCAACTGCACCAGAATTAACGTTTTCACTCACCTTAGTTTCCTGAGTTGGGGTAGCAGCATTGCTAGTAATCTTACCTATTGGAGCGCCTTGTTTATAAAGATTTGTCAATGCATCAGCAACAAATTGAACTTCAGTTCCAATTACAATTTGAAGATTAGTTTTGTCTAAAACGTTCATACCAATGGCACCAGCACCTTTAATGGCACCTTTATTAATTGTATCAGTATCTTTTAACTGCAAACGCAAACGAGTTGTACAGTTATCAATGGAAGTGATGTTATCTTTACCACCAATGGCTGTATAAATCTTTTTAGCTTGGATACTATATTTATCGTCGCTATCATCAGTATCGATTGCAACATCAACACTGTCAGCTGCATCGGCTTCAACAGGTTCACGACCAGGAGTCATCAAATTAAATTTCTGGATGGCAAAATTAAAGCCAAAGTAATAAATAACAGCCATGACAAGCCCTTGAACCAACAACATGTAAGGCATGTTGGCAATTGGCATTCGTGAACTTAAAACGAAGTCAACTAATCCGGCACTAAACGTAAATCCGGCAGTCCAATGCATAAATGCGGCAAAACCTAAAGATAAGCCTGTAAATACTGCATGAAGAACGTATAAAGGCCATGCAACGAACATGAAAGAGAATTCCAATGGTTCAGTAACGCCAGTGAAGAACGAAGCAAACGCACCAGCCATCATTAAGGAAGCTGTTTCCTTTTTCCGTTCAGGACGGGCATTACGATAAATTGCGTATGCACCAGCAGGTAACCCAAACATCATAACTGGGAAGAAACCACCCATGTACATACCGGTAACTCCCTTGACACCTTCGTTAGCCCAGAATTTACCAATATCATTGATTCCTGCAACGTTGAACCAGAATACTGAGTTCAAAGCTTGATGCAAACCAGTTGGAATCAGCAAGCGGTTGAAGAATCCATATAGACCAGCACCAACAGCACCTAAACTAACGAAGAATTTACCAAAAGCAACAAGTGCTTCATATACTGGTGGCCAAACAAAGAATAATAGCACTGTAACAAATAACATCACTAAAGCGGACATAATTGGAACTAATCGTTTACCGCTAAAGAATGATAAGGCCATCGGTAATTTGGTTTCGTGGAACCGATTATACAGAGCAGCGGCAATTAGACCTGCAATAATACCAATAAAAACATTACCACTGAGTGCACCAAAGGATGGATCGACTTGAGATTCCTTGATCCCCTTTAACAAGGCAACTGATGATGGTGATAAAACAGAAACAGGAACAAAATAAGCAACCACACCAGCTAAAGCGGCGGCACCATCTTTGTCTTTTGACATTCCAAGTGCAAGACCGACCGCAAATAAAAGCGCCAGCTGACCAAGAATGGCATTACCGCCAGCTTGCAAGAATTGTGCCACGGCCCATTTTGCAGGTAACCAATGACCAATACCAACTAATAACGCTGCAGCGGGTAAAACTGCGACGGGTAATTGTAAAGAACGACCCATGCGTTGAAGATATGACTTCATATCCATACTCCTCCTTAAAAAATAAAATAATTTATAAAACCATAACACATGGTTCATAATAATCTATTAACAAGCGCTTACACAACCCAAACAGCGTCTAATTAACCAATATTGCGTTCGGTCTATACCGATTGAAAGGAGACATTGTCCGATTCATGAGAAGTAAAACTTTATTGGTATGAAATTTAAAAAAACTGGTTATTAGCCTTTTAACTTGTGAAATATGTTTAATTTTAGAATTGAGATATGGTGCTTAGATTGAAAATTAGACTTGTTTTTGAGACATTTCAATTGGTTTGCGGAGTTCATTGCAGAGCTTCAATCCAGATTGCGATATAATGGAAGGTAACGAAGACATTTTTGAAAGCAAGGAGAATATATGGTATCTATTACTATTATGCTTATTATTTTTATCGCTCTGGCGGTAGTTTGGTTTGAAATCCAGAAACGGACTAATGTAATTAAGAAACAGCTCACACTTGAACAAATAACCAAAGTGATGACCAAGGATAAGAGCATCATCAAAACAATTAAACAGGCCCGTGTTTTGCAGGGAATCTCATTTATTGCCATTTTACTTATTCTATGGACGATTATGGAAAACTATTCAAGTAGTTATTACTTAGTTTTGCTAGATGTACTGCAATTGACAACTACTGCGCGACAGTATTACTTATATCTAGCTTGGCAACGGTGTGCATTCCTGATTAATGGCAAATCATAGATGAATCTGCATGGCTTAGTTATTTATTATAAAGATCAGTACAGTTAGTGCTTTGGTTAGTGCATTTTTGTTTTCAAAGCATTTGTCTGTGACGTTATCAAGACATGTTGCCCTGCAGGATATATTTTGAAAGATTTGTTGTTTTAAGGCATTTTTGGTCACGCTAAATTTTGATATTGTTCTGATTTTTATCTATTCAATTAATTTAGTTTAATTTTATTTATAATGAATAAATCGATTTTTTTAAAGATTGTGTTTGAAACAAGATCAAGGCTAAATCTTGATCTTGTTTTTTCATGATATTGAGTTATAAATTAAATTTATTTTGCTTATTAGTATTAACAATGTTAAACTTTTATAAATAAAGTTAAAGGAGATAACTTTCATGGATTGGTTTATTTCTTTGGAACCTGAGGACCAAGAGTTTGTAAAACAGTTAGTGTTAGCATCAGGATCATTAAAGCAACTCGCTAAGATTTATCAAGTTAGTTATCCGACGGTTCGGGTGCGGCTAGATCGTGTAATTCAGAAAATTAAGCTAATTGAACAAAATAAAGGAAATTCTTTTGAGAGTAAAGTGATGCAGATGGTCATTGACGAGAAGTTGTCGTTGGAATCCGCAAAAGAAATTATTACTAATTTTAAGCCTTGTGGTGATAAGTCAAGTATG
>NZ_JQBD01000097.1 GCF_001437255.1 Pediococcus damnosus | reverse complement strand
AGATTGCCGATCTGATTGCTAAGGATAAAGATAACGGGATCATCTCAACAGGCAAAGTTAGTTTAATTCCAACCAATGAGGGTGTAAATACAAGCCATGAGCTTGGAAATGGTACAAAGCACTATGAAATCACCATTCATACAGCCGACGAAACTAAGGCTGCACAAGGCAAGATTGCCGATCTGATTGCTAAGGATAAAGAAAACGGGATCACCTCAACAGGCAAAGTTAATTTAATTCCAACCAATGAGGGTGTAAGCACAAGCCGTGAGCTTCTTAATCATGAATTTCTTAATAATGATAAGAAAAAAACAGCACAACTGTTAATTAACCATGGTAATGAGCACGAAAATGTAATCAAAAAAACAGTCATTCCAACTGTTAATGGTAAAGAAGCCACTAAAAATTCAGCAACTAAATCGATTGATTCGTCTAACGCTGATCAAAATAAGACAAAAGTTAATAGACTTCCCCAAACAGGTGAAAAACAGTCCGCAGGTCTTTCTGAGTTAGGTTTTCTTGCAGCATTGTGTGCTCTTTTTGGTTTTACTTTCATACCAAAAAGAAAGCATCAAGATTAATTACAGGTAAATAAATTCGCTAACAACTTATTTCTCACTAGTACCCAAAATTATGCTAATGAGGATGAAGTTATAGGCTAACGTTAGGGCTTATATTCATAACATGAATATGAGCCCTTTTGTTATGATCTGACGTAGCCGGGACTTATAGACTAAGCATACTTTTATCAAATCTTACTGATAAATTATTCTACTTCTTTATTACTTCAGGAATTCTGATGTCTTTGAAGTTGATGGTGTAATGATTAGCTTTTATGGATTGCCACTTTTAAGAGGATATGAAGTAATATGATACATGCTATAATGTAGTGAAAATAAACATAAGACTTTGGAAACTGTTTTTAATTAGTTGCTTATAGTTTTACTAAAGGATGAAGGTGAAATAATGAAAAGCAATTATCGGGTTGTTGAACTATTAGTTCAGCTGATGGCCGGCAAAACACTTAAACAAGCAGATATTCAAAAAAAGTATGCGATTAGTTTGCGTACCTCCCAACGTGACTTGTCCTATATCAAGAATGCATTGGCGGAATACGATGCTGGAGAGATGATAGAGCAACAGGGGACATATTATTTATCGCACCAAAGCGAAACAAAAGATCTTGAGATGGCTTTAGCAACCAGCAACATTCTATTGGGTAGCAGAGCCTTAACACCGGATGAATTAACCCACACATTAGATTTTCTTAGTCGTGGATTATCTCCAGCTATGCAAAAAGCTGTTCATAAACAGTTAGCTTTTCCTCGTGAAAGTTATACGCCACTTTCTGCACCAAAACCGTTACTTAGTCGATTACGAGGGATTGCAGCCTGCATTGCCAACAATGAGAAACTGGTTTTTACATATCATAGTAGTCATTCAGGAGAACCAAAGCCCCTCATTCATCATGCTCAGCCGGTTGCAGTGTTTTTTGAAATACACTATTTTTATGTGGCTATGTGGAGCAGAGAACGCGGTGGGTATTGGCTATATCGCCTTGACCGCATCGTTGATATTTTGGATAAATCACCCGGAAAGAAACTCGATTACGCAAAACGTTTTTCATTACAGGATCATCGTCACCAAGTCTATTTGGTAGATTCAGGGTCGTTGACCAAAATTAAATTTATTTATCGAAACTATATACAGACGGCGTTGGATAACTTTCCTGATGCCCGTGTCATTCAGAAAAATGCGGATGGCAGTACGGTTATTGAGGCCTATGTTAAAGTTGACGGCGCAATGATGTGGTTACTGAGCCAAGGAGCCGGTTTACAGGTTGTTTCGCCACCCTCACTGGTCAAACGGATGCGAGATGCGTTGAGTGCAGCTCGTGAACAATATCTTGAATAAGAACTAAACAAATAACGTGGTATTGAATTAATTTTCAATATCGCGTTATTTTTTTGGTTGCTTAAATAAAATTTTGTATAGCACTCACAAATGACATAATATGACACCCACTATTAGTACTATGTAGAAGGATATATGTAGCCATGTTTACATAGAAAAATAAGGAGGAGTTTTATGATGATTAATTCGAAAAGCTTAAAAATAACAGGAAAGAAATTTATACTTACTTCGTTAGCAGCTATCTCATTAATGGGTGTAGGCGTTGGAATAACAACTGCAGTGTTAAATGCTCAACCGACTGAGGTAAGTGCTGCTACTGATCTCGGTTATCTTATTCGGGATTATACGCCTAGCGAAGGCGATTACAAACATTCTGTTCCATTGCCTATGTTAGATCTTAAAGTAGGTCAAACAAAAACAATTAAGGTACCACAAATTAAAGGATACACATCAAACGTAAAAACAGTAAAAATCACTGAATATGGACCCTACTCTATGTTATCAAATTATTTTTATTATACAAAGAACAAATCAACGCCAAAGGCACCAGCAAAGGATCCTGTAAGTTATAAATCTCAGAAATCGTCTATGCAAGTTCGTTTAGTACCAGGTCACGACTTTTATAATCACGTTCCAGGTAGTAAATATAATGCTAAACGCACTCATTATGGCAAAACTTACAAAGGTCGCACCGTCACAATCAACATGACAGCAAAACGACCAGGCGTCAAAACACCATATTATCGTTGTGTAGTCGGTGGTAAAACTATCGGTTGGATCTACGGCGGTGCACTTGTAAATGTTGCTAAATATAAAACTGTGAAGAAGACAGCTACGGTTGTTTCGAAGCCTACCAACAACTTCTACAATCACGTAACTTCAAGTATCTATGCCACGAAATTAACGCATTTTGGTAAGACCTACAGAAACAGAAAAGTAACTATTAACATGCAAGCTACGCGGCAAGGAACCAAGACGCCATATTACCGTTGTTCTGTAAATGGCAAGAGTATTGGTTGGATTTATGGTAGGGCGTTAAGCAATGTTCGTTAGATTGAAAAACAAGGAGAAAAAACAATGATTAAAGACGAAGCTTATTTCACTTTAAAAAAAGAATATGCTAAATATGGTAGTTGGGCACTTTGGAATGTGTCAGATGTGACAAAAACTATTCACACACCTGACTGTTCTATTGATCCCGTTAATTTACAATTAAAAGATGCTGATTATCGGCATAAAAACTTAACTAACAACGGAATCATTTTAGGCTTAAATTGGTCCGAACGCGGAGCATGCAGTACCGATGATTGGGCTAATTTCCATGATGTAACTAAAAATAGTCGTGATTTTAATATTGTTAAAATGATTTTGAACACACCTTTTAAAGGTAGTTATATGACCGATATCATTAAGAATCATCTTGAGACGAATGGATCGGATGTTGCACAAGCAAGTAAACGGCCTGAAAATGCTGAGAAATTAAGTAAAAACGCCAAGTTGCTACAAGGTGAGCTCGATCTGATTCGACCAAATTATTTAATTGTATTTGGTAAAGCAGCAGAGAAAGTGCTTAAACTCATGATGGATCGTGACTTACTAGACATTAAAGCGGCCAAAATTGTTGAGTTAGATCACTATTCCGCTGCATTGTCCGCAGAAAAAATATCTGCAGCAGTCGAAAAGCTACAAAAATTACCGCTTAATTAGTTTTCAAAGAGTAGCGCACAAATGAAGTTGTGCGCTACTCTTTGAGTTAGTCAGTACATTGTTTTTAAACATGTTTTGAAGGAGTTGTTAGCTTTGAGTAAAGATGAAAATGACCAACAAGACACACCAAAATTGGTGAGTCGAGCGAACAATAATGATAGTGAAAAACCGATAGAATTACAACCCGAGTATGGTAAATATATCTATGGTGAAATTATTCGTGATTTTCCTGATATGATTGATTACCTTGGGCGACTGAAATTTTCTGCCACCAGTACTTGTATCGATTTATTGGCATTGGCGCAGTCGTTACGAGTCCGAATTAATTATAGTAGCGATTTAGATAAGGATTTTATGCTTTATCAACCAAAAACAGAGGCCATGAATCGGCATAACGTTGAGGCTGTATTAGTTGTTACAGATAAACAAATGACTTATCAGAATCAAGCATGGTTTGTCGCACAGGGATTGGCGACGTATATCCTTGATTTTGCAGAATATATTCCTGATTTTAGCGAAAATAAAGATGCCATGAACAAGTGGACCGTTTTCAAACTTGCAGAGGCGTTGTTGCTACCAAACGATTTGGTGGAGCGAGTCGTTGATCTTTCGATGGCGTTGAATGAAAAAACGTTGGATAAAGTAGATCAACAAAATCATTTTTTGGTTTTCAATGCACCACGGACAAGCATTATTACACATACGGCAGCACAATTGGCAAATGTACCAGAGTGGCTTATGTCGCAACGAATAGAGGAATTCTATAACGGTTAATAAATGCCAAATGTTCACTTTTTTGAAATCGACGTCCAAATGATTAAAGATGAAGCGTTTAAAAAAACTGATTAAAAAGTAATTTTATTTGTTACTAAGTTTGTTAGCGACATAATGTGTCACGTCCATTTTATATAATAGCCACTGTTGTAAATAAAAAATATTGAACGAGGGAAGATAGGAAAATGAAAAAGGCAATTATTGGAACCATTTTAGGTCTAAGTTTATTTGGATTTAGTGCATCAGGAATTACGACTGCTCAAGCAAGCAGAACAAGTGTTGTAAGATACACTAATATTCGGGATGCAAAAGTCCATGTGGCAAAAGGAACGATGTATACATCTGCTAAGCTAAGTAAGACAGCACATTATGCCAAAAATTATAAGTACACAACTTTTACCAAAACTGAACAGGCAACTGTTAAGAAGAATGGTAAAAAAGCCGTCTATCAATATATTAAAGCTGGCAAGATTAAAGGCTGGATTTGGCATGGATATGTTAAAAATGGTAAGGCTAGTAATGGTGTTTTGAAATATACTAATATTAAAGACACCAAGGTTCATGTTTCAAAAGGAACATTATTTACAACTGCTAAACTAAGTAAGGTTGCTCATTATGGTAAAAACTATAAGAGTACGACTTTCACGAGAACAGAACAAGCAAAGGTTAGAAAAACTGATGGTAAGACTTATACTTACCAGTACATTAAATCAAACAAAGCATCAGGCTGGATTTGGAGTGGCTATGTAAAGGCGGGTAATGCACCTCGATCATTTAGTAGTTATAGAGCCGCATTTCAGGATTATATTCAAGGGACGGGTCTAGCTTCCACGATATATACTCAAAATGATTTACAAGATATTGCCGTTCAATTAGAAAACTATGGTTCAGGTTGGAATATTGACGAATCATATAATGGAACACAAAAGGATCTTGCAGCGTTTGAAAATATTTATAATTTATTTAAGAGTCGTTTTTCTTCCAGTCAGCGGACGCACTTCACTTCTATGATTAATAAGACGAAAGCGGAAAAAGCATCAAGTGCTGATGATAATGATGCAATCAAGTCAGATTTAGGACAATTATCGAATGCTTTAGGTGAAGCAGTTGCAGCATTTAAATAATATAAAAAGATTTTATTAAGTTAGTAGATTACTAATGTTTTAAGATAAAAAGAGGCCAGAAGCAAAATCAATTCTGATTTTGTCTCTGGCCTTTTGGTTACTTAAGTTTGTGGTTCGAGTTTATTATATATTTTTAAATCAATTAATTTTGTGTATCCATCTTTCCAATCTGTACTTGCAACTGTCCCAGTGCTTTTTCAGGGGTCACATGATTATCCGTCATTTGACCGATGGATTTATTTAAGGCGGAGAAATACTGTTCGTACCCGATAAATGCTGGGTCTTGGAAACCAAAACTAAGTGACCGTACCGCGGCCTTTGCAGTCGGATTCTTTACTAAGTAATTTTGGTAATCAGTATCTTTTTGAGCCGATTTGGTCAACGGCACGTAACCCGTTTTTTCTGCCCAACTAATGGTTTGCTTCTTGCTCATTAAATATTTTACAAAGGCAGCGGCGCCTTTACGTTGTGATTTTGAAGCAGATTTAAACATTACAATATCATTTCCTGCCATTCCTGCTGACTTTTTACCCTTATAACTTGGTAATGACGTTGTACTCCAGTGCAAATTTTTAGGTGTGGACGCCTGAAGTGTCGAAATTGCAGCCGAAGAACCACTGTAGAAGAGGGTTTTACCTTCAAAAAAATTTGTGCTTCCATACCCATCTGTCCCAGCGGTTGTGGCTGTTCCATTCTGGAGCATATCCCAAATCACATGTGTAGCGGGTTAGTGTAAAGTTTTAGTAGGAAAGTGAAA
>NZ_JQBD01000096.1 GCF_001437255.1 Pediococcus damnosus | reverse complement strand
CTATTACCAACAACAGATATTGTAGAACCCCAATTTTTTTGTATCCAAAAATGAAGTTGGGTGATAAAGGACGAATATTTGGACAAACCCACAAATTCCGGTATGATAGTACGCGTGTAGAACATTCTGATATGAAATTTATTAAATGAAAATGGTGGCAGCATGAATAAAAGAAATTTAGAAGCAAAACGGATCGTGATTAAAATTGGGACAAGTTCCTTATTGTATCAAAATACAAGTCAATTAAATTTACGGGCAATTGAACGCCTAGCTTTTGTCCTCAGTGATTTAAAAAATCAGGGTAAAGAAGTTGTCTTAGTTTCTTCGGGAGCAATTGGTGTCGGAATGGGCAAACTTGGATTGACCAAGCGTCCGGAAACAATTCCAGCGCAACAGGCTGTGGCCTCAGTCGGCCAAGGAGAATTACTGGGTATATACGAGCGTGAATTTCAAAATTATGGTAAATCCGTTGCGCAGATGTTATTGACGCGTGATGTGCTGGTTTATCCTCAGAGCAAAAAGAATGTTTTTAATGCTTTCCAAGAATTGTTGAAGTTAAATGTAATTCCAATTGTGAATGAAAATGATACGGTTTCTGTTGATGAATTAGATCATAAAACAAAATTTGGCGACAACGATCAATTATCTGCAGTTGTGGCTGATTTAATTGATGCTGATTTGTTGATTATGTTATCCGACATTGATGGTTTTTATTCTAGTAATCCGTTAACGGATCCCAACGCAGAGTTGTACCATACCGTGACGAGCATTGACAGTACGATTATTCAATCCGCTGGTGGTCGTGGAACCAAGTTTGGGACTGGTGGGATGGTAACCAAATTAAAGGCGGCAAAACGAATTTTGAGTAATAATCAAAAAATGGTTTTGGCCAATGGTGAGAATCCCAGGATCATTTATAATATTTTGGCTGGTGAACCGGTGGGAACCCTTTTCGCCCCAGAACAAACGGTTACGAAAGAAGGATTAGTATGATGACTTTGACGGAAATGGGTAAACGAGCTCAAGCTGCAGAACAAAGACTCTCTCAATTATCAACCGTGAAGAAAAATCGGGTTTTAAAAACAATGGCCAACCAAGTTCGGCAGGCCACTCCCGAAATTCTAAAGGCCAACGCAATTGACATGCAAAATGCTGAGAAAAATGGTGTGCGTAAGGTGATGTTGGATCGTTTGCAATTGGACGATGCTCGTGTCAATAGTATGGCAGCTGGATTGGAACAGGCTGCCGATTTAGCGGATCCAATTGGCGAAGTATTGAAAGGTTGGACGACCGAAGCAGGGTTGGAAATTTCTCAGGTCCGAGTACCTTTAGGCGTGATTGGCATGATTTATGAAGCACGACCAAATGTAACGGTAGATGCTGCCGGATTAACTTTTAAATCCGGGAATGCCGTTATTTTAAGAGGTGGCAAAGAGGCCATTAGTTCTAATCAAGCCTTAGTTGCTGCTTTACGTCAGGCATTGCAGGCGGAAAAAGTTGCGGTAGATAGCATCCAATTAATTACCGATACTTCCCATGAAACGGCCACCGCTTTGATGCAATTAACCGATTATTTAGACGTTTTAATTCCGCGTGGGAGTGCGAAGTTTATCAAGATGGTTGTGGAAAAAGCCAAAGTCCCTGTAATTGAAACTGGCGCCGGAAATTGTCATGTTTATGTTGATGAGGGGGCTGATTTACAAATGGCCACCGATATCGTCGTTAATGCCAAAACGCAACGACCATCAGTCTGCAACGCTATGGAGAAGCTAGTTGTCAACCAAGCAGTTGCGGCTAAATTATTGCCTATGGTTGCCAAGGCTTTGAAACCCTTTAATGTTGATTTACGTGGAGACGAACGCGCTAAAGCAATTTTACCAGAAATTAGTTTAGCAACCGAAGCGGATTGGGGAACAGAATACAACGACTATATCATGGCAATAAAAGTGGTGGACAATTTAGATCAAGCAATTGCCCATATTAATCGTTATAATACGAAACACAGTGAAGCAATTATTACGAATAATTATGCGCATAGCGAGCGGTTTACCAAAGAAATCGATGCCGCCGTTGTTTATGTAAATGCGTCAACGCGGTTTACGGATGGCGTTGAATTTGGATTCGGAGCTGAAATTGGGATTAGTACCCAAAAGTTACATGCGCGTGGACCAATGGGCTTAAACGAAATCACATCGACTAAATATGTTGTGCGTGGGAATGGACAAGTAAGAAAATAATACTAAAAAAGTTTTTGACTTATTTTAAGCCAAAAACTTTTTATTATTGAAAAACTAAATTAGTAATTGCTGATCTCAATTAAATTTCCATCTGGGTCACGGACATACACTGACGTCAGTTTCCCATGTGCACCAGTTTTTTGAACGGGGCCTTCAATGATATCAACGTAGTAACTTTTAAGATGATTGATTACTTCAGGCATTTTATCTTTCACAACGATGCAAAGATCAGCGGATCCTGGCGTCGGGTAAGTAGCTACCGGATTGTGCGGGTGGTTGCTGAGTTGAAAATTAATTTTTTGTTTGCCACAGAGAACTGCTTTGCGATCGTCATCGAATGTCAGGATTGGCATGTCAAAGACTTCGTGATAAAAGCGAAGGCTCTTTTCGATATCGGCAACGGTTAGAACAAGATGATCAATTTCACGAACATTCATAATAGAAAACTTCCTTACTGAGTATAATTAACAATAGTATAGCATATTTCCCATTTGTGAATGGGCCGCAGTTGACGCTGTTTAGGCGTTTGTGATACGGTTGATGATGGATATTTATGGAACGGATAGAAAGTGAGAATTATGAGTATATTAGCAGTTGAAAACTTATCACACGGATTTGCAGATAAAAAATTGTACGACGACGCTAGTTTTGACCTCAATAAACAAGATCATATGGGGATTGTTGGCCAAAATGGTGCTGGAAAAAGTACGTTAATCAAGATATTAACAGGAGCCATTTTGTCTGATGAAGGTTCGATTAAATGGCAGAATAAAGTGACTTATGGGTATTTGGATCAGTACGCAGACATTCCGGCGGGCGATACGCTTTATCAATTTTTAACAACGGCCTATGCGCATTTGTTTGAGTTGAAGGATCGCATGGATAAAGATTATGCCGAATATGCTGAAAACTTGGATGATGAGTTACTTGAGAAAGCGGGTCGGATTCAGGAAACTCTGGAAGCAAACAATTTTTATGAAATTGATACGGAAATTGCGCGTGTGATGAGCGGTTTAGGGTTAGATGATATTGGCAGAGACCATATTGTTAGTGAAATGAGTGGTGGACAACGGTCAAAAATCATTTTGGCAAAACTCCTTCTCCAAAATCCCGACGTTTTACTTTTGGATGAACCGACTAACTACTTGGATACGGCTCACATCGAGTGGTTGGAAAACTATTTAACTAATTTTACCGGGGCTTTTGTGGTCATTTCTCATGATTATGATTTCTTACAAGAAGTTACCAATTGTATTTGTGATGTGGCTTTCGGAAAAATTACAAAGTATCGGGGTAATTTTAAATCAGCGATGAGACAAAAAGAGGCTCGTAAAGAAGCTCAATTAAAAGCCTTTGAAAAACAACAGGTTGTGATTGAAAAAGCTGAGAAGTTTATTCGAAAAAACAAGGCTGGCTCACATTCAACGATGGCAAAATCGCGAGAAAAGATGTTGTCACATATTGATCGGGTGGATCCACCAAGTGAAAATTTACTTTCTCACTTTGATTTTCCTTATTTAGAAACGGGTTCGCAAAATTCAGTGACTGTTAAAAAGTTGGCAGTGGGTTATGGTAAAAGACAGTTGTTGGAACCGGTAACGTTTAGTTTGACAGCGGGAGAAAAAATTGCCTTCTCAGGATTTAATGGGGCTGGGAAATCAACCTTAATTAAATCAATTTTGGGGAAGATTCCCGCTTTGAGTGGTACGACAGTTTTCTCGCCATCTGCAAAGGTTAACTATTTTAGCCAGGAATTAGTTTGGGATCGTCCTGAATTAACGCCATTACAAACGATTCAAAATGTGTATCCGGATATGCAGCCCCGAACTATTCGTACAAAATTAGCGAAGTGTGGAATAAACGCGGCAGATACACAGAAATCCATGAGCATTTTAAGCGGTGGTGAACAAACTAAAGTTAAAATTTGTTTATTGGAATTAGTTGAATCAAACTTCTTGATTATGGATGAACCAACGAACCATTTGGATGACGAAACTAAGGCAGCACTGAGTGAAGCACTGCAAAGATTTAAGGGTAATTTGATTGTTGTCAGTCATGAAGATGGGTTTTATACCGATTGGATTGATAAAGAATTAAACGTTGAAAAATTACGAATTGATAAGTAAACAAAAAGCCTGCAAAAAAATTGCAGGTTTTTTGTGACTCTCAAATTTATTCCTGAAACGTGTTCTAGAATTTACCACTTTCCACATCACGCAGATAATCAGCCAAGTGTTTGAAATAAACAGGGGCGTTATCAATCATATGGTGGTGACCACCATTTGGTGTTGTGACCAATCGTGAATTTGGAATGGTTTGTGCCATCCGTTGGGCTGATTTTAGTGGCATTGTTTCATGCTCACCAAAAGTTAACAGCGTTGGGACCTTGATCTTGTGAATTTGATCGCGGATATCCCATTCTTTTAGTTTGCCAGTGACAACAAATTCATTGTCACCTTGGAAAGCGTTGTAAACGGGGACAGCCATTGTGTCAACTAAGTGAGAGATTGCTGGTGGCTGTTTACGATCAACATAGCCCTCATTTAAAACTTCAACGAGTTCTTGATAGCGGTCGTTATGCCAGTCACCATTCTTTTCACAATCCCGCATGAACTGTGCATCTTTAGGTGAGAGAGCTTCATCACGAATTGCATCTTGATGTTCCAAGTACTCATCAATATTATCAACCATGCTAGAAATAATGGCACCCTTCAAGTGGCTGCCATATTTCAAAGCATAGAGCATGGTTAAAGCACCGCCCCAAGACTGACCAATTAAGTAGAAGTGGTCGATTCCTAATTTTTGACGAACTTCTTCAACTTCACCCAAGAAATAATCATAAGTTAAATACTTAGCCGCAATCTTTGGATCAGAATAATCAGGTTGGTCAGAATACCATGATCCTAATTGGTCATAGTAATGAACCTGCACATTTAAGCCTTGTTTCTTAAGCTCATCGTGAAAATTTTCCCAATATTCATGGGTACCACCAGGGCCACCATGTAAGGCCAACAAATGAATCTGACTATCTTCGCCATCTGTGTGAGACCATAAATGGTATCCATTGTTCAACGTTAAAATCTTTGTTCCTTGTTTCACCAGATCACCCTATTTCGTTTTAGTTAAACCTTATTCTAGCAAAAGTAAGCCAACTACTCAATGTTTCGGTTCCGATTTTGGACCCGTTTTCGTAATTTTTTGCGCCAGAAACCACCTTTAATAAATTTAGGTTCGTAGGAAATAATGAAGGCGTCTGGATTATTAGCTTCAATAAAACTATAGAGATGTTGTTCTCGTTTTCGAGGAGTTAAAATTTCAAACTCCAAACGGGCACCTTCGCGTCCTTGAGCGTTTTTGACGGTTACCCCGTAGCCTTCTTCGCGAATAGTTTCAGCAAATTGTTTACTTTCATCGGTTTTAGGTAAGATGACATTTACATTTAATAAACCAAGGCGGAGTCGGTCTTCCAACCAGGTTCCAAAGTAAATCCCGGCGCCATAGCCAAGTGCGTAGGCAGCAATATTCCAAACGTTATTGAGTTTGCTTAATACTAAACTTAGGCCCACCACATAAGTGACAATTTCAACAATTGAAAGTAAGGAAGCCAAGAGTTTATACCCCTTCATTTCTAAAAGGGTCCGAATGGTGTTCATAGTAATGTAAGCGAAACTAAGAATAAAAATAAGTGCAAGTTGTTGATAATTCATAGGTGAGCCTTCTTTCAGAAATTTTAATAGTAGGAACTAAAGGTTGAAAGTACAAAAATGACTTCAGTTACTGCTATTAAACGGCTTAATCCACAAAAATTAGGTTAATTGTCGTTCTACGGCTCACTTGGCCTGGAACGGGGTGGGCACGATTTGAAGCCAAGCAGATCATTTGTCTTCAAATTCGACCTTTATCTAAGCAAAAATCGCTAAGATAAATTTCACCTCTGAGGCCAAAACGCCTCCGAACTAGGGAAGTCGTTGTCTTTAGATAGCTCAATGACTGTTTCTATAACAACTTTTGTGTTAGATATAATTAGTTTTAATACCTGATTCAGTCT
>NZ_JQBD01000095.1 GCF_001437255.1 Pediococcus damnosus | reverse complement strand
ACTATTACTTAAGAGATTTTAGACAGCTTCTCATTTTCGATGAATGATTCGAGATTGGCAACTTCGTTTTCGATCAGAAGAAAGTCGGACAGATGGGATGGTTCGACGATTTCCTCTAATAACCAGTCCTCAAGTGGCGTTTCTTTAACATCTCTTAGGTGCTTTCGATAAAAGTTGATTCGCTCGTTGCGAAGCACACGTTGCATATATCGGACAAACATTTTTGACACTTCACGCTCACTACTCATGAATACAGCCTCCCTAGATTTGAGAAAATTAGTTACACTTATACAGACCGAATTTGAGCGTGGCGGTGAAACCAAAACGTTAAATTAGGCAACTAAAATCGTAGGAAAGCAAAAAAACATCAGCCAATACACATTGGCCAATGGGTTCAAAAGTGGTGTGGATCTGGTGAAAGTTCGCTAGATGCGTGCCGCAAATCGAATCACTGTCAGCACAATGCCAGTTAATACAGTGATCACGATTGCTAAGCCAACTAATGCTGGACTGAGTGCGGCGATCCCCCAGCCGGTAAGTGCCAGAACCAGCGTCAATGCGCAGTTGCCGCCGATTGCTATTGACACGGCACGACTGGGCAGGTTAGCCCAGAACGGCTTTTTGGTGCGGGTCATCAGGATCGTCAACATCGCGCTAAAGATAAGGTAGACGTAAAGGCCGGTGCTGATTTGATCAGTAGTAAGACCGAGCTGTTGTAACCAAGTTAGCCAACCGTAGCCGACCGCTGACCAACCTATGGCCAGGATACCAGCGATCTTGCTAAGTTTACCAGATTCCAGCTTTCTGGCTGGTGTGTGATCGTTGTGCGGTCAGTGCCGAGCACAAGGGGCACACAATCATTCAGAATTGCGACCAAGATCATCGCGTTTAAGGTCAGCGGAATGAAGTGGAGAATCAGGTAACCTAATGTCAATAGCAGCGGCAACTCTGCGGTGCATGAAAGTTTGGTGATCGTCCAGGTCATCATGCGTTGATAGACGCGGTGGCCGGCATCTAGGATCTCGATGATCGGGGTCAGTCCGTCTGCCGGCAAAACTCGATGGCATGGCGATCGGGATCGTCGCGATGAACAGCATTGCAAGAAACGGTAGCATGGCAACTAAGTCTTCGTGGCGGACAACGGCCACGATGATCAACAGCACGGCCAACACTGCATCGAGTGCTGCCAGATAGCCGATGATTTTGCCCAATAGTTTCTGCAAATGGCCCGGCGCCGAGCTTTGGTTGATCAGGCTGATTGTTTTGCCGCTGCGGCTATTAGCACCGGTGGCGGTGACGATCGCTAAGGCGTTGCCGGAGAGGACTTCGGTGCCGGCACCAGGGGGGCGGTTGACGGCCTTGGCTTCGCCCGTGATACTGCTTTCGTTGGCTTCCAGCGTGTCCGTCAGCAGGCGCGCGTCAGCGGGGATAATGTCCCCTTGGCGTAGGCTGATGAGGTCATCAACGACTAAGTACTTGGCTGACACCTGTTTCCACTTGCCATCGCGGCTGACTGCGGTGGTCGGCGATAAGTCATGTGATAGGCTGCGTAAGACCGTGTTGGCGCGGCAAGATTGAATCGCGCCATTGACCGCGGCAAAGAGCAACATTAGCACGATGAACCCGGCTTGGATGCCTTTGCCTAACACGATTTCAATGATCAGCGCCGCTTCGAGTATCCACGCGCTAGGCCCCCACAGGCGGGTGATAATGGCCGTGGCAAAGTTGAAGGGGGTTTCGGCCACTTCGTTGAAGCCATCGCGGGCCAGTCGCCGGTCAGCTTCGGCTTGGGTGAGGCCGTCTAGCGTATTCTTTTTGGTCATAGTAGACACCAGCTTTTTTCAAAATAACAAACGGCCGCGCACATATTAGTGCTCGGCCGCTGGATCAATGCTAATCAGTCGAAGTCGACCGAATCTGGGAAGTGGGCTAGGCGCGTGCCGTCAGCGCCAAGTTCTTCTTCGATCCGTAACAGTTGGTTGTATTTCTCCACACGCTCGGAACGGGCTGGAGCGCCGGACTTGAGTTGCGCAGCGTTCGTGGCGACGGTAAAGTCAGCGACAAAGGTGTCGCCGGTTTCACCAGAACGGTGAGACATCATGGTAGTGTAGCCGTTCTTGCGCGCTAAGCGGATTGCTTCCAGCGTTTCGGTGACCGTGCCGATCTGGTTAAGCTTGATCAAGATACTGTTGGCCATGCCTCGTTTGATGGCGTCTTTGATCAAGGCTGGGTTAGTGCAGACCGGATCGTCTGCGACAAGTTGCACGCGATCGCCGTACTTCTTGGTAAAGTCAGCGAAGTGGCCCCAGTCTTCTTCCCCATAAGGATCTTCGATGGAGATGATCTCTGGGAACTTGTCCAGCAGGTGAATGTAGTATTCTCCTAATTCGGCAGGTGTGTAGGTTTTGCCTTCAAAGTCATAGTTCTTGGTGTCGCGGTTGTAGAAGTATGATGCCGCCGCGTCAAAGGCGATGGCGATTTCCTTGCCAGGCGTGTAGCCTGCCTTGATGATGGCGTCATGCAGCATCTGCAAGGCGTCTTCGGAGTTCTTGAGGTCAGGGGCAAAGCCCCCTTCATCGCCGAGGCCGGTGGTGTAGCCAGCTTCTTCGATCACCTTCTTCAAGATGTGGTAGGTGTTGGCGATTTTCTCGAAGCCATCACGGAAGCTGGAACGATCGACTGGGGTAATCATGAATTCCTGAATGTCGATGCCATTGTCGGCGTGCTCACCACCGTTGATCACGTTGTGGAACGTTTGTGGCAGTTCCAAGTCGGTGCCGCCAAGGTAACGATACAGCGGTGTGTGCAAGGCGTTGGCTGCTGCACGGGCAGTGGCCATTGATACACCCAGGATCGCGTTAGCCCCTAGGCGAGCCTTGTTAGGTGTGCCGTCTAAGTCGATCATCAGCTGGTCGATGTGGGCTTGGTTGAAGGGGTCAGTGCCGTGCAAAGCCTTGTTGATCTCGGTATTGACGTTGGCCACGGCCTTTGAGACGCCTTTGCCTTGAAGCCGGTCGCCGCCGTCGCGCAACTCGACGGCTTCTTTTTCGCCGGTCGATGCACCAGATGGTACCTCCGCGCGGCCGAGCGTACCGTCCGAGAGATTAACATCGGCCTCAACAGTTGGGTTGCCGCGGGAGTCGAAGATCTCGCGCGCCTTCACAGATTCAATCACTACTGACATAATTGTGCTCCTTCCGGTAAAAAAAGATGACGTCTACGTCTACTGCACGCAAAATCTGTGCAGTAGACGTCATCAAATTGATTTACCAATTAGTTTTAGTGGCGAACGTCATCGCCGATTAACTTTTAGCACCCAAAGCATACTCCCTTACGAAATTTTGCGCAAGCCAGACCGACAAATTTTCGTGCAAAAGGCGGGCTTGTCTTACAGCTGTATGTTTTGCTATAACGCTAGACGCTATATTAAATTTTGATGAGTGTAACCACGCGACTGCCTGTATTTTGGTGGCCGCGTTTTACGGGGAAGTTTAATGCAGCGATTGCGATACCAAGATATTTTAGCGATGTTCATCGGCGGCTGTTTCGGTGGGATTGCCTGCTGGGAAATTGGCTTGTGGCTTAATGATGCCGACACGATGCTCGGCACCACGGCGATGAATCTGATCGGCAGATTTTTGCTGGAGTTTGTCACTTATGGCCTAGCGGTGTACATAGATTTGCCGGGCTGGCTGATTTTGGCGTTAGGGACTGGTTTTGTCGGCGCGTTTACGACGTTTTCGACGATGGTGCCGAACCTTTACAAAAACGTCGGCGAATCGCCGGTGTACGAGATCAGGATCTTCTTGCTTGAGCTGCTTGTTGGTTTAGGCGCTGCGTTTAGCGGGTATTTATGCGCCGAAGCCTGGGGAAGGCGGCGACAAACATGGTGATGTTAGTGACTTTAGGCGCTGGGGTCGGCGCCGTGATGCAATACGTGCTGACGCAGCTAGGCAAGAACTGGTGGACTTGGGTGTCGGTGGCGACGCTTGTGATCAATGCTAGTGGTGCCTTCTTGGCGGGATTTTTGGCGATGTGCGCACTGCAGCAAGCGTGGTCACTGCTACTTTTGACCGGTGTGTGGTGGGTACACGACTTTTTCCACATTCATGACTGATGCGTTTATCTTGTTGCGCAACCGGCGTTACTGTGCGTTGGATTGAAGTCAATATTTGAGACAGGTTTTAAGAGACATTCAGAACCGCATTTACCTTCCACAGCTCAAATAAATCATTAATCGTGATGAATAACTTATTTGAACCATGGAAAGCATTAAATCAGGCGGCCATTTGGCTCGTAAGTGTTGCGATTTCAACTTGTAAGGGGGTCTGGTAGCCCAGTGAACTATGAATTCTCTTCCTATTGTAGAAAGCATGCACATATTCAAAAAGGACAGCAGCGGCAGTTTCATAATTCTCAAAGACCGGCACTGGATAAACACATTCCTTTTTGAGGGAAGCATGAAAAGATTCCATTGGTGCATTATCGTATGGACACCCCTTACGGCTGTGAGAGTGGCGGATATGTAGTTCTGTTAACCGTTGGTTGTAATCATCGCTGGTGTACTGTGATCCTAAGTCTGTGTGGATAATCAGGTCCCCAGTAATGGTTCGATTTTTAACCGCGCTTTCCAGGGTCTTTAAGACTAAATCAGTATCCATCTTTTTTGAGAACGAATAGCCGATAATCCGTCGTGAGTGTAGGTCCATGATGGTTGATAAGTAACACCAGCCATTACGCTTCGTTTGAATATAGGTCATATCAGCGGTCCATTTTTGATTTAAACCAGTGGTCGAGAAATCCTGCTTAAGCAAGTTGGGACGCTGTTCAACCTTGGTTTTAGAAGCCGAAGCCGCTTTCCATTTATTGACGGTAACGGAGTGGATATCCAGTTCCTTCATGAGCCGGGAAATCCGTCTTGGGCTGCACGGACGCTGCAGTGGTTGAAGTTCCAGATTCCATTCATGGTGGATCTTCATAACGCCGTATCGCTGCTTGAATTCCGCAAAGATCCGCAGAATCCGTTGTTTTAAGTCCTCATCTTCGGCCCGGCGTTTTGAAGGCTTTGGGGATCGATAACGATAATACTGAGCTCTGGAAACACCGAGGATTCGGCACATCTTAGTTACCTGGTGGTGATGGCTTTCTTGTTGAATGTAATCAAAGATATTGGTTACTTCTGCGCAAGGAAGCCCAGGTCTTTTTTAGGATTTCGTTCTCCTCAGACAGCGAAGCCAGTCGCTTTTCCATCGCTTTGATTTCGTCTGGCGATTTACCGGATTGAGTTTTGGCCTGGCCCTGGATCCACTTATGAACGGTTGAATAGCCAATGCCATATTCTCTGGCCAGTTGGGCAGCTGATTCGCCTTGCTTATATAGGTTGATAATGTTTTGTTTGAATTCTTTGTCGTAACGAGTTGGCATGTAAAAATTCCTTCCTTTTGAGAGACGATTTATTCATTATACCCTCTCTTAAAAGTTGTCTCAGGAATCAGCTTACATCCAGCATTCCCTATTTCTATACAATCTACCNTTCATTTACACAAGATTCTTGACGCTACCATTTACTAAGGAGGTCTCTTCATGGCCATCACCATTTTAATGGCTTGCTATACCCTGCTGGCTTTAGGAATTGGTTGGTACTTTTATGCTCATCGACGTCGTGCTTTCTTAGTCTTTCATCCCGAAAGTAGTCACGAATTAAGTCGTGTCTTGACGATCAGTGGTGTTGTTATGCTACTGATTGGTGTGCTGTCGGCAGTCGCCACCATCATGAACAACATGGTCTTCATTTCAACCATGTTGTTAGTCGGCGTTATTGCGATTATCAGTATTCAATTGATTCTATTACACTGGTTCCCTAAGGCGTAATCGGTTACACTTTCTCGCAGTTTTTTTACCATATCGCTTTTTATTTGCAGATAAATAACGTATGATAAGAGTATAAAATAATGAGAGGTGAATATTATGTTACAACAATACAAGCACATTTTAGTCCCAGTCGATGGTTCCTATGAAGCCGAATTAGCTTTCAAGAAAGCAGTCGCTGTGGCTAAACGTAACGATGCTGATTTACATCTCGTTCACGTTGTTGATACACGGGCTCTCCAAATCTTTTCTAGCCTTGATACCAGCATGGCTGAACAAGTCACAGAAACGGCCAAGAAGACCCTCGACAAGTACGTGGCTGATGCCAAGGCAGATGGTCTTGACAAGATTGATTACGCCATTGAATACGGGGCACCGAGGACCATCATTGAAGATGTTCCTCGGGGTAATGACACCGATTTGATTATGATTGGTGCTACTGGGTTAAACGCAGTTGGACGGCTATTAATCGGGTCTGTAACGGACTACGTCACACGGACAGCAGTTTGTGACGTCATCGTCGTACGGACGGACTTAGATAATCAACCAGCCAAAGCAGCACACCGCGCAGAATAAATTTGCTAACTAATGCTTTAACTATGGCAGATTGCAAGAAATAACTTGAACGAA
>NZ_JQBD01000094.1 GCF_001437255.1 Pediococcus damnosus | reverse complement strand
ACCAATACGATTTGACAGAGACCCACTAAAACGAATGGATTCTTTCTTTAGTCAAACTTAATTTGCTTTATTTAGTTTCAGCATCGCTAGCTTTGTCTGCTTTTTTTGCAGCCTTAGCTTTGCTTTCTTCTACAGCAGAATCAGTAATAACAGAAACAGCCTTCTTAACTGCGATATCATGCTTCAACATGTCTTCAGAAAGTGCCTTTTTAATTGCACTCTCTTCCATACCATATTGAGAAGCTAAATCTTTAACTTCTGCAGCAACTTCATCTTCAGTTGGAACAATCTTTTCAGCATCAACAATGGCTTCCAAAACTAAGTTCGTTTTAACTCGGTTTTCAGCACCATCTGCTAATTGTTTCTTAAGATCGTCTTCAGATGTACCTGTAATCTTATAGTAAGTCTTAGGGTCAATTCCTTGTTGTTGCATATTTGCAAGATATTGATCAAGTTGACGTTGCACATCTTCATCCATCATTGATTGAGGGACTTCTTTAATCTCTGCATTATCAACGGCTTTTTGAATAGCTTCGTCTTCTTTAGCTTGACTAGCTGCTTCATCATTTTTAGCTTTTAATTCATCATGGGTCTTTGCTTTTAATTCTTCCAAAGAATCAACTTCTTCGTCAACATCTTTAGCAAATTCATCATCTAAATCAGGAAGCTCTTTAGTCTTGATTTCGTGGATAGTAACAGCAAAATCAGCTGCCTTACCCTGAAGATCTTTGGCATTATAATCATCTGGGAAGGTTACTTTAACGTCCACTTTTTCGTCAGATTTATGACCAACTAATTGTTCTTCAAAGCCAGGAATAAATGAATTTGAACCAAGCTCCAAGTCATAGTTATCTGCTTTGCCACCATCAAATGGTTTGCCATCAACGGAACCTTCAAAATCGATGGTAACAGTATCACCCTTTTCAGCAGGCTTGTCTTCTTTTAAAACAAGTTCAGCTTGTTGTTCACGTTTCTTTTCAATATCAGCGTCAACTTCTTTTGAAGTTACCCGATGACCTTGTTTTGCAACGGTTAAACCTTTGTAGTCACCAAGCTTAACATCAGGTTTAACGGTCACAACAGCCTTTAAGACCCATGGTTTGCCTTTTTCCATGCTATCAACATCGATTTTTGGTTGATCTACTGGTTCAATCTTTGCTTCTGCAATTGCAGCTTCATAAGCATCTGGTAAAACGATATTTAAAGCGTCCTCATATAATGCTTCTTCACCATACATTTGATTAAAAATCTGGCGTGGGACACGTCCTTTACGGAATCCAGGTACACTTAATTTTTTTCGTGTTTTTTGGAAAGCTTTATCTAAGCCTTCATGAATTTTATCAGTACTAATTTCGAAAGTTAATTTGCCATCATTAGCACCCTTTTTTTCCCATTTTGCAGTCATTATTTTCCCTCCGACAATTAAAAAGTAGTTTTACAATTACTATTGCATACGTGTGCTAGTTTACCGTATACGCTGTTAATTGTAAATGATTGTTACCAATATCGCTGCTAAAAACGCAATAAAACGCCAGTTTAACCAAATTTTGGATACAAAAAAAGACTCGGAACGAATTCCAAATCTTTTTTCTGTGTTGTTTTTAAAATTAATTAGTCATCAATTTGTGAAACGACACCAGCACCAACAGTATGTCCACCTTCACGAACAGTGAACTTAGTACCTTTTTCAATAGCAACTGGTTCGATAAGTTCTACAGTAAATGTAACGTTATCGCCAGGCATTACCATTTCAACGTTTTCAGGTAATTCAATTACACCTGTAACATCAGTTGTATGGAAGTAGAATTGAGGACGATAGTTTGAGAAGAATGGCGTATGACGGCCACCTTCTTCTTTTGTTAAGATATAGACCTCAGACTTGAACTTCTTGTGCGTCTGGATTGAACCAGGTGCAGCAACAACTTGTCCACGGACAACTTGATCACGGTTAACACCACGAAGTAAGACACCAACGTTATCGCCGGCCTCACCTAAATCAAGTGTCTTACGGAACATTTCAAGACCAGTAACAGTTGACTTCAATGGTTGATCATTCAAACCAACGATTTCAACTTCATCGCCAACCTTGATTTCGCCACGGTCAATACGACCAGAAGCAACAGTTCCACGACCAGTAATTGTGAAGACATCTTCAACAGGCATTAAGAAAGGCTTGTCGTTATCACGTTTTGGTGTTGGGATATATTCATCAACAACATCCATTAAGTGAAGGATAACCTTTTCTTGTTCTGGATCGCCTTGGAGAGCCTTCAAAGCTGAACCACGGATGACAGGAACATCATCACCAGGATAATCATATTCTGATAATAGTTCACGGACTTCCATTTCAACTAAGTCAATTAATTCGTCATCATCAACTAAATCAGTCTTGTTTAAGAAGACAACGATATAGTCAACACCAACTTGGTGAGCAAGTAAAATATGTTCACGAGTTTGTGGCATAGGGCCATCAGTTGCAGCAACAACTAAGATAGCACCATCCATTTGTGCAGCACCAGTGATCATGTTCTTGATGTAATCAGCATGTCCTGGGGCATCAATATGTGCGTAATGACGTTTTTCAGTCTCGTATTCAACGTGGGCAGTGTTGATTGTGATACCACGTTCACGTTCCTCTGGAGCTGCATCAATATCAGCATAATCTTCAGCCTTAGCTAAACCTTTTGCAGCTAAAACCTTTGTAATTGCTGCTGTTAAAGTAGTTTTTCCATGATCAATATGGCCAATTGTACCAATATTTACATGGGGTTTTGTTCTTTCGTAATGTTCTTTTGCCATTAATACGAACCTCCTGTATTTTTCGTAAGAATTACTCAGCCCTTGGCGTGGCTGGATTCTTTAAAAACTATTATACTACATCCTCATGAAAAGGCCAAGTCTCACCTACGAGAATCCTTAAACATTATATAAAGAACATCGATGTTTGTAAACCGATTTGGCCAAAAAAGTTTAATTATTTATATCTTTTTACTTATTTATCTCGGAATCTTCTATAAGTTGTTGTGTAAAATTATGAAATTTTGTTTGCCATTTTTCTATAGATTGCGTTGCCTTTGTAACTTGGTGTGCACGGCCGTAATACTCATCCAGCCAGTAATTCACCCAATCCAAAGGTTTCAAAAAAATCTGTTTTGCAAACGGGTAAACATAACTTAAATACAAGTCCTTTTCTTTTAAGAGTCCTGATAGCATAATCGGATCTTGATCAGCTAACTTATTTTGCAACGCATTCGTTAAATCTTGATTAACAGAATTATCAAGAATTCCTTTTAGATTACTTAAGTTAACGTCATGGTTCTGATTATCTAGCCAATAATAACTGACCGTCTTCTGTTGACCCATCAACACAACATTTTCCAAAACTGTCGCACGGATTAGCGGATGCACAAATGGATCCACAAAAATAAATTGAGCTGCTTGAAAATATTCTGCTGCAGGCAATTGTTTAGCCACTTCCAGTTCTTTATTGGCCTCTGCAATTGATAAATCCCCTAGGTGATAAAACTTTTTTAGTCTTTGATTCAAAGTTTGGCTTTGTTCACGAGTTTCGTTTTCTTTTTTCATTAAATCAGCTTCAAATTGATCCAAATCGTTAAAATGATGCTTCCGCAAAACTTCCAAAAAACGATGAGCATCTAAAAAATCTTGACACGCCAGCATTAAAGAAAAATATAATTTTCTTTTCTGGGCATTTTGCAAATAAAAATCTGCCGCATCATTGGCATATTTTAAGCCTTCCACGTAATGTTTTGTCCGAAATAAACTGAGAACAAAAAAATAATTTAACTGTGCATCAATTTGAATTTTCTCTACATTAGGCTCAATTAAATTAAGAACCGTTTGCCAGTGCTCTTCTGCAACTGCCTGTTTAATTTTTTTCATCTGATCAGATTCAGCCATTTTTTCATCTCCCTAAACGTCCGATAACCAAGAAACTGGTAATGCCATATGTCCGGCATTACCAGTTTAGTTGATCTCTTAAGCTTTTTTTTCAGGTGCTTTCTTCACTACTTTATGATGGTGCTGATTAACTTCCATGATCACTGGAAGAATAACAGGATGACGTTTAGTTTGTTCAAACAAGTAACGACTAATCTTCTCACGAATATCCTGCTTCAAATGACCCCAATCAAATTCCTTGTTATCAAGGTTATCCTGGACGACTTCCGTAACAATGCTGCTGCTTTCTTTCAATAAATCATGGTCATTATTCACATAAACAAAGCCACGTGATGTTACTTTGGGCTCGCCAATAATTATTTTCTTCTTTCGATCAATAGTTACAACTGCAATAAAGATCCCATCATCGGAAAGAGTTTTACGGTCCCGTAAGACAATATTACCGATATCACCAACACCGATTCCATCAATCATGGTGTCGCCAACTTCAATTCCTTCACCCAAGTGCATTTCATTATTTTTATACTCTAAAACATCGCCCTTTTGGGTTAAGAAAATGTGATCTTTATCCATCCCTGCTTCTTGTGCTAATTGAACATGGGTCTTCAAAAGGCGGTACTCTCCTTGAACTGGAATTAAGTACTTAGGCTTTAAAAGATTGATCATCAATTGTAAATCATTTTTGCTAGCGTGACCAGATGCATTCAGATCATCTGAAATCGCCTTTACTTCTCCACCAGCACGGTAAATCATATTCTTCGTTTTAGCTACAGTAGTTTCCATAGCATGCGATGGCGTGGTTGTAATGAATACTAAATCGCCATGTCCAATTTGAACCCCTTTACCGGGATCGTTGGACATCTTTTGAAGAGCCTTAATTGGTTCTCCCATTTTTCCAGTCTCCAAAACAACGGTCCGCTCTTTATCCAAACTATCTAATTTGTTGAACGGTACAATAATATCTTCAGTAGGTAAATGTAATTTTTTTAATCTGAGTGCCGTATTTACAATTTTTTCTAAATCATGACCGGTTAACACAACTTTTCGATCTGATTGAGCCGCAGCATCCAGAACTTGTTGAATTCGTAAAATATTAGAAGCCACAGAAGCGACAATGATCCGCCCTTTATGATATTTGAAAGCTTCTAAAATATAATTAGCAATATCACGTTCATTAGTTGAAGGTTTGGGATTTTCATCATTAGCCGATTCACTCAATAATGCTAAAACGCCATCTGCACCAATTTGACCCAAACGTCCAAAATCAGTTGCGTATTCTGGAGCAGCTGTCTGGTCAAACTTAAAGTCACCAGTATAAACGATCTGGCCTTCTTCAGTCTTCAATACAATTCCTAATGATTCAGGAATAGAATGGGTCGTCTTGAAGAACCCAACTGTTACATCGCCAAAATCGATTTCCATTTTTTCATTTACAATGTGAAAATCACTAAACTGCTTCAATTTAGGATCTTTTTCAACGTTTAATTTGGCCAGTGCAATTGTCATTTCTGAACCAAATACAGGAACTGGGAACTTATCTAAAAAGTAAGGCAAGGCGCCAATTGCGTCTGCATGCCCATGGGTAAGAAAAACACCCACAATTTTATCACTATGTTTTTCTAAATAAGAAAAATCAGGAATGACAACATCAATTCCTAAAAGCTCATTTTCTGGGTACTTTAATCCACAATCTAGAATGTAAATGGAATCATTTACTTCAACGGCATACATATTCTTGCCATTCTCACGAACCCCACTAAATGGGATTATTCTAATACTATTACTCATTATTCCACCTCAAAATTTTTTTAAATACTTTCATTAATTGTTTATCTATCAAAATACTCTGATGCATTAATGGACTATGAAATTTGTAAAATCTCATAGTCTGGTTAGAACGCTAGAGTGCCATTTTAGATGAATTTTCAGTTACCAAGTATAAATTTAATCTCTTATTTATAACTTGTTTGAACTTATAAATTCAATCTACTTAACGAAACACACGATTATTGTGTTTTTTAAAATTCATTCTGTCTCGACGTATAAACTGGTTTAAGTTTACCACATTTTATAGTGAGAGTTGCGTTCTAAGTATTTAAACATAAGGTAAATAAATGATTTTAGTCTATTTTCTTCATTTTCATATCAACAATTCCAAATTTTGGGTACAAAAAAAGTGAAAGCCGAAGCTCCCACTCTTTGTGATTAACGACGTAAGCCTAATGATTGGATTAAGTCACGATATCGTTGAATATCTTTACCGCGTAAGTATGCTAACAAGTTACGACGATGACCAATTTTCTTCATCAAACCACGTTGTGAATGAAAATCTTTTTTATGGACACTTAAATGTTCGTTAATTTCATTAATATCAGCTGTTAAAACTGCGACCTGGACCTCTGTAGAACCAGTATCACCGTCTTTACGTGCATATTTCTTAATGATTTCAGTTTTCTTTTCCTTTGAAATTGCCATTTTTTTCACCCCTTTATATATATTGCCCGAAACTGAGTAATCGTTGGTGATTCGAAAAACTAAGTATGGGTTTGTGCTTAAGCACAGTTTATATCGTACCTAATTTAAGACTAAATTACAAGTCCAAACTTAATTCGTATGTGTCAAGTTTTCCTAGGTGCCTTA
>NZ_JQBD01000093.1 GCF_001437255.1 Pediococcus damnosus | reverse complement strand
TATTCACCAATACCAGAAAGTGTAGACCCTATTTTTAGTTGGTTACTTTAATTCGAAATCTAAAACAACGGGGTTATGATCAGAATATTTAAATTCGGTATTGTGAACGTGAATTTTTTTGGCAGAAATATTTTTGGATAGGATATAGCCATCAATCATCGTTACGAAAGTACGTCCCTTTTTATATGGCTGGTTTAAGTTACGTACAGAAGGCGTTGCAGCCTGTTTCAAACCCATTGTCGGGATATAAAAATCGTTGGGTAATTTATTTTTTGGAAAAGGATTGGTCCAAGTCAGTTTTGGTGTGCTAGTTTTAAAGATCTTAGAACTATTTTTCAAAATTGCATGGTTGTAATCACCGGCCACAAGGACATAATTTCCTTTTTGATATTCATCTTGAATGAAAGTAAATAACTTTTTGAATTGCGCGTTTTGAATTGATTTGTCCTTTGTGTACGCCGACATATGAATGTTAACCATCAAAAAATATTTTCCATTACTTACCCGACTTTTGGTCACTGTAAACGCTCGGTCAAGATCGGTAAATTTACTGAGGTCAGTTGCAATTGGTAGGGAATGACGAGATGCGTTTACGACATTTGCCTTAGTTAAGGTGAGAAGGCCTGAGCGTGCTTTACCGATTGGATGTGTGAATGGATAAAATAAGTAAGGTGAGTCATAGTTTTGGCCAAAAACCGAGCCATAATTGGTTAAGTGTTTCGTGACAAGATTAACTTCATTTACGTGCTGCGAACGATCACCGTTAGTATCGATTTCTTGGTAAAAGGCGAAGTCGGGATCAACCTTTTTAGTGGTTGAGGTAACGCCTGCAATACTCTGTCTAACGGATTTTTTACTGTAAGCTACCGATAATTTACCGCCGTCCATGAAAAAACTGTAACTAGGCGGATAAGAGCCATAACCAATGTTGTAAGTCATGGCCCGGTACTCGCATTTGGGCTTTAACAAAGTAGATTGTTTATTGGAAGCTGCCAACGTTTGATAGTTGGGTAGGCGATAATAGGTTGCAAATAAATAGATGATATATCCGATTATGATTGCAAAGATGATACCTAACAAGATTAAAAAATATTTTTTGATGCGTTTCAGTGCCACGATTAATGTGCTCCTTTAAAACCATATTTAGTGTGCCTAATCCATTGTGTTAGTAACGGATAGGAATGTCAATCAGCAATCCCAAATTTTGAAACATCTAAAAATGATTTGCCAAAATATGCGTATTTTATAATGGGTGCTTGAAATTTAAAAGAAGTACCCTGGATATCGAATAAATTACTTATTGTGACTATCACGAATATTTCAATCGATAAAATTCGACGATTGTTACTATTTTAAATTAATGAACGGTACATATCCTTTCTTAAGCAGTATAATAAAAGCAAGAGACATATTTTTAAAAAGTATTATTAAACGCTTAACTAAGTAATTAACCATAAACATTAAACGTTTTTGTGAAAAAGGCCTTCTGAAGGCTCAATATAATGTTAATATGAGTCTGTATATTTTATATATCGACTTTTATATAATTATTGACATTATTTGGTATTAAGAAACGCAGAAAAAATAAAAATTAACTAAGCAAACCTGCTTCTAGATGACCAAAAATGACGGATGAAATATGCGTATATTTGCGGGATAGGTAATGAATTAGAAGTGATTAGGCTTAAATGCTGGATTGCTTCTTTTTTGGTTATGTTCGGTAATAGGCGGTGACTGATATGTACGACTTGACGGGACAAAGATTTGGACGACTGCTTGTCATCAAGCGTTCTACTAAAAAAGTTAAAAATCGAAACGCACAGTGGAAATGCCTTTGTGACTGCGGTAATCATGTGATTGTAGACGGTTATAATTTAAGAAATGGCACTAGCAGAAGTTGTGGATGTCTTCGACGGGATTTGGCTAAGCTAAATAGTCAGAAAAACTGCTTCTTCGAGAAGTCTAAGGGAAATCCCAATAATTTTACTAGCCCATCAGGTGTAAACTACGCCTCAATTCGAAAGGGGAAAAAGAATCATAGCGGCGTGATTGGCGTATCATACGATCAACAGCAACAGGTATGGTTTGCGAGATTAATGTTTCGTGGTAAATATGTTTTGCTTAAAAGCTTCGTTAAATTTGATGACGCAGTTGAGGCAAGAGAAGAAGCAGAAAGAGAATATTTTCATAAATAAAATAAAAAGCGTAGGTTGCAACAAGGACCTGCGCTTTTTATTTGCCAAATAGTTACTAAAATCAATGGATTGATTGATAAACTACGAATAGGTTGTATAATGGAGTCGTATATGAAGCGCTTTCAAAAAGCTTAAATTAATCATTTAGGGGAGGATGAGTAATTATGATTGCAAAATTTAAATACAAATTAAGTGGTGTTATGTTGGCAAATATTTTTCTGGAAATTCTCACAGTCATGTTTTTTGGTGATAATCTGCAATTACAGATTCCAACTCTAATTAATTTCTGGGGGCATCCAGTTTCTGAATTTACAGCTGCAAATGGTGATCAGATGACTTCATTGGTGATGGTATTGATTGTGTTTTTCGTAGCCGAAATTTTAATCGGATTGGTAAGTTTCACTATGAATAACCATACAAGGGATGAATTCTGTTTCCATATACCAGCATTTTTAGATGTTTTAAACGTAAAGCTATGGAATCTTTCTTTACTAGATGGTTTGGTGATTTGGTTAATTGGTCAATCGTGGGCCTTCGTTGCAATTGCATTTGAAGCATTTACCATCGCAACTAGCTTAGCCGTCATTTTTAACTTAGTATTTTTACTATTTATTGTTGGAACGGTTGTTGCAAATGTGGGGATACATCAAAAACACAGATTAAGTTAGATAGCTAATATTTTGAGAGACTGGATTTTTCCAGTCTCTTTATTTTTTCTTATTATTTAAAAAAATGCATATTTTGTGTATAAAAAGTGCTAGAATAGGCAAGTATTTTTATTTTAGAGAGAAGGATTTGTTTTGGACGATTTGGAAAACACGAAGCAACATAAAATCGGGCTTGTCGGCCTGATTCTTATGGTGTTTACCTCCATTTATGGGATTTCAAATACCACAGTTGCCTATGATCAAATGGGGTATGGCGCGATTTTATGGTATGTATTGGGGGCAATTTTCTTTTTCTTGCCCAGTGTAATGATGTTTGCCGAGTATGGATCTAGTTTTAAAGAGGCCCATGGCGGAATTTATTCTTGGTTAGCCGGATCGATTGGCGAAAAACTAGCATTCATTGGAACTTTTATTTGGTTATCAGGTTGGATTGTGTGGCTGGTATCTGAAGCATCAAAAATTTGGATTCCGTTTGCGACGATGTTTTCGGGGCACGATACTACCCAATCGTGGCATTTTTTGGGATTCAATAGTATCCAAACGATTGGATTAATCGCGATTGTCTTCATGATTGCTGTGACATTTTTCTCTACGCACGGAATTAATCAAATTGCGCGATTCGCAGCGTTTGGTGGGACGATCACGTTGACAATTACGGCGCTATTCTTATTAATTAGCTTAGTATTGTTGGCAGTGCACGGGGGCCATTTGGCACAGCCATTTACGGCTCGTTCAATTATCCATTCACCAAATAGTCAGTTTTCTTCACCAATTGCGATTATGTCCTTCATTGTGTATGCAATTTTTGCTTATGGTGGGATGGAAACTATGGGTGGCGTTGTGGACAACGTTAAAGATTCCTCCAAGACGTTTCCACGCGCAATGATTATTTCAACCATCATTATGTTAGTTGCCTATTCACTCGGAATCTTTCTTTGGGGAGTCAGCGCAAACTGGCATGCCGTCCTTGGTAACAAGACGAGTGATTTAGGAAACGTGCTTTACGTTTTAATGAATAATTTAGGTGTTTCAATTGGGAAAACGATGCATTTATCGGCAGCCGCCAGCATTACGATGGGAAATTGGTTCGCTCGGGTAATTGGAATTGAAGAATTTCTATCCGATATGGGTGCCTTTTTCGTGCTTGTTTATTCACCTTTGAAATCATTTATCATGGGGTCACCAGCCAAGTTTTGGCCTAAAAAGATGACCAAACTAAACAAATATGGTGTGCCGGCTTATTCAATGTGGGTGCAGGCCATTATCGTGGTTGTGATCATATTTGCCGTCTCATTTGGTGGTAGCAACGCCCAGTCGTTCTACACCATTTTACAAGATATGGAAAATATCTCGTCGGCGGTTCCATACTTATTCTTGGTTGGGGCCTTTCCATTCTTCAAAAAACGTACCGATTTAGAGCGGCCCTTTGTCTTCTTTAAGACGAAGGCGATGACGTTGACAATTACGATCATTACGTGGTTAGTTATTCTGGTTGGAATTATTTTCACGGTGATTGAACCACTTTCTATTCATGATTATTACACGGCATTTTGGACAGTGATTGGTCCTGTTTTCTTCGCACTAGTTGCTTGGATCTTTTATGAAGTATCAGTTAGAAAGAGAAAGATTGACGTGCCACATATTGATGATATTGATTAGGAACACTAATAATCTGGAAATTCTGGCTTAATAATGAATATTAAACAAAATAGGAATCAAAATTTCTTAATTGAAATTTTTGATTCCTATTTTTAATGAACTACTTTATTTTAGATTAGTATTTACAAATTTTTCAACATTACCAATCGATTTGCTTTTAACTACATAAGCTTTAGCTGTTATTTTATCTCCAGTTTGAGTTAATAGTGCTTTTTGGAAATCATCGCCATCAACAGTATAAACGGTGTTGCTACCACTCAAGGTAAATAGTAAGGCTTGATTGTTGCTCTTTGTAACGATGACAGCTCGAGAAACGGTTCCCGAAATGGTTTTAAGCTTGGCACCGGCCGTATTGCCTGCACTGGTACCACTATCGACTAACGCTTGGCGGAAATTATCCACAGCTTCGTTGGCGTTATCCCCAGTGGCGTGGACAGATTGGTCGGACGCATCAATATAATAATATCCGCGGAAAGCACTAGTGCCATCTAAAATTGAGAGGACCCAAGTCGGCTTGCCGTTAATGTTATAAATAACCGGCATTGAGGATTTCCATTGCTGTGCCTTATAGTTGTTATCGGCATTATTCTTTGCACCATCTGAATCCATAATTCCGTGTGTCTTGTAGTAAACTAATTTCCCGGTCCGGGCGTTAATCATGGAATAGCCTAACGCACTATCTGCATCTGAACGTGGATTTGTAAAATCAGTGAAGTATTGAACCTGGCCTTGACGATCAAACGTTGAGATCACTTCACTGTTGGTGGGGACCTGAATGCCAGTTTTACTGAGGTGCATATTTAACCAACCACGTTGATATTTTCCGTAGGCGGTGTTCATATAGTCGGCAACGTCGGACGTGATTCCTTCATCAATCCAACTTGGCAGATTCTTTAAACTATATAAATTAGTTTTTCCAGTGACCGCGTTGACCGCAATGACATGCAGTTTTGAATAATTAATTCGATGACTTAATGCCATGGATTTGTAGGTTGTTTCAATGTAATAAGGGGTTCCATTTTCATCAACTTCTAATTGAGGTTCACTATTGTCAGCAACGAGCCATTGCGGATAGTCCTGATAAATATGCCGTTGCGCGTTGTTGTTAAAGTAGCTGGCGTTGGTATATTTCATTGCTTTGCGGACAAATTTAGGTTCTGCGTTAACAGAAGTGGCGTCAATTATAAAGTACCCTGGGGTTCGTTGCTTAGCCGATAGATATTTGAAAAAGCCATCAAACTCAACTGGGGCAATGTAAACAGGCTTGCCATGATAGTATTGGGCCTGAATGTCACCTAAATGAAAATATTGAGAATTAGGCACGTCACTCATATTTTTGTTCATGCGATTTTTAACTGTTTTTGGGGATAAGGCAACTGGGGTAACACCTTTTTTAAAGGTAGGCGCTGCCTTGCTGGAAACTTTTTTAGATTGAATACTTTGCGCCACTGACTTTACGGAGAAAGCCGAATGTGCTTCACCACCGCCAACGATGATGACAAGCACGAGTAGTCCAGCCCCTGCTGCAATGGTTGTGCGATTAAGACTGGAATCGGTGGTCGCTCTGAACAAAAAGTAAAAAGCGGCCAGACTAACTGCGCCCCAAATTAAGTTAGCCCCCAACAGAGAGAGGGGATTTCGGGAAGGTAACCAGACATAAGTTTGAATGATTTTTAAAATCACCAAAGATATCAAGATCCACGCTCCGTTGACAATGGTGGTGCGTCGATCAGCTGGATTAGCAGTGGCAATAAAGCCAAGCCAAATCAAAACGGGGGCAATAAAACTGAGCAAAATAATATATAGCATAATGACTCCTCCAATAAATTTATTTCTTTGCAGACTAAAATGAAACAACCTATGCATAGGATCTCATAGGTTGGCAGTTTCGTCACTAGTTTTTTGAGTGTTGGGGACATTAAAAGATTAATTGGGGAAAAATGCTAAATCTAAAATAGTCTGTACAATAGGGCTATGAATAAAAACGTTTTTAAAAGATGAATGCTTTCGACGGAGATTGTTATTTGGGGGAAAATAGGAAATTACTAAAAAAATAAATATCTGGCCATTGCAACTATCAATGCTGCTCGTGATAATGATATGAAAGATAATGGCGAAATCCACGCTATTTATGTAGATTCAGATCACTATCACCGCGAATATAAATTAGAGCAATTTAAAACTGTTAGTAATACAAAAAAAGGTGTTGAATTTTAAAATTCTCAACACCGAGTGTTTAAATAATTATGTGTAAATGATT
>NZ_JQBD01000092.1 GCF_001437255.1 Pediococcus damnosus | reverse complement strand
CCGCCTAGTTAGCGCCCATGCCGGGCGCACCCAAAAAAGTAGCTAACGAAATCGAAAATTTCGTTAGCTACTTTTTATCTATCCTAAATTCTCACCATTGCTGGCAATAACTTCTTTATACCAATCAAAAGAAGCCTTTTTATAACGATTCAACGTTCCGTTACCTTGATCATCTAAATCAACATAGATAAAGCCGTAACGTTTCGACATTTGGCCAGTTGAGGCACTAACCAAATCAATGCATCCCCATGGTGTGTAGCCCATTAGATCAACTCCATCGGCTACCGCACCTGCCATGGCTTCAATGTGCTCACGAAGATAATCAATTCGATAATCATCCTGAACATGGAAATTTTTATCTGGTTTGTCAACAGCGCCTAAACCATTTTCAACCACAAATACTGGTTTTTGATAACGATTATATAATTCGTTTAAAGCAATCCTTAAACCGATCGGATCAACCTGCCAACCCCAGTCACTGGTCTTTAGAAATGGATTTTTAACGCCACCAATCAAGTTTCCAGAAGCCTGTTCAAGACTTGAATCGGCAACATCAACCGTTGAAGACATGTAATAACTGAATCCAATGTAATCAACTGGATTGGTCTTAAGAATGGCCAAATCATCGTCACCAATTTCTAAATCTGAAAAACTAAAACCATATTTGTTCATCAGTTTTTCGGTATACGCAGGATATTCACCACGCACCTGGACATCGCCACAAAAATGGTTAAACGCCTGATTCTGTTCCAGCGTTGCCATCTGATTGACCGGATTAGAATCATATGAATAGGTTGTTGCATACAACAGCATGCAACCAACTTGCAAATTAGGATCCAATTCATGGCCAATTTTAACGGCTTTAGCTCCCGCCACAAACTGATTATGCCAAGCTTGATAGATGTTTTGCTTGTCATTGGCACCGTTAGAAGCAACCAATCCTTGTCCCATGACGGGGAAGGTCAGCGCACTATTAATTTCATTGAAAGTCATCCAATACTTAACTTGCTTGTAGTAGCGGGTCAGTACCGTCCGCGCAAATCGTTCGTAAAATGTGATCAACTGACGATTCTTCCAGCCACCATATTTTTTTACTAGGTTTAAAGGCATTTCATAATGTGAAATTGTAATAACGGGTTCAATATCATATTTCTGACAAGTTGCAATAACCTGATCATAAAATTTCAAACCAGCTTCGTTAGGCGTTTTCTCATCACCGTTTGGAAAAATTCGGGACCAAGCAATTGAGAAACGGTAACATTTGAATCCCATTTCAGCAAACAAGGCAATATCTTCCTTAAAACGATGATAATGGTCGATCCCCTTGTGATTTGGATACGTATGATGTTTTTCATCAATTGTCCAATCAAAATCAGGCTCATCAACTAGCTTAAAACGATCTGGACCACCAGGCAAAACATCGGCAATTGATAAACCTTTGCCACCCTCTTGATAGGCACCTTCCAATTGGTTGGCAGCCGTGGCGCCACCCCACATAAAGTTTTTTGGAAATTTACTCATAACTGAGTTCCTCCTTAAATAACGTACAAAGCAACATCATCATTTGTGACGGTTGTCTTGTCATTAGATACAATTTCAACAAAGTCCTTGGTATTGGTAACAACGATTGGCGTTGTAATATCATAACCAGCTTTTTTAATTGCGTCTAAATCAACATCCATCAATAATTGACCTTTTTTAACTTGATCATTGTCCTTCACATGAGCCGTGAATGGGGCACCTTTCAAATTAACGGTATCTAAACCAATATGAATTAATAATTCAATTCCAGTATCACTCTTCAAGCCAATCGCATGTTTAGTTGGGAAGACGGTCATAATTTGACCATCAAATGGCGCATAAATTTTACCTTCTTCAGGAATAATGGCCACTCCGTCACCTAACATCTTTTTAGCAAACGTGTCATCAGAAACACTCTCTAGGTTAATCATTTCACCTTTAACGGGACTATAAACTTTCTTTGTTTCTTTAGATCCTGAATGTACATTATTTGTAACAACTTTTGTAGTTTTTGGTGTATCTTGTGCATCAGCTGTCGTGGTTGCATCTGTGGCTGTGGTTGTATCTGTAGCTGAAGCCGTAGCTGGTGTTTTTTCATCAATTCCGAATACCCAGGTAAGGACAAATGTTAATACAAAGGAAACAATTACCACGATAACTGCATTAACAATATTGCTGCTATCTGTTTTGCTGACAAATTGAGGTAATGAAAGTAATGACGGAACCGCGAAAGTAAAGGATTTCAATTTTACAATTCCCATAAACAATCCAGTTATAGCTCCTGAAATCATAGAAGCATACAATGGCTTTTTATATTTTAAGGTTACACCATATAACGCAGGTTCTGTAACCCCTGCTAACAAGGCTGAGATACTAGCAGCACCGGCAACTTGACGGGTGTTGCGATTCTTAGTTTTGGCAGCAACTGCTAAACTAGCAGCTCCTTGGGCAATATTAGAAGCTAACATAGCAGGTAAAATCAAACTATCTGGGTTCGCAACAGATGCGGCCAAGAAAATTGGTGCAAATGCCCAGTGCATTCCTGTCATTACAATCAATGGCATAAAGGCCGTCATCAATGCCATGGCAAGCCAGCCAGCTTTGCTTTGAATGAACAAGATAACTGTGGAAAGTAATTTGCCAGCGTAAGTTCCAATTGGTCCAATGACGACGAGAGCCAAGGTTCCGGTAATGAACAAAACCAGTAGCGGTTTCAAAATACTCTTAATCGAAGATGGACAAATCTTATCAACACCCATTTCAATATATTTCATGGCCCAAACAACCATTAAAATCGGGATAACAGATGACGAATAGTTTACCAATGTTACCGGCAAACCCATGAAATGAACCGCATGGCCAGCCTTGACCATTGCTGTAAAGTTTGGATGAATCATAATTCCGGCAACTGTCATAGCCAACATCGGTGTTACTTTAAAGTATTGAGCCGCCGTATATGCCAACATAATTGGTAAGAAGTAAAATGGCGCGTCACCAAAAATGTTCAAAATTGCATAGGTTTGACCTTTTTCACTCATCCAACCCCACATTGGCAGCAAGATCAAGATAACCTTGATCATCCCACCACCGATTAAAGCTGGAATTATGGGTGACATACAAGATGAAATAAAGTTGGCAAAACGATTAAACCAATTTGTTTTCTTCTTTTCTTCTCCTTGATCAGATTGATCAGAAGTTTGATCTGCATCACCAGTGTTAATGTTACCTAATTTCAAAATTTCATCATAATAATTAGAGACATCATTACCCATAATTACTTGGTACTGACCAGATTGATGATTAACCCCCATTACTCCAGGAATTTTTTTAACAGTATCATCATTCACAATGCTTTCATCTTTGAGTCGAAAACGTAACCGCGTCATACAATGAATCAGTGAATTGATATTTTTATCTTCACCGACTGCTTTATAAATTTGTTTTGCGGAATCTTTATAATCCATGTGATCAATCCTTTCTTTTTTCAAATTTTGACAAAAAAAGACCTAAATAGCTAAATAAGCTACTTAGGTCATGCTCAATTAAGATAACACCCTATAAGTTTTTGACAAGGCGCCTGATGTGCACCGTCAGATATAATAATTCCGTACTACTGATCTCGTAATCATACTTTTTCCGAACAAAAGTCTGAATTTTTCGAGCACAGTTATACGCAACAGCATATTTTTTCTTCAACGTTTGTAACAGATCTTCATCGGCATCGTCGTCATAATGCTTGTTTTGGAGAACACGCTGCGCAAAAAACTTCAAATGGGTGATGAACCGATAATAATTTAGCGAGCTTTCGTCAAACTCCGTATTGTAGTAATCCTTCACGATGTCTTCAACTTCTTTGATCATGTTGGTTACGTCATACGCTAAATTTTGTTCGTCGCCAGTTTCGGTTTCTGCATTAACAAAATGTAATGCCACAAAGGCACTCTCATCATCTTCCAGCGTAATTCCAAGCTCATTTTTAACGACTTCAACAAACTTTTGACCAACTGCAAATTCATCCGGATAAAAACGGGCAATATCCCATTTCAACGGATTCTTTAAAACAATTTTCTCATGATATCTTTGAATTGTTGTATGCAGATGATCCGTTAAATTTACATAAATGATCTCATTTAGCTGCTTACCCAATTTGATTTTAGCAAAGTTGATAATCTTCTCTGCAATTAAAATCTCATTCATTGGGACATCCATAACCAGGTCTGTAAATTTGTTCATTGTGTCTTGATCTTTAATAATGAACGTCTTTTCTACCTTGGAAATATCAACCTCTTGACCCTTTTTCTTACCAAATGCAATTCCCGGCCCCATCAATAGAACATCCAAACCATTATGATTTTCTGAAATGGCCGTGTTATTGTTTAAAACGCGTTTTATTTTCACAATAATCACCTAGAGGACTTATTCACTTTAACTTTCTATCGTGAATAAACCATGCTCAAAATTTTGATAACACCTTATTGTATTCAATGTAATCCGCTAAAGATTTTCATCTTCTTGGACTTATTTATCTTTTATCACTCATGCTTACCCGAACGCAATAACATTGTGACAATGTTTCTATATTAGCAGTGTGTGTATCCGCTGTCAAACTTTTTCACTTTTAGCTTTTGTTTTCATCTTTAATTCTGAAAACAGGCTTTCAAGGCAACTAAGATCGGTAAATTGTTAGGTACACCAATTTTTAATTTATCGTTATAAACGCCTGCATATGTGACATTATGTAACATGACCACTTGCATTTTTATTTAGCCTGTCCTAGACTAATAAATGAAATTATTTTTAAAATTTTTCATTTATTTTCAGGAGGCTTTCATTGTGAAAACATATTTTCAGAGATTAGGTCGTTCCTTACAGCTGCCAGTTGCCGTTCTTCCAGCCGCGGCGCTCTTAGTTGGGGTCGGCTTTTGGTGGGCAGCAGCAGATAATGGCTTTATTGCCCGTTTCCTTCAGGCGGGTGGGAACGCCATTTTAACGCAGTTGCCTTTACTATTTGCGGTCGGAACTGCGCTCGGCATGGCCAAAGATAAAGATGGTGCTGCCGCATTAGCCGGGCTTGTTGCTTTTGAAGTCCCTACAAACGTCCTCAAAACAAGTTCTGTGGCCACGCTCATGGGAATTAAAGTTTCAGCAGTTGATCCTTCCTTTGCTGCAATCAGCAATGTTTTTATTGGGATTATGTCCGGTCTGATCGCGGCTGCCTTGTATAATCGTTTCCATGAAACCAAATTACCGATGGCACTATCGTTCTTCAGTGGCAAACGACTAGTTCCAATTCTCGCAGCCGTTGTCATGTTGGCAATCAGTGCAGTTTTGTTGGTTGTTTGGCCACCTTTGTATCATGCCTTGGTTGTCTTTGGGAAATTTATTGTCGGCTTAGGTCCGCTAGGCGCTGGAATTTATGCGTTCTGCAACCGACTTCTTGTTCCCACCGGTCTTCATCAAGCTTTAAACTCCGTTTTTCTGTTTAATGTTGCTGGGATTAATGATATTGGGAAGTTTTTGGCGCATGAAGGACCAAAAGGAGTTACTGGGATGTATCAAGCCGGTTTCTTTCCCGTCATGATGTTTGGGTTACCAGCTGGGGCCTACGCTATTTATAAAAATGCTCGCCCTGAACGTAAAAAAGAAGTTGGCTCCCTCATGTTAGCTGGGGCCTTTGCTTCTTTCTTTACCGGGGTTACCGAACCGCTGGAATTCTCATTCATGTTTGTAGCCTGGCCTTTATACGTACTGCACGCATTCTTTACAGGCTTATCAATGGCATTTGCGGCCTTCATGCATTGGACCGCCGGCTTTTCATTTAGTGCCGGTCTCGTTGATTATGTGCTGAGCCTCAAGAATCCCATCGCCAACCATCCCTTAATGTTGATTCCTCAGGGGCTTGTCATGGCGGCCATTTATTACTTTGGTTTCAATTTTGCCATTCAAAAATTCAATTTGATGACACCTGGCCGCGAACCAGTTACCGACGAAGACGCTGATGATGCACAGGTAAGTATTCAAACAAGTGATACCGATGATAAATACTCAATTCAGGCCAAAAAGATCTATATTGCCATTGGTGGGGTTGATAACATATCAGCTGTCGACAATTGTACGACCCGGCTTCGTTTGCAACTTAAAGACACTGACAAAATTGATGAAGGTGCGATCAAACGAAGTGGGGCAGTTGGTTTAAATAAACTAGATAAAGTTAACCTTCACATTATTATTGGAACCGAAGTTCAGTTTGTCGCTGATGCACTAAGCAAACTCTTTAATGAAAAAACGCCGTTATCTACACTTGAAAACACGGCCGAAAAAGAGCCTGAAGCAAAGTCTGTTGCTACACCAACTGATTCTTCAATTAAATCAGCGGTCACCAGTGAATTTTATAGCGTCGCTGAGGGTCAGTATATGAACATTGAAGATGTAAATGACTCAACCTTTTCACAAAAAATGTTAGGTGACGGTTTCGCAATTGAACCTAAAACTGGCGAGATCACTTCGCCCGTTGATGGTACAGTATCCACCGTCTTCCCTACTAAACATGCAATTGGTTTTACCACTGATTCCGGATTGGAAATTCTTTTACACATGGGAATCGACACCGTCGAACTAAAGGGTAAGCCCTTCGACGTTAAGGTAACCGACGGGCAAAAGGTCAAGCATGGCGATCTAGTTGCCCACGTTGATCTTCAAGCCATCCGAGATGCCGGTAAACAGACCCCAATGATGGTCATTATCACCAATATGGATGCTGTTTCCTTACTGAAATTCAAAGCCGTTCATAATCCAATTACTCCTGAAGTAAAAGTATTAGAAGCTACAACAAAATAAAT
>NZ_JQBD01000091.1 GCF_001437255.1 Pediococcus damnosus | reverse complement strand
TAACTTAACCATTCCTCGAGATCGCAATGGCTGGTTTGAAAATCATACCTTGCCAGCATATCGCAATCTTAATGATCGGCTCAATCTGGTACAAGATAAACCATTGTCGGCAACGGATTTAATTCTTACAACATTAACGCAAGAATTAAAACCCTTGTCTAGAAGTGAGCTCACGGCCCTGATCCCGCAATACAGCGATATAACAATTAAACGAGCTCTCAGTGAATTGAAAAAACGTCAGCTGATAAAACTTATTGGCAAAGGAAGATCGTCAAAATATATTTTAAAAATTTAAAATATTTAGCGCTAATTAGTTCTTTGTATTATAAGTTAAGAGAACAATTTATCTATTTTTAATTATAGAAAGAAGTCTTTTTGTGACTCAGAATGTAGTATCACGATTATTGGTTATAGGAAATGGATTTGATTTGAAATGCGATTTGAAATCTAAGTTTGAAGATTATTATAATAGCAAAGAAGATATGGTTAAAACATTAAAAAAAATGAATGCAGACTTTAATGGCCAAAGTACGGACACAGAAATGTTACAAAATGATGTTTTATATATCGCTGGTTTTTCAAGATGTGCTGGAAACCTTAATGATAACATGAAAATTAATTTTAACGATAATCATATTTCTTTTTGGGATTTTTATTTTTATTTTCACCAAAAAAAGCTTAATAACTGGGCAGATGTAGAACACTTTCTAAACAAACTATTAACGATAAACAGTCATGAAACACATCCTGAACTTGATCTTGAAAAATCTTTAAACATGATAGTTAGGTTTAAATATTTAAGACCCAGATTATCTATTGAAAAGTCATGTGCTGAAGAATTTGAGAAATTGAAAGAAAATTTCACAGCAAACCAAGAAACATTGGTTTTATTATTTGTTCTGTTAAATAATTTAAAATATGATATTGAAGAACAAACCGAAAGTTATTTTTACGACTTTTTATTTAACGAATTAAATAAATTTGAAAAAAGCTTCAACGATTATTTAAAAACATTACAGAATGAAAAGTATAAAGAAAAGAGTCAACAACTATTAAACAGATTATCTTATAATGAACGCTATAATTTGTTGTCCTTTAACTATACAACTCCCTGTACAAAAGATACCTCATGTAATATAACACGAAATATACATGGGAAACTTGAAGACCATCCAATAATTGGGATTGATTCCAAAAATATAATCCCTAATAGTCCAGTATTTAGGTTTACAAAAACTTACCGAATAATGACTTTAGCGAATGAAAAACAAGATAAATTATTACCCAAAACCGTTAAAACTATAGCTTTTTATGGACATTCATTTGCTCCAGCTGATTACTCATATTTTCAATCGATTTTTGACTATTATAATATTTATGATAATGACATTACTTTGGTATTTTACTATTCTATTTATGATGAGAGTAAAGAACAAGAAATAAAACGAACTCAATTTAACTCTGTTTCTAAACTTATGTCTGAGTATGGAACAACTTTTCATAGTGAAAAAGGAGAGAATTTGATGCACAAAATGTTGCTTGAGGGTAGACTAATCTTGAAAAAATTGTAATAATAAAAATTATCCAAAATCAATTTAATCCAGCATAGTTTATTGGCTAGGCCAATATCGTAATGTGACTGCGTGTCGATGCAATTAAGGCAGATTCCAATTTAATCGGATTTTTATAGGCATTATTGATCCCTCGCAATTCACTTGGAATGCTTAATCAATAATCACAAAACATTGGTCTACTTGTTTCATCATATTTGCTATCTCAATCAACCGTTCTCACATTTTCCTTGCTTCGAATTAAGTCAACAATTAGTAAAACTGCTATTCCTAATAAAAAAACTATGGTAAGGAGCACAGTCGTTTGCATTCCAGTTAATAAATGATGCCACTCTAACTTAATCCCCATCGTTTTTTCAAAATGGCTTTGCTGACCATGAAAAGCGGTTTTTAATTTATCTGCCATAAGTATTTGTCGATAAATGGCTGCTACATATGCACCCGGAGTTAATTTGATAAGTAACTGCGCAAAGTTAGGAAGAATACCAATTGGAATATAGGTACCCACTAAAAAGCCAGAGGCCGTGCCAACAATTGTTCCTATAGCGTTCAAGGAATCAAAGCGACTAATAAACTGGATAAACAGCATATTAATTACAACTGCTAGTAAAGAGCTAAAAAGAGCAACGCAAATTACAGCTGGTAGCGACTCCCATGGCATGGTCAAGTTATCTGTGATTGAAAAGTATCCTATCATCAGTGCGAACATAACTATTTGCATAATAAAGCCAATCAAAGCGGCACTTAACATATAGCTCATGGTGATTTCAAAATGAGAAAGGTCTGTTAAATAAAAATCTTTAATAACCTTGCGTTCTTTATCTTTTACTAATTGTCCAAGTGAGGTAAGGGTGGTTGTGATGGCAGTCACTGATAAAGTCCCTCCAATCAACCAAAAATCAAGTAATTGGTGAGAACTAGGGACAGTTTTCCAGCTACTTATCATTGACTTTTTTAGAAAGACAATATATAAGAGAAATGAAATCATTGCTCCCAATAATGAAAAGAATACTCCGGGGCGATTGCGGAAATACAACAGTAGATTTCTCCTTGTTAAAGTAATCATATCAACGCATCTTCCTTCCGGTTAATGACAAAAAAGCATCATCCATCGTCCCCTCTTGATAAGTGAACGTTTTAATGAAACTACGAAACTTTAATAATAATGAGAGTGCTTCGTCAGAATTAGCCTTTAAACAAATGGTTTTATGATTAATCTGCGTATGAATTATTTTACTTGGTATCAATGCCATTAATTGATCAGCTTGTTCAGAAACAATCACGAGTTTACTGCTAGAGTTTTGTGTTTTAATTTCATCAGCGGATCCGCTGGCAATTATTTTGCCATGATCAATAATATAAACCTCATCTGCATTGTCTGCTTCTTCAAGATAGTGTGTCGTCAAAATAATGGTTAAATTATTTTGACTTTGCAATGAATGCAACAATTTCCAAATTGCCGAGCGGGTTTGGATATCCAAACCCGTAGTTGGCTCATCCAAAAAAATAATATCAGGTTAATTAAGTAGAGCTCTTGCTATATCAACTCGTCGCCGTTGCCCACCAGAAAGTCGGCCGTATTTTTGATTAATAAATTCAGTTAACCCGATTTTCTGAATCAAAGCATCAATATGATTAGATTTGGCTTCTTTATAAAGTTTATTTCGAATACTCAAATTTTCCATAACTGTCAAATCATTATCTAAAATACTCTGTTGAAATACCATGCTAATCTTTATGTCTGGTTTCATCTTGATCATTCCACTGGTTGGATTTAAGATCTTTGTGAGCATCGATATAGTGGTTGTTTTACCAGCGCCATTGGGTCCTAGTAGAGCAGTTAAGCTTCCTTCTTTGATTGCTAAATCAATATGGTCAACCACCACTTTTGATTGATAAGTTTTAGTAAGTCCCTTTGTTTGAATGATCATTATGTCGCCCTCTCTAAACTAGTATAATGTAATTATCGCATGTAAATCTCATCTTTTTATATTGCACTTCTTGCGATATCTGATAAAAGTTGTTCGCTTAATACCGGTATTACGGGCGACGTCTACATCACTCATGCCCGTCTGATAAAGCTTAAAAGCATGTAGTAAGCGGGGATCATCTTCGGTATATTGGGGTTTGCGCCCATGATATTTACCCTGCTGCTTAGCTAAGGCAATCCCTTGTTGCTGGCGCTCAATGATTCGCTTACGTTCACTTTCGGCCTGATACTTATAGAGTTCAATAATCAAGTTGGTCATCAGTTGACGTAAATTTGGGTCAGCAATCCCTGTCATGGACGGTAAATTCAACACATCTAGGGTGCCCCCTTTATTCTGAATGGTGTTCATGATCTTAGTTAAATCCTGGTTGTTTCTGCCTAAGCGATCTAATTCAGTGACCAGGACAATATCACCCTCACGAATATAGGCCAGCATTTTTTGCAGTTCTGGCCGATTAGTGTTAGCTCCACTTAATTTATCCGTAAATAATTTATCAACGTCTTTTAAAGCCGCTAACTGTCGATCTAAATGTTGCTCCTTGGAACTCACACGCGCATAACCGATTTTAGCCATTTCCAGTTCTCCTTTTGGACAGTTCTAATGAACGTTTGTAATTCCTATTATAGCACAGAAACAAAAAAGGCCAATAGGGTATACCCTATTGGCCGTTTTTGATCCATTATCAATGGCTTTCTAAATTATCAAGTTCTTAGACTTATTAAAAATTCCTCTTAAAAATGAGTCCAACGGTTTCGAACAACCCTTAAATAAGCCCTTCATTCCAACATCCTGATCAGGACATTCGAGTGAGGGGCTTATCTTCGATACCACATTATTTACTTCTTGAACTCCGGTGATGGGTCACTGCCGAATCCACTTGGTGACACTTGGCCAGCTATTATGGTTAATAATCACCCTTGGCGTTTCCTTCAAATTGCTGTGGTCCGTCACAATGCCGTCATTCAAGGTTAAAATCACTTTGAGGCCGGGGCGGGAAGCGAGAAACTTTTCAACCATCGGTGTGCCGCTTCCGTATGGATACGTAAAAATCGGTGATTTGTAGCCAATCTTTTCTTTCAAAACCTCCTGACTCGTGGCGTAATCCCGCTTAAACCGCATATAATTCCCGGGAAGGTTAAACACCGGCGTGCCATTGTCTACCAGGTAATGCATCCGATTGGTATGCACCCCAAAGGTTGCTAGTTTACCGGCACGCTTCTTCATCTTCAAAATTGCCGGCCAGGTTGCCAGTTTGGTTCCCTGTTTATACCAGCCCGTGTTCCCGGTGATGATTGAATCAGTGAACGGGTAGTGATGTTTAAGCAGGACCGGTAAAGCATTATCAATCATAGTGCGATCAATATCATCGAACGTAATGGTTACGTAACGGCCGTGAATTGGTTTGCGCTTTTCAACCATCTTAATCATTTGGGGCATCGAAATCACCTTAATGTGATGGGTTTGCAGATAATTCATTTGCGATTTAAATGCAGGAAGGTTGACGTTGAAATCGTGAAACTGACTGTTGGGTGAAACCCGCTCATCGAACTTCACCATGTCATTTGGCGCTAAGATACGGTGATAGCAAAATACCATAATCCCATTTTTGACGTACTGATCATGGTGCGAAATTTCAAAATCTGGTTTATTTCCAAGTTGATACTTAATATTATGGTGAACACTGACGGCAAGAAACGCCAAGAAAACGGTAATTGCCGTCACAAGAATCCATTTACGCTGCGTCTTAGTCATCTTGATTTGCCCTCCGTTTCAAATGATGAATTCGTAACCAGCCAAAGATAATCATTAACGTTGCGATCACAACGACTAACAGGGCAAAAATCTGATAGGCCCGAAGTGACAAGTTTAAAAGCAGATAATCAGCAACCAAGGTATCGGAATACGCATTCAATAAGAAGCAAACGTTAATGTAAATCACGTAACCGGTAATCAGCCACAGCGCAATCAAAATAATGGCCCTTCTAAGCATCGTCAAAATTGGCGCCCGCTTGCGAATGATTAGTCGGGAATATTCTGAAGCTTTCTTCATCATTAAAGCCCCCCGATCCGGACTTCGCCAACTGCCAACATGCCGGGGATCCAGAAAGAACGACCCCAATGACGTCAAGCAGCTAACCAGATTGATGAACCAGTAAAAGATGACGTATAACGGTAAGAGTAGCAGGTCTTGCCAACTAATGAAATCCGACTTTCGTGAATCCGCGTAGCCAATCAGAAACTGAACAAGACTGATAAACAACAGCAGAAACAAAATCACGCCGTCCATAATCAAGTCACCGGTAAAGGCAACCGTGAACAGGTAGAACAGCGTCACAAACGAGCAGCTAATCGCCCAGAGATCACTCAAAACCATATCCAGCAATAACCACTGCTCACTCAGCCGGCCGGTTACCAGCATCTCCCGATTACGAAACAGAACTTCGAAGCCACCTCGGGCCCAGCGCCGCCGCTGATTGATCAAATCGGGAATTCGTTCGGGAACCAGGATCCAAGCAACCGCCCGCGGACAGTAAATCACTTGCCAACCGTGATGGTAAAGGCGCCAGGTAATGTCGATATCTTCCGTAATGGCGTCAATGTTCCACCAGCCGGCATCTTCAAGTGCTGCTTTTCGATACGCGACTACAACCCCCGAAACGGTGGTGATATGGCCCGTCACAAATGCTTGGCCGCGCTTAATAATATCAATCACCCCAACGTACTCCAGCAGCTCCAAACGGCCCAGAATGCTGGTCCGATTACGAACGATGGGTTTGCCAGCGACCGCGCCCACCTTGGCATTATTGTAAAACTGCGCCAACATAGGCTGAATGACGTTCGCGTCAACGTAACAGTCCGCGTCCAGACAGAGAAGAAAGGTCCCGGCTGCCTCCTGAGCGCCAACGTTCAGGGCGTTGGCCTTTCCACGATTTACTTCAATATTCACAACCTTAACCGGAAACTGGGACTGATATTGATTTGCCAGTTCATGCATCACCTTCAAGGTGTTGTCCTGGCTGCCGTCGTTAATTAAAACCAATTCAATGTTGGAATAGGTTATGTGGCTTACTGATTCGACAACGCTCGCCAACGTGTCCTGCTCGTTATGTCCCGGAATCAAAACGGAAACCAAATCATCCGGTTGACCGGCATGGAGATTTCGTAACGGTACTGTTCGCATTTGAATCGAATAGAAGATTGAACCCACAATCCAAACAATCGAAACGATCACCGGATACAAAATCACGAACGTGCTAATGGTATTCATTGTTATCCCCCCCTAGAATGTCAGGTACTGTCAAACGTACCCGATTTTGTCTA
>NZ_JQBD01000090.1 GCF_001437255.1 Pediococcus damnosus | reverse complement strand
CTAGTTAGCGCCCATGCCGGGCGCACCAAAATCTTTTTCAGTGGATAATAAAGAATTATCACTAACACAAACGTTGTAATGGAGTTAACAATGGTCGCGGGTTCACTCGCAAGTGCGCCAACTACTGCCGCATGTAATTGCATCCCCTCATATGCCACGCCCTCAATAACCGAGTTTCCAAATGACGTAAAAAGTTTTGTAAATCCCGCAGCAAATGCCACAACCGCGATATGCCATTTTTGCGTATCATCACGCCTAAACAAACGGAACACAAGTGTTACCACTGCAGCCACAATGATCACTTCAATAATTGTTAGATACGCGGTGCTTGCGTACCCATGCGTAACATCAAATAATCCTAAACCAATTGCTCCAGCCAACGAACCATATCCGAATCCCAAAAACATAATTGCTAATGCGGTTAAAGCATTTCCAAAATGAACAAATGGACGGCCAATCATGGCTGGAATTGGAATTTGAAATACAGAAATGCCAATAAAAATAATTGCGGCAAATAATGCCGTCTCAACAATTTTTCGTAATTGATTATTATGCATAATACTAACTCCCCTTGTATGCTAATATTTTTGGAAAAACCGTTTGTAACCGGACTCCCATCCGTGAATCTCGTGAAGTGCGCTTGATCGTATCAACAACCGCTTCAGTTGTCCACTGATTGGCAAGTGTTAAAGCCGTCTCAAACGATTCTTTATTTAAAATAAGCCCAAATACCAAACTTGAAAAAAGATCCCCGGTTCCAAAATAATCCCCGGTAATTTTCTTTGAAGATACATATTTGATCTTTTGATGACTCATAAAAACAGTCCCAATTTGGTCATCACATTCAATTCCAGTGATTGCCAACTTTATAACTTCAGACTTTTGGGTTAATTCATTCAAAATATCGGTTAAATTTGCTTTGGTCAGTTGTTCAGGAATTTGACGATGAAGTAATAAACAGGCTTCCGTAAGATTGGGCAAAAACACATCTGCTTTTTGACTCAACTGTAGATAATCTTCTACAACTTCTGTTGGCATTCTGGAATACAACTTTCCATGATCAGCAAAAGCTGGATCTAACACCAGCAAACTAGGCAAATTTATCCTTAACAAGTTGTCTACTTCATGATAGACCTGATTGCTATTGCCAAGATAGCCAATCAAAAAATTATTAAAATGAACGGCAGCTTTCTCCCAGTGCTGATAAAATTTTGGAATTGCTGCTTCCATGGACACAGTGGCCGGTTGTCCATAGCCACCAGTGTGCGTGGATAACAAAACTGAGGGAAGAATCGCTGGTTGCTCGTCAAATAGGGTCACGATTGGAACAGCAATACTCATAGAAACCGAACCGACCGTAGACAAATCTTCAATTAATAACGTTTTATTTGCCAATTCAGCTATCCCCCATCCATATCTTCACCTATACTTTAATTTTTCTCATTATACCATGAAGACGAGTGGTGACTGGTGAAATTCAATTTTTAAACTGCACTAAGAAATTAAGTTTTCAGGGACTAAACCGTATTTTTTAGATTTACTTTTTCTGCTAGGCAGTAGGACAACTCCACAAGTCAGCAGTAAATATTTAAACAAGGTTCCCGGCAGGATGCGATCCGCCTCCACCTCGCTACTTCTCTCTGTCTTCTTCCCACTGGGCAGTAGGACAACTCCGAAAAACAGTTAGGAAAATATAAGCACGCTTACACTACTCCACGCGTTGGTGATTTTCGTCCCGAAAATCTTTATGTTCCGTACGTTGTCGATTCTTGTGGCTTAAGATCGCCGCAAGAACTCGCAGCGGGATTGCGATCCCGCCTCCATCGCGCTGCTCCTCTCTGCTTTTTTCTGCTAGGCAGTAGGACAACTCCACAAGTCAGCTGTAAATATTTAAGCAAGGTTCCCGGCAGGATGCGATCCCGCCTCCACCTTGCTACTTCTCTCTGTCTTCTTCCCACTGGGCAGTAGGACAACTCCGAAAAACAGTTAGGAAAATATAAGCACGCTTACAGCGGGATTGCGATCCCGCCTCCATCGCGCTTATATTTTCCTAACTATCGTTTTTCTCCGTTCACTTTTCTTTTTCTCATTGACTTTTAATATTTTTCTGGATATAGTCTAATAAACTGGTTACAGTTTGATTTTTCTAAATTTAGGGAGTGTTGTGTATGTCATTACGCGGACGTATTTTCCGCAAAGAAAGTCGCGATCGGTACATTGAACGCGATAATCGCTTTGAAAAAACTATGAACGGGTGGGATTTAATTGCCCTTGGCATCGGTGCCGTTATTGGTACTGGAATCTTTATTTTACCCGGCACGGTTGCTGCAACTAAAGCTGGTCCTGCTATTATTCTTTCCTTTGTGGTTGCTGCCATCGTTTGTTCCGTTGCTGCCATGTGTTACGCAGAATTTTCTTCGGCGTTGCCAGTTGCCGGCAGTGCCTATTCGTATGGAAACGTCGTGTTTGGTGAAATTGTTGGTTGGATCCTAGGTTGGGCTCTCATTTTGGAGTACGTCCTGGCCGTGGCCGCCGTTTCTACTGGTTGGTCGGCTTACTTCAGTTCATTTATATCTGGATTTGGTTTACATATTCCTAAAGCTTTATCTGGTCCATTTGACCCTGCCCATGGCACTTACATCAACATTGTGGCCGTTCTCATCGTTTGTTTAATCGCTTTGTTTAATCGCTTTGTTTCTATCTAAAGGATTAAAATCTTCCCTTCGGATTAATAACATTATGGTGATTGTCAAACTAGTAATCATTGTCCTATTCCTCTTGGTTGGTGCCTTTTATGTAAAGCCATCCAACTGGCATCCCTTTATGCCGTTCGGTGTCAAAGGCATGTTCCAAGGTGCTTCGACCGTTTTCTTCGCTTACCTTGGTTTTGATGCCGTTTCATCATCGGCAGCTGAAGTAAAAGATCCCGATCGCAATATGCCATTTGGAATTATTGGCACATTAATTATCGCAACTGTTCTCTATATTGGCGTTTCCATCGTCCTTACCGGGATGATTTCATACACAAAGCTAAACATTGCAGATCCCGTCGCCTTTGCCTTACAAGCCGTTAATCAAAATTGGTTGGCCGGCCTTTTATCCTTGGGTGCATTGGCCGGGATGACCACTATGATGGTAACGATGATCTTTAGTAGTTCACGATTAGTTTATTCAACGGGTCGTGACGGATTGCTTCCCAAGACCCTTGGTAAAGTCAGTGCTAATCATTCACCGCTGCATGCCATGACCGTTGTCACAATTGTCATTGCCATTCTTGGTGGTTTGGTCCCATTAGATCAGCTAACTAACCTTGTAAATATTGGAACGTTAATCGCTTTTGCCGTTGTTTCATTTGGGATTATTCCGCTTCGTAAACGAAAAGACATTCCCAATCATGGCTTTAAAGTGCCATTCTATCCTGTGCTCCCCATCATTTCTGGACTCATGTGTATTTTCTTGATGACTACCTTGTCCAAAGAAACATGGATTGCCTCTCTAATCTGGTTTGCCTTAGGTCTATTGATCTACTTTACTTACGGAATTAATCATAGTCAGTTGGCCCAAAAAGATAATTCAGAAAAATAAATTAGATCATTAAAAATTAATTAGTAAAATCACCTCCGAATAGTTGCAGAATGGCGTATAATTGGTGCCATACAACTTTTCGGAGGTTTTTTATATTATGAAAAATAATCAATTTGCTATTGAGCCAGTGGACCGAGCCACGGAGCTTAAAGAATTACTTGCTTCTCACTTTATTGATGACACAATCGATCAATTAAACGATCCATTAGCTGTTTGGCAGGAGCTTTTACACAAAACAACTCTTGAAGCAAAAAACGAAACGGTATTCAAACAAAAATTAAATAATTATTTAGCTACCCCAGAAACAACTTTGGGAGACTTCTTAGATTCCCACCAACCACTTACAAACGACATTTTCTATCGCGTCGCTTTGCAACTACTTGAATTTGATGTCGGCAACGATTTTAAACTTGAAGATCCAATTCAAGCAATGAAACAAATCAAGCTACCAATTGTTGGCGAGCCAATCAAAACCAAGGCAGACTTGTTACATGCTTGGTATTTACTGCTTTGTACCCACACCAAAAATGGCCAAACTTATTTAGATAAGCTTGCTCAAGCTGGTTACTTTGTTCCTTTCTATGAAAAAACGACCGAACCATTATTTTTTAATGGCAAGGCTCAGGCTGTCTTTGACCCCCATCAATTAATCCGTGATGTTGTTTACGTTGAAGCCCCTTTAGATACTGATGAAGACGGTAAACGTGATCTCTTAAAAGTGGAAATCTTACGTCCTAAACAAACGCAAGATGGCTATCGGGCTCCCGTTTTATATACGGCTAGTCCTTATAATCAGGGAATTAACGATGAAGCTGGTGATGCGGCCATGCATAATGTTGATGTCCCTTTGGCGGCTAAAGAACCTAACCACCTTACTTACAAAGATATTCATTATCAAGAGACACCCAAAGAATTACCTGCCAAACGCAAAATTGCCGGTGAACAACAAGAAGCCGACGAAACGTTTGCGATGGAGGCTCCTTATACTTTAAACGATTACTTCCTAACTCGCGGTTTTGCAGTCGTTTATGCAGCAGGCATTGGCACCAAAGATTCTGATGGCATTCGCGCCACCGGTGCTGTATCTGAAACCGTTTCAACCATTGCTGTTATTGAATGGTTAGCCGGTAATCGCACAGCATTCACTAATAAAACCGATAATATCGAAATCAAGGCTTGGTGGTCCACCGGTAAAATTGCCATGACTGGTCGTTCTTATTTAGGAACTTTGGCTGTGGCAGCTGCAACAACTGGCGTCAGTGGACTAAAGACCGTGGTTTCTGAAGCAGCCATTTCAAGTTGGTATGACTATTATCGTGATGGTGGCTTAGTTGCTGCGCCTGACACATTCCAAGGTGAAGATATGGATGTGCTCGCAACCGAAGTATTCAGTCGTATGCAAAAACCAGGCGATTACTTAAAGATCAAAGATTTCTTTGATCAAGTCTTACAAACCATGGCCAAAGATCAAGATCGTCAAACTGGAAACTACAGCCATTACTGGGACGAGCGTAATTATGTAAACAACGTTAAAAACATTAAGGCTGATATGATTATGGTGCATGGTTTAAATGATTGGAACGTTAAACCACGTAACGTGGGCAATCTTTGGAACGCCTTACGAGATGCGCCAATTACTAAGAAATTGATTTTGCACCAAGGTCAACATATTTATATCAATGCTTTCCGTTCCTTGGACTTCACTGACATGATGAATCTTTGGTTTAGTCATGAACTCTTTGGCCTAGATAATCATGCGGAAGATTTATTGCCCGATGTTTTAATTCAAGACAATGTGCAACCAGAAACTTGGACAAGCTATGCAGATTGGCAAGCACCAACCGATAAAAAACAAGCTTTCAATTTTGAAGCCAAAGAATTGGTACCGGAAACCGTTCCAGTTCGCACAGCTGCAGCTTCGTTTAGCGATCATCTCGATCCCGAAATATTTGATTTCTATAAAAAGCATCTAAACGTTTGGGAACGTGATTTACTTACCACCAATCACGACACCAAGGGTGAAAATCAGTTGCGGGATAACCGATTGATTTTCAAAACCAGTCGGTATGATGAGGACACCTACATTGATGGTTCCGTTCAACTAAAGATTCGGGTGGCGGTTAACGAACCATTTGGCATGTTAAGTTTTCAACTGGTTGATTACGGTGATGCTAAACGATTGACGGTTAGCCCAACCATCTTGGCATCTAAATCGTTAAGTGGTGCCTACGATTGGCGGCGTGATAATCTTCGTGAATTTACTTTGCAAAAAGAGGCCACTCCTTGGAAGATGATTACAAAAGGTCATATTAATCTTCAGAATCGTCACAATGCTTACCAAGTGGACGAATTAAAGGCAAATGATTTTTACGATCTGACAGTTGAGTTGCAACCAACCTTCTACCACCTGTTGGCCGGTCATCAGCTTGGTCTAGTTGTTTACGCAACTGACTTTGCCACAACTGTCCGTGGTAACCAAGAATTACAATACTCGTTACAAATTAATCAGTGTAAAATAACTTTACCAATCAAATAGATAAAAAAGCGCTCGGAATATTAATTTCCGAACGCTTTTTTTATTGGCCGCACATGCACAATTTCCCCACTCGAAATCTTTAGCTGTTCTTGATCCGTTTGGAGAATTAATCTCCCCTGTTCATCAATGGTGTTAACCACACCACTGACCGTCCTGTTTTGAAATTGGACCTGAACTTGCTTGCCAATTACAGATGATAGTTGTCGATACTGATCCATAAAATCGGCACTTTGATACGTTTTTAAATATTCAAAAAAGCTGGTTACAAAATCCGCCACAAAATCTGTTTGATCAGGAATGATTGGCTCTTTGCTTAATGAAGTAGCAATTTGTTGAATGGCATCCGGAAAAGACTTTGTGTACAAATTTACACCAATCCCAATAACCACCCCAGATAACTGATTAGTCATGGGATCCGTTATTGCTTCGGCCAAAATACCCCCAACTTTTCGGTTGTTCCAAATTAAATCATTGACCCATTTAATCTGGAGTTTAACGGGAAAATGTTTTTGAATTGCTTCTACACTCGCCACGGCTGTCATCGTCGTCAGTAATCCGGGATTAAAAGTTTCACCGACTACCGGAATTAAGAAACTAATATATAACCCACTATCTTCTGGAGAATAAAAATCTCGATTTAGGCGTCCATACCCGGCCGTTTGATGATTTGCCATAAAAACTTGCGGTTGGGTAATACGCAAAAGATTTCGACCCACACGTTTGGACTCGGCATTCGTTGAATCGATCTGATCAAACGTATGAATTTCTATCTTGAAACCTGCCGATAAGATTTTTTCTTGAAGCTTTTTAAGATTAAATTTGATCGTAAAAACTTCCCCTACTATTTTCTCTAATCTTACCAATTAGTCATGGGAAGGACAAGTTATCA
>NZ_JQBD01000009.1 GCF_001437255.1 Pediococcus damnosus | reverse complement strand
GCATTTACACAAGATATTTTACGCTCTCTATATTAGACACAAAATAAAATAGTGTATTATAAATATTTACAAAAAGTAAGAAAAAAATTTGCAAAAACTATGGCTTTAACAAGCGTTACGGGTTATAATAGTCATTGTAAAGAGATCGAACTTGCTTATTAAAAGCTTAATTTGGTTTGATTTGTTAAGGAGGAAAAATATGGTTACTTTATATACTTCACCGAGTTGTACATCTTGTAGAAAAGCGCGTGCATGGCTCAAAGAAAATAATATTCCTTTTAAGGAACGTAACATTTTTTCCGAACCATTAACAATGGATGAAATTAAATCCATTCTAAGAATGACAGAAAATGGAACGGAAGAAATTATTTCAAAACGTTCTAAAGTATATCAAAAACTAAACGTAAATCTTGATGAATTACCATTACAAAAACTTTTCGAATTAATTCAAAAGAATCCTGGCTTGCTTAGAAGACCGATTATTCTGGATGAAAAGCGTCTCCAGGTTGGGTACAATGAAGATGAAATTCGTCGATTCTTACCACGCGATGTTCGTGCTTATGAACTTCGGGAGGCACAACGTTTGGCTGATCTTTAGAATAAAAGGCAGGTTAATTGCAAAAAGCTAGATTTGTGGGATAATATCCATGAATCTATTTTTTTAGTTAGAATCTGTTGTGACTCACAGCAGATAAAAGTAACGAGAGGTTGGGGGTGCGACCCATGGAAATGGAACGAATAAATGATGATACAATTCGAGTTGTGATCGGTAATGATGATTTAAGTGAACGTGGCATTACTGTCCTTGATTTGTTAGGAAGTCATAAACAAATAGAAGATTTTTTCTATAGTATTTTACAAGAGGTTGATACGGATCATCAATTTCAGGAAAATGATGCCGTTACTTTCCAGGTATTACCTAACCAAAATGGATTAGAACTTTTTATTAGTAAAAATTCTGATATGAAGGGTAATTCAAAAGTGAATGCGGATAATAATACTTTTAACATGAATAATGAAGATGATGTTTCTGAATTTATCAAACACCAGTTGGTCCAGCATGATGATGATGGTAAAAAGAAGAAGCAGGAGCCAAAGAAAGATGCTAGTCCAGCTGATTTAGATCCTTATCTTAATGATCCGGACACAAATACTCAAGAGTTTGTCCTGAAATTACCAAATTTTGAGAGTATGCCGGAGATTGCTCGGGTTTTACATCTTGAAAGTGCAGCGTCTAACCTATTCAAATATCGAGACAATTACTATTTAGATTTAATCTTCTTCGTTGATGAGTCTAGTCCGGAGACAGTCAAAAATGAACTTGCAGTTGCTTATGAATATGCGGATGCATCGGATGTAACTGCTGATGTTTTGCATGAACATGGAAAAGAGATTATGAGCCAAAGCGCTCTTGAATTAACGAGACACTATTTTAAATAGAACATTTACAAAATGGTTTTGGCTTTTTAGCTAAGATCATTTTTTATTCTTTGGAAAAACAACTATCTTTCTGCGTATTTTTAATTATGGAGGGAGATGGTACGATGTTTGTTGCAAACAAAGATGATCATAGTGTTTTGGCAATAGACGCTACCCGTGAGAGCAAATATACTTGTCCTGGATGTGGTCAGTTTGTCATTTTGAGACACGGTCAAACGCGGTTATCTCATTTTGCACATCATGCGGGTGCCGATTGTGAAGTTTTTAGTGAAGGCGAAACACAAGCTCATTTGACTGGAAAAACGAGGATTTTCAATTGGTGCCGGAAAAATCATTTAGCCGTAAAACTAGAGGCGTATTTGCCAGAGTTACATCAGCGACCGGATATCTTAGTGAATTGGCATCATCATTGGACTGCAATTGAGTTTCAATGTAGTCCCATATCGTTAGAAAAGCTTTCTGAAAGGACACGTGGGTATTATGAACACGGATATAAGGTTTGGTGGATTCTGGGGCCAACTTATTTGGCTAGAAAATTAACGCTAGAAAAGCTCTCTAAATTCTCGTATTTTCAAAAATCACTTAATCTATTTATTTCTTTTTATAATCCCACAAATGATCAATTTTTAGTAAAACATCACCTTACACAAGATTTATTTGGAAAAATAAGGTGGGTAGATTATAATTTTGTCCCCGATAAAAAAGCGTTTAATGAGCTATTTCGCCAAGATAATCAATATGATGTCTTGAAAAGTTATCATGCATATCGAGAGGCTCTTGAGTTGCAAAGGCGGTTGTTGGGCAGGTATACGGATCCACGTTTGCGTAAAGTACAAAATTTTTTTTACTTACATCATTTAAATTTGGCTGGTTGCCCGTGGTTGATACATGGACGGTTGTTTGAGTTCCCGACAGGAGTGACGACACCTTTGGAAATCAAAGTTCGTTTTTTAGTTAAACTCACACAAGTTAGTTCAAAACGGTCATTTTCGTATCAAGAATTCTTTGCCTGGTTTGAATATATAAGTGGCAGTTCAATGCTAAAGTTCCCAAATGTTGCTCGTCAGAAAATTAATGTGGAAATGAATTTCCAGCAATTTTTAGCAGAGTTACTTTCAAATGAGGTTGTTCAACTTGATCATGAGTGTTACCGAATAAACAAGTTACCTTGTTGGTACAGAGATCTAACTCAAAAACTTAATTTTTTTCCGGCCTAGTTATGTTACAGTAAAACTAATTTAACAGCATGGAGGAAAAATAAATGGCAGAGATCAAGCAATTACCTAAACGTAGCGAAGTTCCAGTTGCATTGACATGGGATCTTTCAACAATTTTCAAAGATGAATCAGCGCTAAAAAAAGCGATCGCACAATTGTCTCCACAAGTCGATGCTTTACTGGAATCGTCTGGAAATTTAGCAAACAACGGAGCGACTTTGTTAACAGCAATACAAAGTGAGCTTAAAATTGAAAATCAATTGGAACGTATTTATGTTTATGCGGAGTTAAAGAATGATCAAGACACGTCAAATAATCAGAATCAGGCGCTTAAAGATCAAGTAAATGATTTAGTGGCCAAGGTATCTGCAAAGCTAGCGTGGTTAGAACCTGAAATTTTAGCGATTCCTAAGGCTACATTGGCAAATTTTCAAAATAATAATGCTGATTTTAAGCCCTATAAGCATTATTTCGACGTTCTTAATTTAAAAAGAAAGCACGTTCTTTCTACCAAAGAGGAAGCAATTTTGGCTGGTGCGAGTTCCATTTTCGAGACATCTGAGAATGCATTTGGAATTTTGGACAATTCAGATCTTAAATTTCCATTTGTGAAAAATACAGCTGGAGAAACCGTTCAGCTGTCTCAGGGAATGTATTCCACACTTTTACAATCTACTCATCAATCTGTGCGTAAACAAGCTTTCGAACAGCTCTATGCGGTGTATGAACAATTTAAAAATACTTTCGCAACGACATTAGCTGGAGAGGTTAAGGTTCATAATTTTAATGCGCAAATCAGAGGTTATGAGAGTGCACGTCAGGCGGCAATGAGCGAAAGCGCGATTCCTGAAACAGTTTATACGAATTTGGTAACTGAGGTAAATCAGCATTTAGATTTGCTGCATCGCTATGTTGGATTGAGAAAGAAAATTCTTAATTTAAAAGAATTACATATGTATGATTTATATACACCAATTACTGGAAAATCGCCCCTCAATTACACATATTTGGAAGCTCAAGAAGAAGCAAAGGCTGCCCTTCAAATCATGGGTGATGATTATGTAAGTCATGTTGATGAAGCTTTCAAGAATCGCTGGATCGACGTTGTTGAAAACCAAGGGAAACGAAGTGGGGCGTATTCTTCTGGTGTCTATGGAACAAATCCATTTATGTTGTTGAATTGGCAAGATGATTTGGACAATTTATTCACATTGGTTCATGAAATGGGGCATAGTATGCACAGCTATTACACGACGCATAATCAACCCTATCAATATGGTGATTATCCAATTTTTGTTGCTGAAATTGCATCGACAACTAATGAAAATATTTTAACTCAATATTTATTGGATAAATATGATGATCCTCAAATTAAACTGTTTGTTTTGAATCATTATTTGGATGATTTCAAGGGGACCGTTTATCGACAAACACAATTCGCTGAATTTGAACAATTTATTCATGAAGCAGACGCCCGTGGGGAAGCCTTGACTGCAGAAATGATGTCCGACTACTACGGAAAATTAAACCATCGATATTACGGTGACGATGTTGTTAATGATTCCCAAATAAAGTCAGAATGGACTAGGATTCCTCATTTTTATTACAATTTTTATGTGTATCAATACGCAACAGGTTTTGCAGCGGCTTCGGCCTTGGCTAAGGGCATTACAACTCATCAACCACATGCAAAAGATAACTATTTGACGTATTTGAAATCAGGAAGCTCAGATTTTCCCTTAGATGTGATGAAGAGGGCAGGAGTCGATATGTCACAGAAGCAATATTTAGAGGATGCTTTTGATGTATTTGAACAGCGTTTAAACGAATTTGAAAATTTATTGTAAAAAATAAAGAGTTTCTTAGCAAGAACGATAAGTATCGCGATTGTTAAGAAGCTCTTTATTTAGTATTGCGAATAAAATTATAACACATGTGGAAATGAAACTGATGGGTGTGAAAAACTAATAGCAGAAGAGAGCGGACATGCATCATCTTGGCAAATTTGCTGTAATGTTTTGTCATCAAAATCCTCTACAAGAATACCACAATCGTCACCATCATCGTTAAAGATGACTGCTGCTGGGGAAATGGCAACGTTCATTTCAGAAGCGGTTCTTTGATCAGCTTTGAATGCGTCTCTTGCTAATTTTGAACGTCGATCATTTTCAAACATTTCTAGGTCTAGTTTTGCTCTTTCGGCAATTTCAGAGCCGAGTTGTTTAGAATACGGTAAGTGATTACTGTTAATTTCTTGTTGAATTAATTTTAAGAAATTGCGGCCGTGACGTTTACATTGAAAAAGGGCCGCCTTGTAATCTAAAATCATATTGTACATATCTTCTGATAGACGATTATAAGAGTCATAAGACTTGTTTTTAGTGTTATGCAAATAGCTCTGAATGATTTGCATGTTTAGCATGGGAATGATTTGAAAACTCACTTTTTGATCCACATTCTGGACAAAATCTATCATGACTTTTTCAGATTGGATGCATTGCTCATCCCATGGTGTCACGAATAAATAGACATCAAGCATTAAACTCTCCTCCATTAAAATTGCAAAAATTAATTTTATTTTTAAGTTACCCTTAATAAGACAACAGTATAAACTTTACCAAATTTTCAAAAAATATCAAATAAATTGTTTTATTAATTTCAAGTTCAGCTGTATCTTAGCTCATTTGATTGTTTAAGGTAAAGAAAAGCGAATCAAAAATGGGATCGAATAACCAGAATAGCATTTGAGAAGATTAAACGCCGGTTTTATGCTAAAATTGACGGTAGTGTTTTAAAAAAGTGAGGCAAATTACGTGATTGACAATTGGGAACAATTTTTATTACCATACAAACAAACCGTTGATGAATTAAAAATAAAATTACGAGGGATTCGAAAACAATTTCAAAATGATGATCAACAAAGTCCAATTGAATTTGTAACAGGCCGGGTTAAGCCTGTCTCTAGTATTAAAGAAAAAATGGTTCGCCGCCAAGTTCGTGAAGATCGACTTGAGCAAGATATGCAAGATATTGCTGGTGTGCGTGTTATGTGCCAGTTTGTCGAAGATATTTATCAAGTTGTTGACCTTCTTCGAAAGCGAACCGACTTAACAATTATTGAAGAACGCGATTACATTAATAATGAAAAGCCAAGTGGCTATCGTTCTTATCACATTGTGGTGGAGTATCCAGTTCAGTTAATTTCTGGAGAAAAAAAGATCTTGGCAGAAATTCAAATTCGGACCTTGGCGATGAATTTTTGGGCTACAATTGAGCATTCTTTGAATTACAAGTACCAAGGTGAATTTCCAAAAGAATTAAGTGATCGGCTTCAAAGAGCGGCAGAAGCGGCTTTTTCACTGGATGAAGAGATGTCAGAAATTCGAGAAGAAATTCAAGAAGCCCAAAAATTATTTTCCAGAGATCGTTCGGATCATAATATTTATGGCTCACATAAGGACTGATAGTAAATGAAAGTAGCGGTTTATAGCACGCAAGCAAATAATGCCGAAAATGTTGGCAAGCAATTAGTTAGTAAATTAAAAGAAGCGCAAATTACTGTCGACAATGAGCAACCAGACATTGTGGTCACAGTTGGCGGCGATGGTACGCTCTTGTCTGCTTTTCAACATTATAGAACCCAATTGGCTCATGTGCGTTTTATTGGAGTTCATACGGGTCACCTGGGGTTTTATACTGATTGGCAGGATTATGAGCTAGATGATCTCGTTAAGGCGATCCAAGCAGACACTGGTGAATCGGTGGGATATCCAATTTTAGATATCGATGTCACGCTAGTTGGAGAAAAAAAGCCGATTCGTTATCAAGCTGTCAATGAATCTACAATTAAAAAAATTTCCTCAACGTTGGTTGCCGATGTTTATATTAAGGATCAATTATTTGAACGTTTTCGTGGGGATGGACTTTGTATCTCAACGCCAACAGGATCAACGGCTTACAATCGGTCCATTGGTGGGGCTGTTATTCATCCGCATCTTGAAGTTCTTCAAATGGCTGAAATTGCTTCTATTAACAATCGGGTATTTCGAACTTTGGGAGCATCCGTTATTATGGCCCCAGATGAGTGGGTGACCATTCGACCGGCTCATGGAGGCAATTTTAATTTTACCGCTGATCAAGTCGATGTCGTGAATTCGCCCATTGAACAAATCGAGTATCGAATTGGTAAACAAAAAATCAATTTTGCTAAATATCGTCATATTGGATTCTGGAATCGTGTTCATAATGCATTTATCGGTGACGGAAATGAAGATTAGTTGGCGAGTTGAAGTCGAAAGTCCGGAGAAGATCCGAACTTTTTTGTATCAAAAAGGGGTTTCAAGAACTTTATTGAAAGATATTAAATTTCACGGTGGTAACATTGATCTTAATCGCAATTCGGTTCGGGCATCAGAAGAGGTTGTGACTGGTGATGAATTAACGATTACGCTGCCACCTGAGATTGCGAACGATAATGTTGCTGTTTCAAATGAACCAATCGAAATTTGTTATGAAGATGAACATTTTTTAGTCGTTAATAAACCGGCATACATGGCAACCGTGCCATCACGCGTGTATTCGAATGATACCCTTGTAAATCGCGTGAAGGGGTATTATCAGCGGCAAGGCTATGAGAGTCAGGTTACGCATGTTGTAACAAGACTCGATCGCGATACTTCTGGTTTAGTTATCTTTGCCAAACATCATTTTGCTCATTCGGTGTTAGACAGAGAATTGAAAGAACATAAAATTAAAAAACTTTACACGGCAGTTGTGATGGGACATCTTCAACAAAAGCATGGCCTAATTGATTTACCAATTGTGCGTGAACCAGGATCCTTTATTCGACGCGAGGTTCCGGCTGATTCAAAGGGGCGGCGGTCAATTACAGAGTATTGGGTAATTAAGTCCTTACGTGATGCCACTTTACTACGAGTGCAATTACATACTGGCAGAACTCACCAGATTCGGGTTCATTTTTCAACCCTTGATCATCCATTAGTTGGTGATGTGTTATATGGAGGAAGTTGCAGTGGCTATATGCAACGCCAAGCTTTGCACTGTTCTTCAATTTCTTTTTTTAATCCATTTAAAGATCAACAAATTGAAGTAATGGCACCTTTGCCAAAAGATATGGCGGCATATTTGGAACAAGAATCCCGAAAGCTATGATGCTGAGGAGAGCTAGTTATGGCAGAAGAATTAGAAGAACTAAAAAAGCAGTTATCTGGAACGTTAAATAAAAAAAATCGAAAAGGTTTTCGCAAAATTTTTCTAGGCCTTCATGGGTATGAACAAAGCCAATTGTTTTCTGCGTTTGATTTTGAACAAAGGAAATTGGTTTACACGTTTATATCTCCTGAAGAGCTTGCCAATGTTTTTGATGATACTGAAGAGGATCCCGGAGAAATGGGCAAGTATCTGGATGAAATGTCTGATTCATATGTGTCGCGGTTATTAACTGAGATGTATACGGATAATGTGGTAGACATTTTCACAAATATTCGTCCAATTAAGCGCAAAAAGTATTTGGGCTTGTTGCATACTGATGAAGCTAATCAGGTTCGGAAATTGATTCATTATGAAGATGAAACGGCCGGTTCCTTAATGACTACCGAGTTTATCGCGGTTAATGAAGATCAAACCATAGGAACGGCTATGCAACACGTGAAGCGAGAGGCTCAGTATGCGGAGATTATTGCCTACATTTACGTCACAGATGACGTAAACAAATTAGTAGGCGTATTGTCTGTTCGAGATTTGATTACGCATCCGGATGATGTGAAAGTAACTGATATTATGGCTACCCGTGTGTTAGCTGTAGATGTTAATGAGGATCAAGAGGCCATTGCTGAACAGGTCCGTGATTATAATTTTGTTGCGATCCCAGTTGTGGATGAAACTGAAAAAATTGTTGGGATTATCACAGTTGATGATATTATTGATGTTATTGATGAAGAGTCTGCTGAAGATTACTCTCATTTAGCTGGTGTGGATACTGAAACCATTTCGCACAACCCCTTTCAAACTGCTTTAAAACGGTTGCCGTGGTTAATTACCTTGTTATTTCTAGGGATGCTAACTGCAACGCTGATTAACCATTTTGAGGGATTACTTTCCCAAGTAAGTGTGCTTGCCATTTTTATTTCCTTAATTACAGGAACTGCCGGGAATGCAGGGACTCAGAGCTTAGCCGTCGCGGTTCGTCGTTTGGCTACCAACAGTCATTTAAAAATTGCCCGTTTGATTTTAAACGAGGTGGCTACAGGAATTATTATTGGTATTGTAACCGGACTGTGTGTGTTTGTTATGGTTGGTGTATGGAAACAAAACTTTCTTCTTGGGGCAGTTGTTGGGACTGCGATGGCTGGCGCAATTTTTGTGGCCAACTTAGCCGGAAGTTTAATTCCAATTGGAATGGAAAAAATAGGGGTTGATCCAGCGGTAGCAAGTGGACCGTTTATTTCGACCCTCAGTGATCTAACTAGTGTTCTGATCTATTTCAATATTGCTCAATATTTTTTACAATTATTTATGAAATAAATTAAATAGCGGAATAGCTCAACCAATTGGTTGCAAGCTATTCCGCTATTTTGGTGTTTTTTAAAGTTGTCCAACAATGCGAGTACCATGAGCTTCGGAAACTCCTAACTCATCAGTAACTTCGGCTAAATTACGCGAAGTGATGCCACCACCTGGTAATATGATTAATCGTTGGTGAGCATCCTTAATTATTTGTTTGAGATCGGCATAATGAGTTGTAATTGGAGTATCTAAATCACCGCCATGTGTCAAAATACGGTCAATTCCAGCTTCAGCAAGCCAATCGATTGATTCAGACTGTTTTGCTTTTGGAATCGCGTCAAATGCCATATGGAAAGTGATTTGCATTCCGCCTGCAGCCGCAATTAACATTTCAAGAGCATCCGTATCCAAAGTACCGTTTTTGTGTAAAGCACCAAAAACAACCCCGTCTATGCCAAGTTCTTGTGCTTGAAAAACATCAGCTTCCATAATTTTTAATTCAGTATCTGTATAAACAAAGTTGCCACCGCGTGGTCGGATCATGGCCATGACGGGGATATGGTGGTCATTGGCATACTTTTGAGTTTCTGCCATAACCCCTTTGCTGACAGTTGTTCCGCCAACGGCAAGATTGTCACAGAGCTCAATTCGGTTGGCACCAGCACGAATGGCTTTCGGCACATTTGTAAAATTTTCTAAAGCTACTTCTTTAATTATCATTTGTGGCTCCTGTCCGTTATTAAATTCTAGTTATTCAAACAAAACACAAACGCCTTCAGGTAATGGAATGTCCTTTTCTAATAAAGTAAGTTTTCCGTTTTCCTTTGAACGAGAGAATAACGTTAAGTTATCTGTATTTTGATTGGCACACACAATGAAACTTTCCGTGGGGTCTAAGGCAAAATCACGAGGGAAATCTCCTTCTACAGAAATATTTTGAATTAGTTTTAAGGAACCATCGGAACTGGTTGCAAAAACAGCTAAAGAATTATATCCACGATTAGAAACGTAAAGGAATTTATCATCCTGACTCAGTTTAATCGCAGCTGCTCCGTTATGTGCATGCCAAGTTGAAGGAATTGTACTAATTGTCTGCAAATGGGTAAACTCACCATTTTGTTCATCATAATTTAAAACTTCTACTGCACTACCAAGTTCACCAGCTAAGTAAGCTGTTGAACCATTTTTTGTAAATACAATGTGACGGGGCCCGAAACCGGCCTTGGTTTTATAACGGGTCACTTCTGTGAGCTTTCCGTCATCTGAAACATCATAGGTATAAACTTCATCGGTTCCTAAATCACAAACGACCAAACGATTGTCTGGTGTCAAATCGCTAAAATGGACATGAGCACCATCTGCTTGTTCAGGTTTAGGACCTTTTCCAGAATGTGCAACAACATCTGTTTGACTAAGACGGCCATCTTCGCCAATTTTGTAAACAGTTACGGTTGCTAAATGATAATTAGAACTATAAAGAAGTTGACGTTGTTCATCAACTGCAACATAAGCAGGTGAATTACCAGGAGTTACAGCATGTTGGATAATTTTAGCAGGGGTCGTATTGAGATCAACGACTGCCACGCCACCATCAGCACCCTTTTGATCAACGGTGTAAAGAAAATTACGCTTGGATTTGGCGACATAAGTAGGATTACCAATTTTTGCCACTAATTCGGCCTTGCTCAGTGTGTTTGTTTCAGTGTCTAAGGTTAGTTTATAAACGCCTTGGCTAGTTTTTTTTGTATACGTACCAACAAAAAATGATTCTTTCAAAATAAAAACCTCCTTGTATTCTCTAATACAAAAGTATAGCACAAAATTAAGAATTGCTGGGCACGCTTCCATTTTCTTTATTTGATGAAGATGACTATGCTACAATAAAAATAAGAATTTATTTGAGAAGAGGGTATTTTATGACGATTACGTCCAAAATTATAGAAATAGGTCCTAATGCCATTGTAGAAAGTGATCCAATTGCGATTTTATTTGGCCCAGAAGCGACTAGTAACCTTAAAAGTGTGGCAGTTATTCAAGACTTTGAAGACGATCATCCTAAATTTAATTTAAAACGGGGATCGCAAATTAAGATTCATGACACAACTTACACAATTACTTTTTGTGGTGAATTAGTGAATGCAAACTTGCAAGGAGTAGGTCACGTAACGCTGTGCTTTACACCAATTCCAGAAACACCTCTGGAAAGTGCAATTTATCTTTCTCCGGAAAAGTTCCCTAAGTTTTCGGTTGATGATAAAATAACCTATATATTTTAATGATTGTGTGGTGATTCTTTGAAAACGGAAAAAGATACTTGGCGTTCATGGTTTACAAAGCTCGTTTTAAATAATCGAATTATCGTCAATTTAATGATTGTTTTATTATGTTTACTAATAATCTTTGTATTTTCAAAAGTCACCTGGTTTTTTAAACCAATTAATGACTTTGTTGATATTGTGGGATTTCCTGTTATCCTTGCTGGCGTATTATTTTACTTATTTAATCCAGTTGTTGATTGGTTAGAGAACAAGTTTCATGTTAAGAGAGTATGGACAATTATTGGACTATTTGTAGTTGTGATTGCACTTTTAGTTTTGGGCGTCGTGTCTTTAATTCCGGTCATCCGAAGTCAGGCGACCGACTTTTTGAAGAATTGGCCTGATTATTGGAATCATTTGACTAATCAGTTGGATACCTGGTTGAATGATCCGCGGTTTGGTCAGTTCCAAAAGGAATTTCAAAAGGTTAGTGATTCTGCTACGAGCTCACTTTCTAGTTGGGTAAGCAATGCAGCTAATCATACCTTTACATCAGTAGGAGGCGTAATTAGTTCAGTTACAAAAATTGTGGTGGGCTTGATTACAATGCCGTTTATCCTTTTTTATTTATTAAAAGATGGTCATCAATTACCTAAATATTTGGCGCATTTCTTACCAACTAAGAAACGTGCAGGGTTTGTGTCAATTCTTGATGAAGTTAACGGAAAGGTGAGTGGCTATATTCGAGGTCAATTAATTGTTGCCTTTTGTGTAGCAATTATGTTCTTTGTTGGGTATTTAATCATTGGGCTGAAATTTGCTTTAACCTTGGGAATTGCAGCTGGTATTCTAAATTTGATTCCCTATCTGGGGTCCTTCTTGGCGATGGTTCCTTCGCTTGTATTAGCGGCTTTCATATCGCCATGGATGGTAGTTAAGGTTTTGATTGTATTCGCAATTGAACAGACTATTGAAGGCCGAATCCTTTCACCATTAATTCTTGGAACGAATTTAGCCATTCATCCAGTTACAATTCTGATTGTCTTGTTGGCGTCAGGACGGATGTTTGGAGTATTGGGCGTTATCTTTGGGATCCCGGTCTATGCTGTTTCTAAAGTGCTTTTAACGCATCTATTTCATTGGTATAAAAAACAAAATGGTGGTTATGAGACACCTGATTGATAATAAAATATTCTATCCTAAATTTACTAACGTTTTTCTTTAGTAAATTTAGGATTTTTTGTTTTTCAAATACTTCAGTAAACGTGTCCATGTTATGCTTAAAAGGTTAGTTATTTGATAATTTTAATTAAAATGAGGATGAACAGAAAATGAAAAAAAGAGAAAAGGGTATTCAATTTATTCAAAACAATTTATCGCTGTTTCGTTGCCCCGTGTGTCACGATACTTATGATCGTGTTGAATCTGGTAGCATTATCTGCCCAAATCAGCACGCCATCGATATTTCAAAAAAGGGAACTCTCTACTTTTTAAATCACGCCGTTACTAGTGAATATGATGATGCGATGCTGGCCTCCAGACGAAGGATATTAACAGCCGGTTTGTTTGATCCGATTTGCCAGGAGTTTGCGAAAAACATAGATAAAGATGAAGTTATTTTGGATGTAGGCTCTGGTGAAGGCACACCCCTAAAGAAAACTCTTTCAATGACTGAGGGAGCAACAGCAGTTGGTTTTGATATCTCAACGGCGGGAATTAACTTGGCGACTCAATTAAATTCGAGTGCATTTTTCTGTATTGCAGATTTAGCTAATTTGCCTTTCACCAATGATAAATTTACAACTATTCTGGATTTATTCTCACCTTCAGCATATGCAGAATTTCAACGAGTCCTAAAGCCAGGTGGGCAAGTTTTGAAAATTGTGCCTAATTCAAATTATTTAGGTGAATTGCGTCAGTTGTTGTATGAAAAGGATAGTCAACATGCTGATTACCAAAATGATCAGGTTGTGAGCCTTTTTGAAAAACATTTTCCGCATGCCCAAACCAAGCAGCTTACTTATACGTTTAAATTTGAGGATGACTTATTGTCCGACTTGATTCAAATGACCCCCTTACATTGGGGAGCAACCCCCGAAATGATTCAAAATGCGCAAGCTTCGCAATTGAATCATATTACTGTGGATGTGACTTTATTAAAGGGAACGATCGCTTAAACACTGGGTCTGAGAAGGTTGCACATCTTGAATTATGGTGTTAGGATTTAGTTAAGAAATCGGTTGTTAATTGACATCGGGAAATCGTTGGCGATTAGCAAGTTGTACTTCATTTAACGTAGAAGCTCGCCGTGCCTACACCGAGTGTCTACGCTTTTTTTGTTGTTGGAAGAAATTTATAGCAGTATGATAGCCTTTAGATAACTATTAATTATGAGAGAGAGAATAAAAATGACAAACCATATTGTGCTTTTTGAACCCTTGATGCCAGCCAACACGGGGAACATTGCCCGAACATGTGCTGGAACTGACACGGTCCTTCATTTAATTAAACCACTTGGATTTTCTGTTGATGATAAACATCTTAAACGGGCCGGATTAGATTACTGGAAAGATGTTGATCTTGTTTACCATGAAAATCTACCCGAGTTTATTGATTCTGTACCAGATCTAAATTATTTATACTTAGTTTCTAAATTTGCGGACCATGATTATACTGATGTGGACTATACTGCTGATGATAAAGATCATTACTTCTTGTTTGGCAAAGAAACGACGGGATTGCCGGAACCATTTATGCGGCAATATCCTGAAAAAGCGATTCGAATTCCTCAAGATGATGATCATATTCGGGCCTTGAATTTGTCTAATAGTGTGGCGATTGTTATCTACGAAGCGCTGCGTCAACAGGCATTTCCAGGTCTTCAAAGAGTTCACCACTATGAGAATGACAAGTTAAAATAAGCTATTTCAAAATTGCAAACTTGGCGAAAGGAGGGCAAATATTGGCGGCTAAAAGGAAAAGAACAACGACGAAGCGAAAACGAAAGCGTTCAAGAAAGAGCAATTGGCAACAATTTCTCCAATCTAAACATTTTTTAGGCGGAATTTTCGTTTTATTGGCATTATTAGGTTATTTTTCGTTAGGTTATATTGGAGTTCTTTTTGCGAATGTTTTTCGTTTATTTGTTGGTGATGCCTTTCAAGTTTTGATTTTGTTGTTCGGATTGTATGGGGCTGTTTTATTATTTACCGGCCAAGAGCCAAAGCTAAAGGGGCGTTTTCGATTTGTGTTTGGAATTGCGTTAGTTTATATTGGCGCAATTCTAATAATTACCACTCGATTTTTTGAACAAATGAATCAACATAATCATTTTATTTCGACGACATGGCATTCACTTTCGGATGCATTTAAGTATGCTTCGATTGGAGAACCAGTTGGTGGGGGAATGATTGGCAGTATTTTGTATACAGCCACTGAATTTTGTTTTTCTGAAATTGGTAGTCTTATTTTAGGTTGGTTAGTAGTTGCGTTGGGCGTTGCAATTTTCTTTGGAATTCCTATGGATAAGGTACTTCAAACGATAGCGGTAACGTTTAGAAGGCTAATTATTTCAGGCAAAACGTTGACACAGAACCTGGTACAGGCAATTAAAATAAGGAGCCAACAAAGTGTAAAAAATACTCGAACAGCAAAGCCACAACAGTCGGAAAAGAAGCACGATACGCCATTAGTTTCCGGTAAGGACTTAATGGATGAGCAGACTAAAAAAACAACCCCAGCAAATGGGCAACCGGCAATTAGAATCGCTTCAGAACATGAACAACCGCAGACTAAAAAACAGATTGAAAAAGATACAAAACCGGAATCGGCTTTCCAAAATACAGAAGAGTTAGAGAATCCTAATTATCAGTTACCATCCACAGATCTTTTAACAACGATTCCCAAAACAGATCAAAGCCAAGAATATAAAACGATTCAAAAAAACACTAAAATTCTCCAGCAAACATTGACCAGTTTTGGCGTTAAAGCTACGGTTAAAAGTGTGAATTTGGGACCATCAGTAACTGAATACGAATTGCATCCAGATATTGGTGTGAAAGTAAGCAAAATTGTGGGCCTTTCTGATGATATTGCCTTAGCTTTGGCAGCCAAGGATATTCGAATTGAGGCGCCAATTCCTGGAAAATCACTGATTGGAATTGAAGTTCCCAATACGGAGGTCTCCACAGTATCATTTCGGGATGTGGTCGAATCTCAACCTCCACATCCAGATTCAATTCTGCAAGTTCCGATTGGAAGGGATGTTTCTGGAAACTTGGTTTTAGCAGATTTAGTTAAGATGCAACATTTACTGATTGCGGGGGCAACTGGTAGTGGTAAGTCCGTGATGATTAACGTGATCATTACGAGTTTGCTAATGAACGCTAGACCAGATCAAGTGAAATTTATTCTAATTGATCCGAAAAAAGTGGAATTAGGAGTTTATAAGGATATTCCTCATCTTTTAACACCGGTTGTGACAGAGCCCAAAAAAGCAGCACGGGCGTTGCATAAAGTTGTTGCAGAAATGCAGCATCGTTATGACTTGTTTGCTGAAACTAATCAACGAAATATTAAAACCTACAATGAATACATTAGTGAAGAAAATAAAAAAGATGGGAAGAACCGACCTCATCTGCCTTATATTGTTGTGGTGGTCGATGAATTGGCCGACTTAATGATGGTTGCTCAAAATGCGGTGGAGGATGCAATTATCAGGCTTGCTCAGTTAGCCCGAGCGGCCGGAATTCATATGATCATTGCCACGCAACGGCCGTCTGTAGATGTGGTTACTGGTCTAATTAAAGCCAATGTTCCTTCACGAATTGCGTTTGCTGTGGCAAGTGGTACGGATTCACGGACCATTATTGATTCAAATGGAGCCGAGAAACTTTTGGGACGCGGCGATATGCTGTATTATCCAATGGGGAAAAGCAAACCGGAAAGAGTTCAAGGAGCTTTTATCTCGGATAAGGATGTAAAAACTATTGTTGAATATGTAAAAGGCCAGCAGAAAGTTTCGTATGACGAATCTTTGATTGTGACTGACGAAGAAGCAGCATCCGAGGATCAAGCTAAGCATGATGAAAAAGATGAATTATATGATCAGGCAGTAGCTTTAGTGACAGATATGCAAAAAGCGAGCACGTCAATGTTACAGCGTCGATTTAGAATTGGTTACAATCGAGCAGCTAGGATTGTGGATCAATTAGAAGCAAATGGTGTGGTTGGTCCTCAAGAAGGAAGCAAACCGCGGCAAGTATTTACAAAAAAAGATGAATGAAATAAAAATAAAAATAGCTATGATGAAAGTGAAATGTATTTTCACAAAAATCATAGCTATTTTTTTGTCAGATTCTTTGAAATCTTTGTAGTGATATCAGGGAATAAGATGCTGCGATAGACATATAAGCCATAATTAATCACAAAAAAAGAAACGCCACTTAAAATTGGAGTTTCTTTTTTTAACCCAATAGGTTTAATGATGATAAAGCTGTTAAAACTACTGAACCAACCATTGTAATAATCATGACCCAAACAACAACCATTGTGACTTTTTGGAATGTACTTTTCTTCTTTTTCATACGACACCACTTTCTAAAATGTTATTAACCATTCTAACGTGTAATTTTTAACAATTCAAATTTTTTTGATTAACTCTTAAAATTGTTTATTTTTTTGCTTAAATGCCCAAAACTAGATAATTATTCCCCACCAGCCACCACATTTTAGTATAAATGGACGTGATTGCTGCTATAATAGGATTTGTAAACAACTTTAGTCTAAATAAAAAAGGATCAAATTATCACTTTTATAATAATTTGTAAGCATTTTAAAAATGTTTTGTAAATTGGTGGTAGGTAGTGGTACAAAGTGGTAAACTGAATTTGTGATTGAGAAGGAAAAGAAAGGGGCAATTAGTATGTTCATGGGCGAATATCAACATTCACTTGATACCAAGGGACGACTAATTGTTCCGGCTAAGTTTAGAGAAGATTTAGGATCTGATTTTGTGATTACTCGTGGATTAGATGGCTGTCTGTTTGGCTATCCACTTGAAGAATGGCAAAGGATTCAAGGTAAATTAAAAGCATTACCGCTAAATAAACGAAATAATCGAGCATTTGTCCGATTTTTGTTTGCAGATGCGACACAATGTAATTTTGATAAACAAGGGCGAATTAATATTCCGAAACAATTGCGTGAACATGCAAAACTTACTAAGAAATGTGTGTTAGTTGGGGTATCAAACCGATTTGAAATTTGGGATGAAGCACAATGGAATGCAGTTACGGCAGATACTGAAGAAAACTTTGATGATATTGCCGAAAATTTAATTGATTTTGGCCTATAGGAGTGGAAAAATGAGTGAATTTCAACACACAACTGTTTTACTGAACCAGGCGGTTGCTGAATTAAATCTTAATCCAGATGGCATTTATGTCGATTGCACGCTTGGCGGCGGTGGCCATAGTCAGTTAATTTTGAGTCAGTTGAGTCAAAAGGGTCATTTATATGCGTTTGATCAAGATATTGCAGCTATTGAATATAATCAAACTCATTTAAAAAAGTATTTAGACAGCAAGCAAGTTACTTTCATTGAGGATAATTTTAAAAATATAACAAAAGATTTAGCAGAATTTGGGGTTCAAAAAGTTGATGGCATTGTTTACGATTTGGGAGTTTCTTCACCGCAATTGGATGATGCTAAACGGGGATTCAGTTATCAGCATGATGCACCATTAGATATGCGAATGGATCAGTCTGCGGAGCTCACAGCCAAAACGGTTGTTAACGAATGGTCATATGAGGCCTTAGTAAAAATCTTCTTCCGTTATGGAGAAGAGCGCTATTCAAAGCAAGTTGCTCGTGAAATTGAACGTGAACGGGCTGTGGCACCTATCCAAACAACTGGTCAATTAGTTGATATTATCAAAAAAGCAATTCCAGCAGCTGCTCGACGGACTGGTGGTCATCCTGCTAAACGGGTTTTTCAAGCGGTTCGAATTGCCGTCAATAATGAATTAGGCGTTCTAGAAACTTCTTTAGAACAGGCGCTAGATTTATTAAAAGTCGGTGGGCGAATTAGCGTAATTACATTTCAATCGTTAGAAGACCGCTTAGTTAAAAATATTTTTAAGGAAAATGCAAATTTACCAGATCTTCCTCAAGGATTACCCGTTATTCCTAAAGAACTTGAACCACATTTTAAATTGGCGACCCGAAAACCCATTTTACCTAGTAAAGACGAATTAGAACAAAATCATCGTGCTCATAGTGCGAGACTTCGAGTTATTGAAAAAATAAAATAGGGACTGATTTATAATGGCACAAAATAATTTAGCAGAAGCATTTCCGGCTCATAAGCCGATAAAACGGCACGTACCGGACTTAAAAGAGGGCACTTTACATAAGGCAAAAGCGGTCGTTATTCCGAAATCTTTACCATTTTCAAAATTTGAGAAAATTTTAATGACATTCTGCGGTATAATTTTGACAGGCTTAATGATTTTTGTGATTTCTGGTAAAATATCATTATCAGGTGCTGAACACGAGTTATCTAGTTCGCAAGAACAGGTAACCAAAGTAACTTCTAATAATAGTAATTTGAAACAGGAAGTGAATCAGCTTTCTAGTCGTTCACGCTTGAATAAAATTGCAAAGCAATATGGTTTAAGCCTAACAACTCAGAATATAAGGAATGTTAATAAATGAACAACAAAGAAAAACGTTTAAAAAAGAACAACCATAACAAATCAAGCCAAAATCGAAGATCGTTCGGTCAATGGCTTTTTTTCATAGCGATTGCATTGTTCGTAATTTTAATTCTACGTTTTTCCTATATCGCAATTGGCGGGACTGTAGAACACATCAATTTGAGTTCACAGGCCCGTCGTTTGTATACGGATAATAAAGTTTTAAAGGCTCAGCGAGGATCTATTTTGGATGCTTCGGGTCAACCAATTGCGGAAGATACAAGTACGTATTCTGTTTATGCAGTTTTGAACAAAAATCAGGTTGGCGCAAATAAAAAGCCACTTTATGTAACTGACAAAAAAAAGACGGCCAAAGTACTGGCAAAGTATTTACCAATTAGTGAAAAAAAGGCGCTTGCAGCCTTAAATCCAACTAATGAAAATACGTTTCAAGTCGAATTTGGAACAGCAGGAAAAAACATTTCTGTTGCCACCAAAGAAAAAATTGAATCCTATAAGCTAACCGGAATTAATTTTATCCAGTCAGAAGCTCGTTTATATCCAAATGGAACTTTTGCATCTAATCTAATTGGCATTACATCACAGGCTACAAAAAAAGATTCTGACATCACACAACTAAAGGGTGTGATGGGAATTGAGAGCGCATTTAATAATAAGCTAACTGGAACAGATGGACAACGTTCCATTCAAAAAGATAAATTCGGCTATCAACTGCCATCGTCTCAAGAAGAAAAATCAGCGGTTAATGGGCAAAATATCTATACCACGTTAGATACCCGTCTTCAAACTTTGCTGGAATCGGAAATGACAAAGGTTCAAGACCAGGTGCATGCAAAGTCGATGACTGCCACACTTATGAATGCCAAAACGGGTGCCATTTTGGCGACCTCACAGCGACCAACATTTAATCCCACCACCAAGAGTGGCATTAATAAGGCTTGGAGTAATTCTTTAGTTCAAGATACTTTTGAACCCGGCTCCACCATGAAGGTATTTACAGCTGCTGCAGCAATCGATAGTGGCCACTTTAATGCGAAGGAAAAATACAAGTCAGGGACTTATACCATTGGTAATCAAGTGGTGCCTGACTGGCAAACTTCCGGTTGGGGGTTAATTACCTACGAAGAAGGATTTGCGCGTTCTAGTAACGTGTCAATGGCTCATTTGGAGCGCAAAATGGGTGCCAAAACGTGGAAAAAATATATCAATCGATTTAACTTTTTAAAGAGTACAGATTCGGGCCTTGCTGGAGAAGCCAGTGGAAGTATGCAATTTACATACCCAATTGACCAGGCCGATACGGCATTTGGTCAAGGAATTGATGTAACGGATATGCAGATGCTGCAGGGTTTTACGGCAATTGCTAATAATGGCAAAATGGTCAAACCGCAATATATTAAAAAAGTTGTAGATACCGATACAGGTAAAGTAACCGACGAGATGAAAACAGAGAACCTTGGCAAACCAGTCAAAAGCTCAACGGCTAAAAAAGTGCGAAAGCTGATGGAGGATGTTGTTTATAAGAGTTATGGAATTGGTCAAGATTTTAAAATTCCAGGGTATAAAGTAGCTGCTAAAACTGGGACCGCACAAGTGGTTGGCTCTGGTGGGACTTACTTAAATGGCAATGATAGTTACCTTTACTCGGTTGTCGGAATGGTACCAGCATCAAATCCAAAATATATTATGTATATCACGATGAAACAACCAACGCTGCCTGCAACAAAGACAGCAACTCAACTTTTAAATGAAATTTTTAGTCCAGTTATGAAACAAGCACTTGGTGAAAATAATTCAACTGCCAAGAATCAAGTTTCTGGGAAAGTAAAAATTGCCAATATGGTTGGTGAAGCGTCTGATACAGCTGTTAAAGATTTGGGCAAGCAAAATATTGCCGCAACGGTGATGGGTACAGGTAGTACAGTCACACAACAGTCGCCTGTGACAGGTACGGAAATGTTAGCGGGGCAACGCGTGATTCTTTTGACGAGTGGACAAATGAAAATGCCTAATTTGTCTGGGTGGTCGCGTAATGACGTACTTAAACTAACTGATTTAGTTGGTTTGGAAGCTAAATTCTCAGGGACTGGTTTTGTGAAATCTCAATCAATCAAGAGTGGGACAATTGTTCAAAATGGGCAAACACTCACAGTTAAATTAAAACAAAAGTAAAAAAGAATGGAGTTTATTATGAATTGGATAGCGCAGATTGGAACGCCAGTTGTCAGTTTTTTAATTACTGTAGTTGCCATGCCGTCATTTATTAGTTATTTTCGGAATCGTAATGAAGGGCAAATGATTCGTGAAGAGGGTCCAAAATGGCATGAAAAAAAATCGGGTACACCAACGATGGGTGGCTTGATTTTTATCATTGCAATTAGTTTAAGCAGCCTTTTATTTGATTTAATTACTCATCAGATGAATGCGACCGGCTTAATTCTAGTTTTTATTCTAATCATGTATGGGCTGCTGGGCTTTTGGGATGATAGCATTAAGCTCATGAAAAAGCAGAATGAAGGATTGAAAGCTTGGCAAAAATTTCTTGGACAAGTTGTCGGAGCAGTTATTTTCTTTTTTGTTTATCACAATGAGGGATTCTCTCAATCATTAAATGTGCCGTTCTTCGGTTCTTGGCACATGGGTGCTTGGTTCGTTGTTTTTGTAGCTTTTTGGTTAGTTGGTTTTTCCAATGCCGTTAATTTGTCTGACGGATTAGATGGTTTGGTAAGTGGATTGGCAATCATTGCATTCGGTGCGTATGCCATCATTGCTGGCGTTCAGCACCAATTTGATGTTTTGATCTTTTGCTTAGCAATTATTGGAGCTTTAGTTGGATTCTTTATTTTTAACCATAAGCCTGCTAAAATTTTTATGGGTGACATGGGTTCCTTGGCTTTGGGTGGTGCACTAGCTGCTGTTTCAATTTTAGTGCATCATGAGATCGCATTATTGTTAATTGGAATTGTGTTTGTCTGTGAAACTGCGAGTGTTATTTTGCAAGTTTTATCATTTAAACTAACTGGTCATCGAATCTTTAAAATGAGTCCAATTCATCACCATTTTGAAATGTTGGGATGGAGTGAATGGAAAGTTGATATTGTGTTTTGGATTGTTGGCTTAATCGGAGCAGTAATTGCTTTGATTGGTATTTTAGGTTAATTAAATTTAAGGTGAAAGGAAAAATCATGAAGGATATTAAGGATTATCAGGATAAAAAGGTATTAGTACTTGGTTTAGCAAAAAGTGGTGTAAGCGCCGCAAAATTGTTACAAAAGTTAGGGGCACTGGTAACAGTTAATGACGCGAAACCATTTGATGAGAATCCAGATGCCCAGGAATTATTAGAAAATGGTATCAAAGTTGTTACGGGTGGTCATCCATTGACACTCTTAGATGAAGGCTTTGAATTAATTGTAAAAAATCCTGGAATTCCTTATTCTAATCCAATTGTGAAGGGCGCACTCGAAAAGAATATTCCAATTATTTCAGAACCAGAATTAGCTTATCAGGTCTTGGATGGTGAAATGATTGGAATTACTGGCAGTAATGGAAAAACCACAACCACAACCTTGATTCAATTGATGTTGGATCGAGATCGCAAAGCAGGACATGCTTATCTGGCCGGCAACATTGGCATTCCAGCTACGACAGTTGTTCAAAAACTTCATAAAGAAGACACAATGGTAACTGAGTTATCTAGTTTTATGTTGGCAAGTGTCACCACCCTAAAGCCTCATATTGCCGTAATTACAAATATTTTTTCTAACCATTTAGATTGGCATGGTACTCGAGCCAACTATGTTCGCGATAAAATGCATATTACTAAAAATCAAACGGCAGAGGACTATTTTGTCATTAATTGGGATAATCCTGAATGGCAACAATTAAGTCAACAAACGAAGGCACAAGTTGTACCATTTTCACGAAAAGATTTGAGTGAAAATGGTGCCTATCAACGCGGTGAGTTTCTTTACTTCCGTAATGAAAAAATTATGGCTGCTGACGATATCAAAGTACCAGGTGTACAAAATATTGAAAATGCTTTAGCGGCCATCGCAGTTGCCAAGCTAAGTGGCTGTTCTACCGAAGCAATTGTCGACGTGCTGAAAACTTTCTCAGGTGTTAAACATCGTGTACAATATGTTACGACCTTTAAAAAGAGAATTTTTTATAATGATTCAAAAGCAACAGATATTGAAGCAACTCAAGTAGCTTTACGATCTTTTAAGCAACCAATCGTTTTGATTGCTGGTGGATTAGACAGAGGTTACACATTTGAAAAATTAGTGCCAGATTTTAAAAATCATGTAAAAGCGATTGTCCTTATTGGTGAAACCAGTCATTTATTGGCAGATGCAGCCAAAAAAGCGGGTGTTCCAGTAATTAAATTTGCGGATAAAGTTGCCGACACAGTACCGCTTGCTTATCAGTTAAGTGAGCCAAATGACATTGTGTTACTATCTCCGGCCAATGCAAGCTGGGATCAATACAAGAATTTCGAAATTCGCGGCGATGAATTTATTACTGCTGTTAACGATCTTCAAAACGAAAAGAGGAATTAGGCATGCGTTTAATGATTTCAGGTGGCGGTACAGGTGGCCATATTTATCCAGCTTTAGCACTCATTGAAGCTTTAAGAAAACGTGAGCCTGATTCGGAAATCTTGTATGTTGGAACGGAAAAAGGGCTGGAAAGCCGGATTGTCCCTGAACAAAACATTCCGTTTAAGACAATTAAGATTCAAGGATTTAAACGGTCGCTTTCTTTAGAAAATGTCAAAACCATTGGCCTTTTTTTAAAAAGTGTTGGTGATGCTCATAAAATGATCAAAGAATTTCATCCGGATGTTGTTGTGGGAACGGGTGGTTATGTAAGTGGTGCAGTGGTGTTTGCAGCTAGCCTCCAGCATATTCCAACCGTTATTCACGAACAAAATAGTGTCGTGGGTGTTACTAATAAATTTTTAAGCCATTTTGTGACAAAAATTGGGATTTCATTTGAGGATGCGCGAAAAGATTTTCCGGCTAAAAAAGTTGTTTTTACAGGTAATCCAAGGGCAACCCAAGTTTCCCGTATAAAGCCTAATGACGCCCTTACAGAATATGGATTGCAAAGTGATGTACCAACGTTATTAATTTTTGGTGGAAGTCGTGGTGCAGAAAAAATTAATTCAGCCACGGTTGAAGCTTTACCACAACTTAAGCAAAGAAATTATCAAGTTTTATTTGTAACAGGAAGTGTCCACTATAAAAAAATCATGGCACAGATTGATCCTAACGCACTCGGCAAAAATTGTGTCGTACGCTCTTATATTGCAGAAATGCCTCAACTTTTACCAGACTTAGAGGCAATCCTGGGGCGTGCAGGTGCAACAAGTTTGGCAGAAATTACAGCTCTGGGGATTCCTTCAATCCTGGTGCCAAGCCCATATGTGACAAATGATCATCAAACAAAAAATGCCAATAGTTTGGTTAAGAATGGCGCGGCAGAACTGTTACCAGAGTCAAAATTGAACGGTGAAAGTTTATTGAAAGCTGCAGATGCTTTGATGACTGATGAAAATCTTAGAATTAAAATGGGTACTGCTGCTAAGAAAATGGGACGGCCACATGCAGCAGATGATCTTCTGAATGTGCTCGAATCTGTGATTAAAAAGTAGAAAATGAGGTGGCAATCGTGTTTGGAAAAAAGAAAACGAAAACTCCTCAAACCGAACGTAAGTTAACACCATGGGAGAAGGCCCAACGTGTTCAAAAAAATTCTGGAAATCAAAACCAAAAAAAGACTGAAAAGGCTCAACACCATTCCTTTAAATTCTTAAATTCACGTAAGAAACGAATTTTTGTTTTTGGGGGAACGCTGATTGTCTTAATTGTCGGTGGCTATTTAGTTTCTCCATTAAGCAAGGTAGAGACAATTAAGGTGTCTGGAAATACACATTTTTCAACTGCGCAGATAAAAGAAATTGGAAATATTCATAAAAACGATTGGATTTTTCCATATTTAATGGGTAATCGTGATAAATCTAAACAAGTGTACAAAAAACAGCCTAAATTATTAAGTTATCAGGTCCACCGTCATGGTTTTAACACTTTAAAAATTACGGTTAAAGAAAACATGGTGGCCGGATTGGTGTTTAGAAATCAGAAGTACTACACAATTTTGGATAACGGCAAAGTTATAAAGAAGTCAACAACGCAACCGTCTGGTGATTATCCAGTTTTTAAGAATTTTCACAAAACGAGTGTCCTAAATGCCTTATTAACGCAATTTAAACAGTTACCACCGGTTGTCCGCAGTGGAATTTCAGAAATCGATTATGCGCCGAGTAAGGATAATCCCAACCGACTTCATTTATATATGAATGATGGAAATGAAGTTTATGCAATCTTACCCACCTTTGCAGCTAAAATGAAGTATTATCCTCAAATGGCAGCGGACATGAAACAAAGTGGAGTTATTGATTTAGAGGTAGGCGCTTATTCTTATCCATTTAAGAATAAATCAGATGAAACAGTTAAAAATTCTTACAATAACAGTAGCACAAGTAAAAATTCTGTTTCAACCGTAAATGGAAGTTCTTCAACGAGCGGTTCTAGCTCGTCCAATAGTGGTTATGAAACATCAAATAGTTCTAGTTCTGGAAATACTTCCAGCAGTTCGACGAGTACGGTACAAGCAACAAATTGAGAAAAATGAATAAATAATTGAATTTAAGTCACTTTTTAGCTTATTTTCTCATTTTTTTAAAAGGATACACTATTTAAATGCATTGAAGTTATGGTAAACTTGAGAGTATATACAAAAGTCTAAAATAGGTATGTTTAGGAGGTTCCTTTATTATGGATAATTCAGGGATTTATGTTGGACTTGATATAGGAACCACCTCAATAAAAGTCATTGTTGCTGAATACGTAAATGGGCAAATGAGTGTTATTGGAGTGGGAAGCGAACGCTCTGATGGAATGAACCGTGGCGTGATTGTCGATATTGACAAGGCGTCAGCAGCTATCAAGAGAGCAATATCAGTTGCAGAAAATAAAGCAAATTTAAAGATTCACGAAGTAGTAGCTGGAATTCCAGCAAATTTATTAAAAATTGAGCCTTGTCGTGGTATGATTGCGATTGCAGAGACGTCCAGAGAAATCACGAATGAAGATGTGGTTAATGTGGCGAACGCGGCTTCTGTGCACAGTTTACCTCCAGAACAAGAAGTGATTGATGTATTACCCGATGAATTTGTGGTTGATGGCTTTGATGGCATTAAAGATCCTCGTGGAATGGTTGGTGTTCGTTTAGAGATGAACGGAACCGTTTTAACAGGACCCAAGACTATTATTCATAATACAAAACGGGCAATTCAGCAGGCCGGATTACACTTAACAGACCTTGTTTTAAATCCATTAGCTTTAGGAAGAACTGTCTTAAACGATGGTGAGCAGGATTTTGGAACGATCTTAATTGACATGGGGGCTGGACAAACAACAACGTCAATCATTCATGATCATCATTTGAAGTATACATACGTTGATCAAGAAGGCGGTCAGTTTGTTACAAAAGATATTTCAGTTGTTTTAAATACATCATTAAGTAATGCTGAAAAGTTAAAGCGTGAGTATGGTTACGCGTTTGCTGAAGGAGCCAGTGATGATGCCTTTCCTGTGGAAGTTGTGGGACAGTCAGCACCTAGTCAGGTTACAGAGAAATATTTAGCCGAGATTATCGAGGCTAGACTAGAACAAATCTTAAACAACGCTTATAATCATCTTGAGAACATTGATGCCTTGAATATGCCGGGTGGAGTTGTCATTACCGGTGGTGCAGCTGCCATTCCTGGAATCCAGAGCTTAGCAGCTGATATCTTTAACACGAATGTGAAGATATATGTTCCTGAACCAATGGGCTTGAGACATCCAGCCTTCGCACAAGCGTTTGCTTTACTAAATTATGAAGCTTCGTTGAGTGAGGTTGATTTCTTAGCAAAAAGTGCAATGGTCGCGGGTACAAAATCTGTTCCTGAACAGCAGACATTTGATGATTCAACGGATACTGATGAAGAAACAGAGACAGAACCCAATACACAAACGACTCCTAGACGAGCTAAAAAAACCAAACCTCAAAAAGAATCATCATTTTCTTTTAGTGGAATGGTTGCTAGTATAAAACGCTGGTTCAGCGAATTCTTTGATTAACTTTTAAAAATACTGGAGGAAAAAGGGATGGAATTTACAATGGATGATAAACAAAATGCTGGTGCAAATATCAAAGTAATTGGTGTTGGTGGCGGTGGTAGTAATGCCGTTAATCGCATGATTGCTGAAGGTGTAAAGGGCGTTGAATTTATCGTCGCTAACACTGATGTACAAGCTTTGAAACAATCTAAAGCAGAAACAAAAATTCAATTAGGACCGAAATTGACTAAAGGTTTGGGTGCTGGTTCAACTCCTGAAGTCGGGAGCAAAGCGGCTCAAGAAAGTGAACAAACTATTTCTTCTGCACTTGAAGGCGCAGATATGGTGTTTGTAACTGCCGGAATGGGTGGCGGTACAGGTACTGGTGCTGCTCCTTTGGTTTCTAAGCTAGCTAAAGCAACAGGTGCTTTAACGGTTGGTGTTGTGACACGACCATTTAGTTTTGAAGGACCTAAGCGAGCTCGTTTTGCTGCTGAAGGTGTTGCACAGATGAAAGAGCAAGTGGATACTTTAATCATCATTGCTAATAATCGCTTATTAGAAATGGTCGATAAAAAGACACCAATGATGGAAGCATTTGGCGAAGCTGATAATGTGCTCCGTCAAGGCGTTCAAGGTATTTCTGATTTAATTACTTCTCCAGGCTATGTCAACCTTGATTTTGCTGATGTTAAAACAGTGATGTCTAACCAAGGCTCAGCACTTATGGGAATTGGTTCTGCAAACGGTGAAAATCGTACTGAGGAAGCAACTAAAAAAGCAATTTCATCACCATTATTAGAAGTTTCAATTGATGGTGCAGAACAAGTTCTGTTAAATATTACCGGTGGCCCTGATCTTTCACTTTTTGAAGCACAAGCTGCTTCAGAGATTGTTGCAAAAGCTGCTACAGATGATGTTAATATCATCTTTGGTACGTCTATTGATGAGAATATGAAAGATGAAGTTCGAGTTACGATTATTGCAACTGGAATTGATAAAAAGAAGAATGACCATTCTCTTCATCGAGCAACAGCAAGAACAAGTTTTGATGCACCTTCAAACACAAATTCGTCTGTAACATCAAAACCATCATTTAGTGAACCATCTGCTAATAGTGAGGCACCAAAACAAGAGAAAAAAGCAACAAAAAAAGATGATCCGTTTGGTGACTGGCAATTACGTCAGAATAATACAAATGGTGTTCGTCCAACATCAGTTGAAGACGATGATGAATTTAAAGATATTGAAAAGAAAGATTTCAAGGTTTTTAATGATTCTGACAATGATTCCGACAAGGGCGTAGATACACCACCATTCTTTAAGCGTCGTCGTAAATAATTAAATAGCAATTTAAAACTGGGAACAAGACTACCGTTTTGTCCCAGTTATTTGATACAGCGTCAATTAGGAGGCGTTCTGTATGGCATTAAGCGATCGATTCAACAAGTTATTCGGCATAGATGATGAAACTGATCAGACAGCATCGGATCATGATTCTATAAGTAATGCGGATACAACGACAGATAATAGGGTGAATACCATGGACGATATTTCGGGTTCTAAAAGTCAAATTGCGTTATTTGAACCGCGTATTTTTAGTGATGCCAAGGAGGCAGCTAAGCAATTAATTTCGGGGCAAGCCGTAATTCTAAATTTTGAACGGATTGATGATAATCAAACGAAACGAATTGTTGATTTTCTTTCGGGTACATTATTTGCCATCGATGGCTCAATCGAAGAGGTGGGTACACAGATATTTTTATGTACCCCAAATAGTTTTGAAATAAATGGTAGTCTGTATTCAAACATTCAAAATGGAGATCTAAGCAACAATGATCTAAATAAGGAGTAAAACATTTGATCTTTATATTTATACTTTCGATTCTAAGTAAACTTATTCAGTTATATATGCTGTTAATTTTTGTCTTCGTTTTAATGTCATGGTTCCCAGGAGCCTATCAAACAAAACTAGGGCAATGGCTGGCAAAAATGTGTTTGCCATATTTAAAGTTATTCCAGTTTATTCCCACATTTTTGGGGTTGGATTTTTCACCAGTTGTGGCAATATTGGTGCTGGAAATGGCTCAATACGGCCTTGTTGCACTTAGCAGATTCTTTTAGGACTGAACATTTATTACCTAAAAGATAAAGATGTTTAATAGGTATTGAATGCTTTCAAGAGGTAAGTAAAAATGGACAATATTATGCAACATTTTCGTCCTGAGGAAGCCCCATTTGTGGAAGAGGCCGCAGGATGGATCCAAGAAGTTCGCGATCAGTATCGGTCCATCCTAACCAATTTTCTTAATCCGAGAGAACAATTTATTTTGACCACTTTAGTAAATCGGTTGGATGAAATAAAAGTTCAAAGTTATGGCGGATATCCGGGTGCAGAAATGAGTCGATCACTCATTTTTCCGGATTATTTTGTTCCCAAATTACAGGACTTCAATGTGACCCTATTGGAGATTCAGTATCCAACCAAGTTTGCGGTGATTCACCATCGCAATGTGCTTGGGACACTTGCCAATATGGGTGTCGAAAGGAATACATTCGGGGATATTATTTCTAATGGTGAAGATTGGCAATTCTTTGTAAAATCAGAAATGAGTGACTTTTTTCTATCTGAAGTTGGTAAGATCGGAAATATTAAAGTTCGATTGGTTGAGAAAACATTGGATGAGGTCATCAAACCGGAAAATGATTGGGAATCTGGCAGTACAACGGTTGCATCGGTTCGAGTAGATGCGGTGGTTGCAGAAGGCTTTCATATTTCACGAAATCATGCCAAAGAGCTTATTGAAGAACGAAAAGTTACGTTAAATTGGAAACCACATCAACGTCCTGATTTTGAATTAGTTGCAAATGATTTATTATCGGTTCGTGGCTATGGTCGAATTCGACTTGACAGTATTGAAGGTAAAACAAAAAAGAGTAAAATTCGAGTCTTACTTTCAGTTATAAGAAGTAAAAAGAAAAAATAATGGAGGAACTAGTATGTCTTTAGATCCGGTTGATATTCAGAATAAACAATTTTCGAATAAAATGCGCGGATATAATCCCACCGAAGTGGATAGCTTCATCCAACAAGTTGCCATTGAATATCGCCAGGCTTTAGACAAAATTTCGGCTTTAGAAAAAGAAGTTGAAAATGCCCAAACTAAGCTTGAGTATTTTGATGATATGAAAGAAGCACTTAACAAATCAATTTTAGTAGCTCAAGATGCTGCCGATAAAGTTAAAAGTAGTTCGAAGCGTGAAGCCGAATTAACCATGGAAGAATCCCAAAAGAAAGCGGATGGGGTTGTCCAAAAGGCGAAGGTTAGCGCTGAGGCTGTTATTGATGAGCAGGCCGAAAAAGCGAAAAAATTAATTTTAGCAACTAATGAATTAAGAAAGAATGCACGTTTATATCGACAAAGAGTCCAAGTACTAGTTGATTCACAACTGCAGATGATCAATGGTAGTGAGTGGGATAGTATTCTAAAGGAAGACCAAGATGTGCAAGTTAGCGACCTGAAAGAAGCAATGTTGCATACAGGAACCCTTGACAAGATTAAAGCTCCAAGTGTAAACTCAAGCAATGAGGAAGATGCGGGAGATATTACGCCTGCCATAGACCCAACTAGCGAAAGTAGACCTGCTGGTGGGGATGGAGCAGAAATTATCGAACCTCATGAAAAGGAAGTATCTGTTGAACCTGATGAGAGACCGGATGTTAAGGATACTACTCAACAAGAAACTATGGTGGTTTTCCCTGATGATAAGGTTACAACTTCTCATCAGGATTCAGGATTACATGTCAACGCAAAAAATAAATAATTTTTCTTTGAAGAGAATACGTCTAAAATGGACAACTGGCAGCGAGTTAGCAAATTGGTGAGAGGCTAATCAGAAAACATTTTATGATATCATCTCTGAGGCATCAAATCGATTTTTAGTAGATTTGATCGGCTAAAAGGCCGTTATTGAATTAAGAAAAACTGTTAAAGTTTTTAAAATTGGGTGGTACCACGAAGACTTCGTCCCTTGTGACGAGGTCTTTTTATATTCAAAAAAATAGAGGAGTGACAAGTTATGCGTATAAAAGAAACCCTTAATTTGGGAAAAACCAAGTTTAAAATGCGGGGCAATTTACCTGTTAATGAAGCTAAACGCGAACAAGTTTGGGAAGAAAATAAGGTTTATGAAAAGCGTCAGAAATTAAATGAAGGCAAACCATCATTTGTTTTACATGATGGGCCTCCATATGCAAATGGAAATATTCATATGGGCCATGCCATGAATAAGATTTCTAAGGATATCATTGTTCGTTACAAGTCAATGTCAGGATATCGAGCACCTTATGTACCTGGTTGGGATACCCATGGTCTACCCATTGAACAACAATTAAAAAAGGCTGGCTATGACCGGAAAAAATTAACAACGAGTGAATTTCGTAAGCTCTGTCGTGAATATGCCCTAAAGCAAGTTAATATGCAAAGAGAAGACTTTAAACGTTTAGGTGTGGCCGCCGAATGGAATAATCCTTATTTGACGTTAGATCCAGAATTTGAAGCCCAAGAAATTCGAACCTTTGGAAAAATGGCTGAAAAGGGTCTGATCTTTAAAGGTAAGAAACCCGTATTTTGGTCATGGTCTTCCGAATCAGCAATGGCCGAGGCAGAAGTTGAGTATCATGACGTTACGTCACCATCAGCTTTCTTTGCAGAACAGGTAGTTGATGGCAAGGGAGTTTTGGATACCGATACGTATTTGGTCGTGTGGACGACAACCCCATGGACAATTCCAGCTTCTGAAGGTGTAACGATTGATGCTACTTTTGATTATGCGGTTGTTCAACCAGACGGTGAAAAACGTAAATTCGTGATTGCGGCTGAACTAGTTGATAATGTTTCTGAAAAGTTTGGCTGGGAAAACGTTAAAATTCTTAAAACGGTTAAGGGTAAAGATTTAGATCGAGTGCTCACGCAACATCCTTTTTATCCTGATCGTAAATTAGTGGTCATGTTAGGGGATTTTGTAACGTTAGATACTGGTACTGGATTAGTGCATACGGCACCTGGGTTCGGGGAAGATGATTTCCGAGTTGGTAAGCAATATGGATTAGATATTTTAGTGCCGGTAAACGATCAAGGTTACATGACTGAAGAGGCCGGAAAAGATTTCGAAGGTGTTTTCTATGAAGATGCTAATAAAATTGCATTGGATAAACTTAAGGATGCAAACCTTTTACTAGATTACATGCCGTACAAACATAGTTATCCATTTGATTGGCGGACAAAAAAGCCAGTTATTTTCCGTGCAACACCACAGTGGTTTGCATCAGTAGATAAAATTCGCGATCAGATTTTAAGTGCGATTGATGATGTGAAATTTTCACCAGATTGGGGTAAAAAACGTCTCTACAACATGATTCGTGATCGTGGCGATTGGGTCATTTCACGTCAGCGGGTTTGGGGTGTTCCATTGCCAATTTTCTATGGCGAAGATGGTGAAGCAATTATGACGAAGGAAAGCATTGGTCATGTTGCTGATCTGTTTGAAAAACATGGCTCTGACATCTGGTTTGAATGGGATGCTAAAGACTTACTTCCAGATGGTTTCACTAGTGAACATTCACCAAACGGCAAGTTTACTAAAGAAACTGATATTATGGATGTTTGGTTTGATTCTGGGTCTTCCCATCAAGGCGTACTGGAAGAGCGTGACTACCTGACTTATCCGGCAGATCTGTATTTGGAAGGTTCTGATCAGTATCGTGGTTGGTTTAATTCTAGTTTGATTACTAGTGTGGCTGTTTCAGGGCATGCGCCTTATAAACAAGTGGTTTCACAAGGATTTACTCTTGATGGCCAAGGTCATAAGATGAGCAAATCACTTGGTAATACAATCGTGCCAAGTGAAGTTATTAAACGAATGGGTGCAGAGATTGTTCGTTGGTGGGTTGCATCTGTAGATTCTTCATCAGATGTGCGCGTCTCAATGGATAATTTTACTAAGACTTCCGATAGTTACAAGAAGTTGCGAAACACGTTACGTTACTTACTTGCTAATACGACTGACTATGATCCAAAGACGGATAAAGTAGCCTTTGCAGATTTGGAATCAGCTGATCAATATATGTTAATTAAGTATAATAAATTGGTTCAAACTTTGCTTGATGATTATGAAGCATATGATTCTTTAAATATTTACAAACGCGTGATGAATTTTGTGATTACCGATCTGTCTGCGTTCTATCTTGATTTTGCTAAGGATGTTGTATATATTGATCCTGAAAAGAGTCAGACCAGACGCTCAATGCAGACTGTCTTTTATGAAATTCTAGTTGGTTTAACGAAACTCTTAACCCCAATTCTGCCTCACACTATGGAAGAGATTTGGGAGTACTTGAAAGAGCCTGAAGAATTTGTTCAATTATCAGAGATGCCTGCTGTTCAGAAATTTGATAATCAAGATCACATCTTTGAAAATTGGGAACAATTCAAGGATATTCGTTCTAATGTGCTAAAGGCGTTAGAAGAAGCCCGTGATAGCAAGATGATTGGTAAATCAATGGAAGCTCAGGTTAACCTGTACGTCGATAGTGATACCAAGCAACTTTTGAACGATTTGAATACGAATGTTCGTTTGATTCTGATCGTGTCAAAATTGGAAATTCACGATTTAAAAGATGCTCCTGATGATGCTGAACAATTCAAAGGAATGGCAGTTAAGGTACTTGTTGCGCAAGGTTCTGTTTGTTCACGATGCCGAATGACAAAGACCGATGTTGGGTCTGATGATGCTTATCCAGCACTTTGTGCACGCTGTGCTAAGATTGTTCGAGAAAATTATCCTGAAAGTGTTGAAACTGGTTTAGAACCTTAAATTTTCAAAATCCGATCGAAATTTTGTTTAAGCGTTATTCTGACAAAATTTGGGATCGGATTTTTTGTTCAGTTTTAGTAAATTTGTACGGTAATTAATTTACTTTTTTAAAAATAATCAGTATGATGATAGAAGAAGTAGAACGTAGCCTAGACTAATAGGGGGTTCTGGTATGGAACACGGCACAGTCAAAAGTTTCGATAAAGACAAAGGATTCGGGTTCATTAATTTAGATGATGGAACAGAAGTTTTTGTGCACTATTCAGCCATTGAAGGTGAAGGGTTCCGTTACTTGCATGAAGGCGATGAAGTTAGCTTGTTAGTTGTCCAGGGTGCCAAGGGATTACAGGCGGTTAAAGTTAGCGTGTTGCCTGATGATAGTGAACCAGAAGCCTAATTAAGCGAAAGAGAAGATATTTTATGAATTTTGAAGAGAAAGTTGTCAAAAACGAGTCGCGGTATAAGGGTGCAATTATTGATGTTTATCAACAAACAGTTAAACTGCCAAACGGTGATTTAGCAAATCGAGACGTGGTTTTACATCAAAATGCGATTGCGGTTTTGGCAATTACAAAGGATAATAAAGCTATTTTTGAAAAACAGTGGCGAGCACCAATTAAAAAGGTTACAATCGAAATTCCAGCTGGTAAGGTAGAGGATGGAGAAACGGCAGAAACGACCGCGGTTCGGGAATTAAATGAAGAAACCCGTTACCAAGCCGGAGAGCTTAAACGTATTTCTGGGTTTTATTCAACTCCCGGATTTGCAAATGAATATATGACTCTTTACATGGCAACTGATTTGCATCCGGTAGCAACCGAGTTACCCCAAGATAAAGATGAACATTTACAGCTGTTTGAACTTTCATTAAGTGAGGCTCTGGCGGGCATTGCTGATGGTTCTATTGAAGACGCAAAAACAGTTTTGGCCATTTATTACTGGCAAAGTTTAAATAAGTAGGTGAAATCTGTGAAGGATGACAAGCAACAAGATAATCTCACTCGTGAGGATTATCAACGAATAAAGCAGGCTGAGGCGGATCAGTTTACCCAACGGGACCGAAAACGGGTGCAGGTTGAAAAAGATTATGCGCGAACGCATGATGAATATTTACAGCCAGATTCAACCGAAGAACCAAATATTCGCAGTACGGCGGAACGAAAGAGTCGTAACCTTGGAAAACGTTTAAATTGGGTTATTTTAGGATTAATCGTGGCAATTGTGATCGTCTATTTAATATTATTTTTCGTGAAATGAGGATGAAACATGAAGTATGGTGTAATTTGTGCAATGGAAGAAGAAATTAAGAGCTTGCACAGTGCTTTAGATATCAAAAAAGAAACAGAAATTAATGGCATTACTTTTTACGAGGGAACTATCCAAGACACTGAAGTCGTTTTAGTGCGTTCCGGAATTGGTAAGGTTGAAGCTGGGATTACAGCCGCTTTATTAGTTACTAATTTTAAAGTAGATGCTTTAATTCATTCTGGTTCAGCTGGTGGAATTGGAAGTGGCCTATCTGTAGGGGATGTTGTTATCTCTACACAAACCCTTTACCATGATGTGGACGCAAGAGCGTTTGGTTATGTGTTAGGGCAATTACCAGGCCAACCTGCACGTTTCGATGCAGATAAAGACTTGATTAATGAAGTTGCAGTAGCCGGTGAAAAAACTGGTTTGAATATCAAAAAAGGGCTTATTGTTACAGGTGATCAATTCATCAGTAGTTCCGAAAAAATTCAAGAAATTTTGAAGAATTTTCCGGATGCTCTCTGTTGTGAAATGGAAGGCAGCGCAATTGGCCAGGTAGCACATCAGTTTAAGGTGCCGTTTGTAGTGATTCGAGCGATGTCTGATGTTGGCGATGAAAATGCAGGGGTTTCATTCGATGATTTTATTATCGATGCTGGTAAGCGATCTGCAAAGATGTTACTAGCCTTGTTCAATAAATAAGAGTGACTGGCGCGACCAATGAGTAGGCGCGTCTTAAAGGAGAGTAGGATTACCATGAAGCAAGTTTATTTTGATAATGCCGCAACGACGCCAATGGCTCCCGAAGTGGTTGAAAAAATGACTGAAGAAATGAGTCATAACTTTGGCAATGCCTCAAGTACGCATTCATTTGGACGCAAGGCGCGGATGACGTTAGATCAAAGTCGACAAATTATTGCCGATAGTATCAATGCCAATGAAGATGAAATTATTTTTACCAGTGGCGGTACAGAAAGTGATAATACCGCAATTATGCAAACCGCAATTGCCCGAAAAAAACTTGGCAAGCATATTATTACAACCGCGATTGAACATCCGGCCGTTTTAAAAACACTGGCTTATTTAGAAACACTTGGGTATGAAGTGACTTATTTACCAGTTGATAAAAATGGATTAATTGATTTAGATGAGTTTAAGGCTGCTTTGCGGGATGACACCATTTTAGTAACCATTATGATGGGGAACAATGAAGTTGGTAGTCATATGCCCATTCATGAGATTGGCGAGATTTTAAAGGACCATCAGGCTTGGTTTCATACAGATGCTGTGCAAACTTATGGTTTGTTGGATATCGATGTTAAACGTGATCATATTGATATGTTATCAACCTCTGCCCACAAGCTGAATGGACCCAAGTTTCTTGGCTTCTTGTATAAACGCGATGGCGTGAATTTTCCAAGTTTTCTGAGGGGCGGCGAGCAGGAAGATAAACGGCGTGCCGGAACCGAAAATGTGCCAGGAATTGCTGGATTTGCGAAGGCTGTTTCGTTATTAACGCCAGAAGTTAAAACAGGTATGCAGAAGAAGTACATGGGTTTTAAACAGCAAATTATTAAAGGTCTAAACGATGCTGACATTGATTTTGAAATCAACGGGTCGCTTGATCCTAATAATTTACAGCATGTTTTCAATCTTTGGATTAAGGGTGTTTCTACCTATGTTATGCAGACCAATCTGGATCTAAATGGGATTGCGATTTCGGGTGGTTCTGCTTGTACAGCAGGGAGTTTGGAACCTTCCCATGTTTTGATTGCGATGTTTGGCAAAGACTCACCCCGAATCTCGGAATCCATTCGAATTAGTTTTGGAAAATATAATACGAGTGATGACGTTGATTATTTGGTTAGTAACTTAGTTCAGATTATTCAGCGTTTAAAATCAAAGGAGACTGTAAAATAATGGCATTTTTAACAAAAGTAAAAGTTGACGGTGATAAAGATACTTATCAAATGAGCCCTCAGGTGAAGAAGTACACGTTACGTGACGTTGGGTTTACGGTATCAAATGGCGGGAACTTTGTGTATGAACGGACGTTAGATCCAACTTCACCATACAAACAAGGTAATAAGTTAAGAGTGGTTTTTGCTAAAGATCTAAGTGGTTTTAAAATGTCAGTTACAACAGCTAACGGATTAAAACGGGTTAATATTTTCACAAAGGAAAATGACAAGCCACTAGTAGAACAATATCATTATATTTTAGACGATATGGTTAAACGCGAAATTTTTATTAAGGCTTAATATTGAATCAATAGGGGCAGTAGTTCACAAGTTGAATTACTGCTTTTTTATATTTTCAGAAATAAAAAAATTGACCCGCTGGCTAAATGCTTGCTCAATTTGCTTACTTTGTTATAATAAGCGTTACTGGATGTTGCGACCTTCAATCGTAGATTCTCCAGAATCTGATAGAAATGATGGTGATTTTTGATGACAGACAATAGCAAGACTCGTGTCGTTGTTGGCATGAGTGGTGGTGTTGATTCATCAGTAGTAGCTTATTTGCTCAAGCAACAGGGCTACGATGTCGTTGGTGTGTTCATGAAGAACTGGGATGACACTGACGAAAATGGTTTTTGTACGGCAACTGAGGATTATAAGGATGTGGCGAAAGTCGCTTCAAAAATTGGAATTCCTTATTATTCAGTTAATTTTGAAAAAGAGTACTGGGATCGTGTATTTACGTACTTTTTGGATGAATATAAAAAAGGTCGGACACCCAATCCAGATGTAATTTGCAATAATGAAATTAAATTTAAGGCCTTTTTAGATTATGCGATTAGTTTAGGTGCCGATTATGTTGCCACTGGTCATTACGCAAAATTAAAGCGTGACGCACAAGGCAATCAGCATTTATTGCGTTCAGAGGATATGAACAAGGACCAAACATACTTCTTGAACCAATTGACTCATAAGCAATTAGATCATGTCATGTTCCCATTAGGTGGCATGGTAAAAGCTAAGGTTCGTAAGATTGCTGAAAAGGCTGGGTTAGCCGTTGCAAATAAGAAAGATTCTGTTGGGATCTGTTTTATTGGCGAGAAGAACTTCAAAGAGTTTCTTGGCAACTACTTACCTGCAAAGGCTGGTAAAATGATGACGATCGATGGTGAAGTTAAGGGCGATCATGCCGGTTTAATGTATTACACCATTGGACAACGCCGAGGTCTCGGAATTGGCGGTGGCAGTCAGAATAATGATCCTTGGTTTGTCATTGGTAAGGATTTGAAGAAAAACATTTTATACGTTGGCCAGGGTTACCATAACGAGCATTTATATGCGGACCGTTTAGTTGCATCTGATTTGCATTTCGTAAATGATATTTCTGATCGTGGTGATTCATTCCGTTGCACAGCTAAGTTCCGTTACCGTGCGATGGATGTAGATGTTACAGTTCACTTCAATGCGGATCGAACACAAATGACCGTTGATTTTGATGATCCCGCTCGCGCAATCACACCAGGCCAAGCCGTTGTTTTGTATGACGGTGAGGAGTGCTTAGGCGGCGGAATTATTGATGCTGCTTACAGTAAGGACCGCGAGTTACAATATATCTAAAATTGAATTTTAATGGGCGTTAGTTATCCAAGTGCTTTTTGGGTGACTGATGCCTTTTTATTTTTGTTGATTTTAGGGTAGCTGGTTAAGATGATTTTCCCCTTGGATGCAACTTTTGAGGACAGCTTCATGAGACAATCTTTAAAATATAGGAATGTTTCCACCGGGATTGCGATCCCGGTCCCACCATCCTTATATTTTAAAGCTTACCCGTCTCATTGCACTCACTATTTTGAGGACAGCTTCATGAGACAACCTTTAAAATATAAGAATGTTTCCACCGGGATTGCGATCCCGGCTCCACCATCCTTATATTTTAAAGCTTAATCGTCTCATTGCACTCACTGTTTTTAGGACAGTTTCTTAAGACAAACTCAAAAAATAAGAACATTTCTGGCGGGATGCGATCCCGCTTCCAATGCTCTTATTTTTTAGAGCTTAAACGTCTTAATCCGCTCACTAATTGCTCACTATTTTTTGAATTTTTCTCCAGACACTGGCATAATAGTTTTAGCTATAGAGATGAGAAGGAAGATAAACGTGACCAAATTATATTTTATTCGCCATGGAAAAACACAGTGGAATCTAGAAGGACGTTATCAAGGCGCAAGAGGCGATTCGCCATTACTTAAAGAAAGTTATGTGGAAATTGATGCGTTGGCTCATCACCTGAGTCCCACCACGTTTCAACATCTATATGTGAGTCCCGTTCGCCGAGCAAGAGTGACTGGAAGTACTTTGCAGCACGATTTAGATGAACTTCAAGGGCATTCCACACCATTAACCATTGCGAGTCGATTGCGAGAGTTTAATTTAGGAAAAATGGAAGGCATGAAGTTTACGGATGTTCAAAAACGATATCCACGCGAATTTGATGACTTTAGAAATCATCCTGATCAGTATGATCCGCAACCAATTCAGGGAGAATCTTTTCCACAGCTAATTCAGCGGATGACGCCTACCATAAAACGCATTACCGATATTTATCAAAAGTCAACTGACAATATCTTAATCGTGAGCCACGGAGCTGCTTTGAATGCGCTAGTTAATACGCTTTTGGGAGCTAATCTGCATGACTTGCGGAAACGCGGTGGGTTGTCTAATACAAGTACAACAATTTTAGAAACCAAAGATGCTGGAAAGACTTTTTCATTAATAAAATGGAATGATACGAGTTATATTAAACGTAAACCAGATGCCACAGATATGATTTGAGGGAAAACATGACTGAAAATGAGGATTCAAAACAAGAACAAGCAAAACAAGATGCGCAAAAAACAGCCTCTGCCTTGGTAAAAGCCATTGATGATAACTCTGACGATTATCATCAGTATTATAATCTTGGCGTTTTCTTAACAACTTCCAAGAGTTTTGAGCAGGCTGAAGAGCTGTATATGAAGTCATTAGGTCTTTTTCAGAAAGATGATAAAGCTGAAAGCTTATTACACTATGGATTAGGAAATACGTATTATGAAGCGGGTGAGTTTCAAAAAGCCTTTGCTCAATTTAAAGTTGTTCAAGATTCAGAATTAAAAAGTTCGGCTTATTTGATGATTGCCCAGACTTATATGGCTCAGGATGATTATAAAAATGCGCTGGTATTCGCGATCACGGCGCAGGATAAACATAAGCAAGATCCGACAATTAACGGACTAATTGGTGAAATATTTTTGGCGATGGGTGATTTTACCCATGCAGCGACTTATTATGACGATGCCTTAAAGGCTGATCCTAAAAATGGTCAATATCAGTTTGAGCGGGGAATTATTGCCCTCGTTTTGGATGAGGAAGAAACCGAATATTTTAAACAGGCAAAAAAATTAGATCCTGCCTATTTTGAAAAAGGTCAGAAACGATTAGTGGATATCGAGAAATACATTAAAACTCGTGATGAGTCAAAGGATGAGAAGTAATGCAAAATGAGTCACTCAACTTATTTGATGAAGATTCCAAGGCTACAGGGAAACCAACAGAACAATTTGTTGTGGGGAAAGTCTCCGCAATTTTTTTTGAGAGCCCAGACAGTTTTTACAAAGTTGTTTTAATTAAAATTAGTGAAACAAATATTGACTGGCATGAAGATGAAATTGTGGTTACTGGTAGTTTTGGAGATATCAAAGAAGAGCAGGCCTATCGGTTTGTTGGAAAATCGGTGACCCATCCTAAATACGGTATGCAGTTTCAGGCAACTAATTATGAAAATGCTACACCAACTACGAAAGAGGGACTGGTGGCCTATTTATCTGGTTCTGATTTTAAAGGCGTAGGGAAAAAGACCGCCGAACGAATTGTGGCGCTGCTTGGAACGGATGCGATTAATAAAATCATCCGTGACCCGAAAGTGCTGGCGCCACTCAAACTAAAAGACACATTGCAAACTGAATTAGTAAATAAGCTTAATGAAAATAATGGCATGGAACAAATCATTATTGGCCTTAATGGCTATGGATTTGGAAGTCAACTAGCAGCTAGTATTTACAATCGTTATCGGGAACAAACGTTAGACATTATTCATAAAAATCCTTATCAACTCATTGAAGATATCGATGGCATTGGGTTTAAAAAGGCCGATCAAATTGCGGAGGCAACTGGTATCGAGTTTGATGCGCCAGCAAGGATTGATGGGGCTGTTTTAACTTCTTTAAGTGACCTGAGTAATTCTAATGGAGATACATATACTGATGCCCAATCATTGCTAAAAGCTTCCTTGTCGCTGTTGGAACACAGTCGTAATCAGGCAGTTGATCCGCAAAAAGTTGCTGATGAGCTGTTAAGTCTGGCGAAAGACAACAAAATTGTGGGGGATGAAAATCGCATATACTTGCGGACTTTATATGAAGCTGAATGGCAAATTGCTGAGCATCTTAAACGGCTGCAGGATGCAAAGGAAAACCATCATTTTGAAACTTCAGAAATTGATGGTGTCATCGATTTAGCTCAGAAGCAATTTAAGATTACGTATGATGACTCACAGCGTCAGGCTTTAAGAGAGGCCATGCAAGCGAAGACGTTTTTGCTGACCGGTGGACCTGGAACAGGAAAAACAACCATTATCAATGGGATCGTCAAGACGTATGCCACGTTGAATGAAGTTTCGTTAGATGTTAATGAGTATCATGATACCCCATTTCCGGTTTTATTGGCGGCACCAACTGGCCGAGCTGCTAAACGGATGAGTGAAGTAACCGGATTGCCTGCTAGCACCATTCATCGTTTGTTGGGATTAACGGGACGCGAAGATGATCCGGATAAGGAGACCAAGGACCTGGAAGGTGGCCTTTTGATTGTGGACGAAATGTCCATGGTAGATACGAGTTTGTTTAGAACCCTTGTCCGTGCAATTCCGAATAGTATGAAAGTGATTTTGGTAGGTGATAAAGATCAGTTACCATCCGTTGGGGCCGGTCAAATTTTTAATGATTTATTGCAAAGTCAGGAGATTCCAAAAATTGAATTGTCTAAGATCTATCGTCAAGATGATCAATCCTCAATTATTCCGCTGGCTCATGCCATCAAAGAGGGTCATTTACCAGCTGACTTCAGTCAAAATCAAAAGGATCGTTCCTTTATTCCATGTCCGACCAACCAAGTTGATAGTGTGATTACGCAAGTAGTGAAAAAAGCTGAACAAAAAGGATTTACCGCCCAAGATATCCAGGTTCTAGCACCCATGTATCGGGGAATTGCGGGAATTGACCGGCTAAATAGTTCTTTACAGCAGATTTTAAATCCGAAGAAAAACGAACGGACCAAGGAAGTTGAATTTCGCGGGCAACTTTTCCGCATTGGCGACAAGGTTTTGCAATTAGTGAACGTCCCTGAGAATAACGTTTTTAATGGTGATATGGGGATTATCAAAGGAATTATTCTTGCAAAGGATAAGGGTAATACTGATAAGCAAGATAAACTTGTAATTGATTTTGATGAAACGGAAGTTACTTATGGGCGCAAGGATTGGATCCAAATCACATTGGCTTACTGTACATCAATCCATAAATCACAGGGTAGTGAGTTTAAAATGGTGATTTTACCAATGGTTCAGCAGTATTCACGGATGCTGCAACGAAACTTGTTATATACCGCAGTTTCGCGGGCAGAATCACTTTTAATTCTTTTGGGGGATGAAAGAGCTTTTGAAAGATGTGTTCAAAACTTGGCCGTAAATCGGCAAACAACGTTAAAAAAACGGTTAATCACTGTTTTCGAGGGTAAACAAGCTGGAGAAAAGCCAGTTGCAGAAACAAATCCGATAACAGCCGATTCTGACCAAAAAGGAGTAACAAAGCCTAAGAAAAAAGCTTCTGAATCAGAAACAGTTTTGACGTTAGCCAAGGCCCAAAGCCAAGAAGTGGACCCCATGATTGGGATGAATGGAATTACTCCACAAAGTTTTATGAAGGCTTAAGGTATTGCGCTTTTAAACGAGGACTGCAATAATAGGAATGAGATAAATTTGATAGTTTTTAATGGAGGATGTCATGACAGCAGAAACTGCTAAGCAACGAATGAAGATTTTTGCGTTAAATTCGAACCGCCCTTTAGCCGAAAAAATTGCGCACGAAGTAGGCGTTCCTTTAGGCAAGGCAACCGTTAACCATTTTAGCGACGGTGAAATTCAGGTGAATATTGATGAAAGTATTCGTGGCGCCAAGGTATACGTCATTCAGTCAATTTCAGAACCTGTAAATGACATGTTGATGGAATTAATGATTATGGTGGATGCACTCCGGCGTGCGAGTGCCAGTGAAATTAACGTGGTCATTCCTTATTATGGATATTCACGTCAAGATCGGAAGGCCCGTTCGCGAGAGCCCATTACTGCAAAACTAATTGCAGACTTGTTGGAAATGGATAAGATTACCCGGGTACTTACAATTGATCTTCATGCCGCTCAAATTCAAGGATTCTTTGATGTGCCGGTTGACCATTTGGTAGCAGCCCCGTTACTGGCAAGTTATTTTACAGATCATAAAATTACAGAGAATCTTGTGGTTGTCTCACCTGATCATGCCGGGGTTTCCCGAGCACGCACAATGGCAGATTTACTTGGGGCGCCGATTGCCATTATTGATAATCGTAACGTTGAATCAAGTGAATCATTAGATGAAATTCCAACTGAAATTATTGGTAAAGTAGCGGGCAAGACTTGTGTGGTTGTCGATGATATGATTGATACGGGAACACGGATCACCATTTCTGCCGAAGCTTTGAAAAATGCGGGAGCTACAAAAGTGTATGGATGTGCAACCCACGCCATTTTCTCCAAACAAGCGCCTAAAATTTTGCAAAGCTCTCAATTAGAAAAAGTTGTTGTGACCGATACAATTCGAATCGGCAAAGAAAAGCAATTTGATAAATTAGTCGAAATGTCAGTGGGCCCATTAGTGGGGAATGCTATTAAGATGATCTTTAATAACGAGCCTTTAGAGCCATTATTTAGAAGCTCCATTAAAAAATAACTAGTGACTGGAAATATATATAAATTTTAAGCATCTCTTTTGCAACTCGTGTATGGTTACGTGGGTAAGTTGCAGCTGAGATGCTTTTTGTATGACCTTTTTTTATTGTTAAGTCATACGAACTATGGTTTTATTCTATGTAATTTAATGATATGTTAATAGCAAACAGTGGTTGGAGGGATTATATTTGGAACACATTATTAAATTTTTTAAAAGTGAGGATGTTGAGTTATACAGTACTTTGGTAGGTGTGATCATTGTCCTTTTTTTGTTAAAACCGTTTCTTTCTTTAATTTTATTTGTGATCATTTTTTCATTTCTTGGGCACGTGGGGACCAAAAATTTACGAAAACTATTGCCAATTAATCAACCGATTGCAACAATTTTACTTTATGTGTTGGTAATTGGTTTGTTTGTGACAATTGTAGGAGTGGCTGCACCAGTATTGGCAGATCAATTTAGTGGATTGCCAAAATTAATTGAGAAAACAATTGATCGGCATCCAGTTTTTGATCAGCAAATGTATACTTGGGCTCAAAAAGCCATTCATAATTCTTCAGTTTTGAAACATAGTTCAGATCTTGCCCTCACTGGATTGATTAAACTAGGGCACGTCGGACGCGGAATTGAACATGTCATTATGGGTGTCTTTTTGAGTTTTATTTTTAATTTGACCTATAATCATTTGTGTCATTTTGGGCAGGCCTTTTTAAATAGTCGCCACAAACATTTATTTAATAATATCTATAAATTAGCAGCAATGTTTGTTCATATTTTTGGCACAGTAATTGAAACGCAATTAATCATTTGTTCAATTAACACAATCTTAATGACCATCGGCCTATGGATTATTGGAATGCCAAGTCTTCTGGTTTTGGGGTTGATGGTGTTTGTACTCGGTTTGATTCCAGTAGCTGGTGTTTTAATTTCGCTAATTCCATTATCAGTCATTGGCTTTTCAGTAAACGGTTTTGTGACTGTTTTTGAGGTTCTTATTTTGGTAGTAATTGTGCACATATTTGAGTCTTATTTCTTACATCCAAAACTGATGGCAAACGCAACAGCTCTACCAATTTTTGTGACTTTTGTGACCTTAATTGTGAGTGGCGAGTTGTTTGGAACCTGGGGATTAATTGTCGGGATTCCGATTGTGGCATTCTTTATTGAATTACTTGGGGTAAACGTCCGCAAACAGCGGCCTAAGAATCTGAAACAGAGTATTGATTCGGAAATCGAACAATAATTTAAAAAAATGAGCTTTTATGGTTGAGCTTGAATGATTTTGGTGGTATTCTATCAAAGGTGGAGTGATGAAAGTGCTTACAGAAGAGAGACAAACAATTATATTAGCGCAGTTAGCCAAAAACGGGGTTGTGAAACTACAGGATTTAGTCCAGGAATTAGACAGCTCTACCTCAACAGTTAGACGTGATCTACAAGAATTAGAAGATCAGGGTAAACTAGTGCGAGTGCATGGTGGGGCCAAAGAAATTACCACACTGCAATCCGAACCCGGCATCATAGAAAAATCAACCAAAAACGTTCATGCAAAACGGCAAATTGCGAAATTGGCGGTTCAGCAGATCCAAGTAAATGAGGTTGTGTACTTGGATGCCGGAACGTCTACAGAAGCAATGATTCCGTTTATGGACAATCTAGATTCGGTTTTGGTTGTGACTAACGGGGTCCAACTTGCTTCTGAATTGGCAGATATCAATGTGAAAACGTATTTAGTTGGTGGTGAGTTGAAAAACACAACGAAAGCCATTGTGGGTGCTGATGTGGTTGAAACAATTAAGAACTTCAGGTTTAACCGTGTTTTTATGGGTGTAAATGGTGTTCATCCCAAGTTTGGATTTACCACTCCAGATCCAAATGAGGCGGCCGTTAAACGCGCAGTTTTAGCACAAAGTGAAGTTGGGTACTTTTTAGCAGATACCAGCAAACTAAACGAGGTTTCGTTTGCTAAGATAGCTGATTTAGAAAATGGCGTTCTTTTAACAGATGAAACTGATCAAACTATTTTACAGGATTTTGATCAGGTAAAACAAATTATGGAGGCTGAAAAATGATTTATACAGTGACCTTGAATCCTTCGATTGATTATGTGGTTCAACTTCCACAATTGACATTAGGTGAAGTTAATCGCTTAAAAACAACATATAAGTTTCCTGGTGGCAAGGGAATTAATGTCTCACGAATCTTACGTGAATTAGGGTATGCCAATCAGGCCTGGGGATTTTTGGGCGGTTTTACAGGCAAATTTGTAAGCCAAAGTTTACAAGAGTTAGGCTTGGATGCCCATTTTACGGAAATTGGGGATGCTACACGAATTAACGTTAAGCTAAAAGCAGACCAAGAAACTGAACTAAATGCGCCAGGTCCAAAAATCACAGAGACTGAAAAACAAACGTTTGTGGCTCAATTTGATGAGCTAAAAGCCGGAGATATGGTGATTTTTTCAGGGAGTGTGCCAAGTAGTTTACCAGAAACCTTTTACTTTGACTTGATTCAAAAAGTGAAGGCCCAAAAGGCAGAGTATGCTGTGGATACAACGGGTGAAGCACTCAAAAAGACTTTGGCAACGCATCCAGTTGTTGTCAAACCTAACAATCATGAATTGGCCGACTTGTTTGGCGTTGAGTTAACCAGTTTGGAAGAGATTAAACATTACGGACGGGAGCTTATCAAAATGGGTGCCCAAAATGTGATGATTTCGATGGCTGGTGACGGGGGCATGTTAGTGACGCAAGATGATTGTTATCGAAGTGCAGCTCCCAAAGGTACCGTCCAAAATTCAGTTGGAGCAGGTGATTCAATGTTAGCTGGATTTACAGGAACATTTGATGCCACTCATGATCCAGTGAAAAGTTTCCGGTACGGGTTAGCGTCGGGGAGTGCGACGGCATTTTCGGCCGACATTGCCACGAAAGAAAAAATTGATGAAATTCTGCCACAGATAAAAATAGAGAAGTTTTAGAAGGGAAGTACTAGCATGGACATTCGTGAACTGCTACTTAAAGACGTCATGATCATGGATTTAAAAGCGAAAAATAAAAATGACGCCATTGATGAAATGGTACATAAGTATTTTGAGCAGGGTGTGATTGATGATGAATCGCTTTACAAAGCAGATATTTTAAAAAGAGAACAAGAATCAACGACCGGAATTGGTGATGGGATCGCGATGCCCCATGCCAAAGACAAGGCGGTCAAGCGGGCAACCGTTTTGTTCGCTAAAAGTGAACAGGGACTTGATTTTGATGCTCTCGATGGCAAACCGGTTCAGTTATTCTTCATGATTGCAGCTCCAGAAGGTGCTAATAATACTCATTTACAAGCTTTAGCAGCTTTGTCGAGTTTGTTGATTAATCCAGATTTGGTAGCTAAGTTGAAACAGACAAAAACCCCAGATGAAGTACAGCAATTATTTGGCGATGCGCAGTCTGCTAAAGAGGCTCAGGATGCGGCTGATGAAAAGGCTGAGGCCGCTAAAAAAGCCACTGATGTTCAAACAGCGGAGAAACGTCCATATATTGTAGCTGTTTCGGCTTGTCCTAATGGAATTGCCCATACGTATATGGCCGAGGCTGCGTTGATCAAATCAGCCAAAGAGAAAAATATTGAAATTAAAGTTGAAACGAACGGTTCTGAAGGTGTCAAACATCGGTTAACCTCAGCGGATATCGCGCGCGCTGATGGGGTCGTCATCACGGCTGACAAGAAAGTTGACATGGGCCGTTTCAATGGTAAAAAGCTTTTAAATCGGCCCGTGATTGATGGTATTAATAAATCGGATGACTTATTGGACAAGATTACGGCTGGTAATGCTTCCGTTTATCATGCGGCAGCCGGGGATGAGCCAACTTCTGACGATGATGGTCAAAAAGGTGGGCTTTGGAACGAGATTTATAAAGATTTGATGAATGGCGTTTCTCACATGTTACCTTTCGTTGTGGGTGGCGGAATCATCATGGCGTTCTCGTTTATTTTGGAACGCTTTGTGGGTTCTGGCAGCATCTACTTCACTTTCTTTAATCAGTTAGGAAACTATGCTTTTGCATTCTTGGTACCCATGTTAGCTGGTTATATTGCTGAATCGATTGGAGATTTACCAGCTCTAATGCCCGGAGTTGTTGGTGGATTTATGGCCAACACGGCGGCTGCTAATATTGTAAAAACGACAAGTGTTTCTGGATTTATTGGTGGTTTATTGGCCGGCTTCTTAGCCGGAATTGTGGTCAATTGGCTTAAAAAAGTCTTCAAAAACATGCCTAAGAGTCTGGAAGGACTGAAACCCATGTTACTTTATCCAATTTTGAGTTTGCTCATTGTTGGTGTGGCAATGTTCTTCATCATTAATCCTATTTTTGCAGCTGTTAATGCTTGGATTACCCATGTTCTGAACGGGATGGGAACCGGAAATGAGGTATTGCTAGGGACGATTGTTGGCGGCATGATGGCAATTGATGTGGGAGGTCCTTTCAACAAGGCTGCTTATACCTTTGCCATTGCGGCATATACGTCAACTGGAAGTGGAAAATTAATGGCAGCTGTCATGGTTGGCGGAATGGTTCCACCATTAGCAACCGCCATTGCCACAACTTTTTGGCCAAAGAAGTTTACGGAACAAGAGCGACAGGCCGGTATTTCCAACTGGGTGCTTGGAATTTCGTTTATTACTGAAGGAGCAATTCCATTTGCCACAGCTGATCCACTGCATGTGATTGTTTCTAGTGTCATTGGTGCCGCAATCGGTGGTGGTTTAACACAGTTCTGGCATGTTAGTGTTCCAGCTCCCCATGGTGGTCTATGGGTGACACCACTGGCTTCACATTGGTACTTCTACATTCTGGCAGTTGTGATTGGTGCGGTTGTCGCTGGTGTGATTCTAGGAATTTGGCGACCAGCCAAGAAACAAACAGAAAAAGCATAATTTACACAAAAAATATGGTACTAGGAATTTAATCCGGGTCTCTGTCAAATCGTATTGGTGGAGAT
>NZ_JQBD01000089.1 GCF_001437255.1 Pediococcus damnosus | reverse complement strand
ATACTTGACTTATCACCACAAGGCTTATTTACTTTTTCATATTTGGAATGGATTAAAGCGCCTTTGAGGTAATAAAAAAAACTGGGGTCTTTCCCCCAGTTTTTCTGTCTTTATTTTTGTGACTCGTTTTTACTACCAAGACCCAAATCACGTTTGATCTTAGTGGTTGAAATTCCCTCCGTACGAGGAAGATATATAACCTTACAGTAGTCCTTCAAAAAGTCGAACTTACCTTTCCAGTCATCACCCATAACAAAAGTATCAATATGACGTTCTTCAACATCTTTGATCTTTTGATCCCAACCTTTTTCCGGAATCACTTCGTCCACATAACGGATAGCTTCCAAAATATACTTGCGATCTTCATAACTGGTATAAGCTTTCTTGCCCTTTAAAGCATTGAATTCATCCGTTGACACACAAACCGTCAAATGATCACCCAGTGCTCTGGCTCGTTTTAGCAAACGAATATGTCCCTTATGAATTAAATCAAAAGTGCCATAAGTAATTACCTTTTTCAATGTTCATTCTCCTAATATTTTAATATTAAATCCTTCATCATATTACCACATATAAGTTAATCCATTCCAGTAAAACCAGCATATCAAGACAATGTTAAATCAAAATAAATTAATCATCATTATTCAAAATCCAAATATGATAAACAAATCCAACAATCACCTTGACTACCGCATAGGTTGGAATTGCGAGGATCATTCCCGGAATTCCTGCGATTTTTCCAGCCGCAAGTAAAAGAATAATAATAGTTAACGGGTGGACCTGTAAGCTTCGTCCAATAATATTGGGATAAATTAGGTTTCCATCCACCTGTTGCACGATTAAAACAACTACCACTACCCAAACAACTTGCATCGGATCCTTTGTCAAGGCTACTAGCAACGCTGGAAAGATTCCAATATACGGTCCAATATAGGGCACAATGTTGGCAATCCCGGCGACCACGCCCAATAATAACGCATATGGTTGGCCAATAATCATGTAACCAATTGCCGTAAATGTCCCGACAAAAAGGCATTCCAAGACTTGTCCAGAGATATAAGAAGACAAGGTATCGCTCATTTTATCGAAAAGTTCCATAATGGTATCTGCATTTTTAGCTGGTAATAACCGTTTGATGGTTGGCATCAACTTCCAACCATCTTTTAGCATGTAAAACAACATAACTGGAACCGTAATTATAACGATTGTAACCGAAGTAACGGCCGAAATCAGGGCTCCAATACTACTTGTCATTGTCGTTAAAATTGATTCTGCGTAAGTACCGATTGAATTATTCATCTTTTGAATGTAAGGATCCAAATCAACGTTTTTGGTCCAATCTGAATGCTCAATCAGATGTTGCAAACTCTTCTGAACATTGCTGGCAATGGTTGGAAGCCCTGCAATTAATTGTCCAACTTGATTAATTAATCTAGGAAGCATCCATCCCAATGCACTACCAATAACAGCAATTAGGAGCAAAAAAACGATCACAACCGCCCAAGTATGGCTGATACGAAATTTTTTATACCTGACTTTTTCAATCAATTTAACTAATGGATTAAGTAAATAAAATAGGAACCCTGATAAAATAATTGGGACAAACACCGTTGAAATAAACATACCAATGGGCGCAAATAAAAAATTGATTTTTGTACATACATAAACTAAGGTAGCCACAATTAATAACTCCAGTGACCAAAACAAAAGCGGAGATTTTTTAATCTTATCAAACATAGCATGACTTCCTTCTTTTGAAATGAAATATAATAGCTAAGCCTATATTATGACGACTATTTTATAACTCTTTCATCACGATGCATTTCATTTTTATCGTTCACAATAAGCCCATTATAAGCTATTCGCTTTAATTTAACTTCTAATCTGTAAGGATTTCTGTAAAATACTCTCTTCACGCGTCCCTTTTATAACCCTCCTGATACGTAAACTGGCAATATTCGAGAAACTCAAACATTGCCAGTTAGCTTTATATACAGAATTAAAATCTTTGACCGATCTAATTCGTTATTACGACCAAAATTAACGCCGGTTATTATGATTAACAAGTTCCAGATAACGGTTGTACCAAATGTTAATAAATTCATCAGAAAATGGTCCGGTCCCTTGATCGATCCAATCCGTTAGCGTTAAAACACTAGATTGAATAATCTGTTTGGTATCTTCAGAATAGTGCCATCGCTGACTAAAACGCTCATATTCATCGACATCCAATAATTTTCGATCCCCATTTGGATAAACTTTTACATCCAAATCATAATCAATATATTTTAAAGCTTCCTCATCTAACACATATGGAGAAGCCAAATTGCAGTAGTTTGATACGCCGCCTTTACGAATCATGGTAACCACATTAAACCAATAATCTTTGCGAAAATAAACAATGGCCGGCTCACGCGTTACCCAGCGTCTCCCATCATCTTCAATTACAAGTGTGTGATCATTGCATCCAATAAACTCGTCCTCATTGTTTTTTAACACCATTGTATCTCGCCATGTACGGTGTAAACTACCATCGTGTTTATAGCTTTTGATCGCAATATAGTCCCCCGCTCTGGGTTTCTTAGACTTGCGATTCATTTATGACACAGCTTTCTAATTCCGAAGGTTTTAAAACTTAGAATTCCATTTACCATTATATCAAAAAAGCTACCTTAACAAAAGAACGAGTCCTAAATGAACCGTAAGTTTGAAAAGATAACTTTTAATTTACATAAATAGGGATTGTTAATAAGCCCCTTGCATTAAGTTTTGATAAATTTGAGCGCATTGCCGTGGTAACGCCGTTTTTTTGACGTGATAGTTGCTTAACATCACCACGGCATTTTTACCATCACGACTAATCATCACACCACTTTCTTCGCCATATCCCACACCGTGACTCCAATAACTAGTTAGATTCTTTGTATAAAGGCCGCCGCCATAATTTCTAGCACCTACCCCTTCATGCAGAATTGCCGTACTCTCCGCAGTTAAAAATCGCGCTCGCAGAATTGCTCGTAAGACTTTATAAAAGTTTCCGGTACTCATATAAACATTCCCAGTACCCAATTCATTATGCTGACTCGCGACTGATTCATGGTCCACCTTTTGATAATTAATCGAATTATCTGAGAACGGTACATTATGATAGGGTGTTGATAACTGGTTGGCTTGATTGGCCTGCATCACAAAACCCGTATGCTGTAATTTCAATGGCGCAATAATATGACGTCTAAACAACTGATAATAGGGTTGTCGCGTAACTTGCTGTAGAATTCCCGCTAACTATGAATTCGCAGTCCAGTCTGCATATCCAACATCGATCGAATCGTAATCTGCGAAGCTCCTGGAATCTCTGGATAAAATTTATCTAAGTGGTCTGCAAACTGCAAATTGCCTGCTTGTATTTGTTGCATAATTAACATCGCGGTCATCGATTTTTGCATTGATAGAATTTGGTATTCCGAATTAGCCGTATTTAACGCCTTTTTGGAAATGTTTGCATAACCGTACCCTTGATTATATATTTGATGCCCATTTTTAATAATTAAAACCGTACCCACAAATCGTTTTTCGCCCACAATTGGCTTTAACAATTGTTTGAGTTTTTTCGTTCGATGATTCAAACGGGGCTGCTTCACCACAACTTTCCGTGGGATAAATGTTTTAGTAACTGATTTGTGCGCAGATTCCTGTTTAGCGGAACGAAAGTAGCTTACTGGATATCCTTCTTGTGCCATCCGATAACTATAGTATGCAAAACCGGCTCCACCAAGAATCACTCCTAAAAAAAAAGTAATTAAAATAGCCTGCCAAAAATGTTTTTTCATGTTTCTTTACTCCCCCATAGCCGTTAACTCTGTTCCGAATCGGTTTGTTGTTCAATTAAACCGTTAATTGCATCGATTTTGAAACCTTTTCCGTACAAGGTTCTTTTAGTCCGTAACTTACGTTGTGAAAAATTATAACGGCGATTTCGACGCCAAACTTTAGCAAATTCCATATTTAGCTTTTCGTTCTCTAGCTCTGGATCAGCCTCAAAATGAGTTTGATCAAGAATTTGCGTAATGATATCTCCGGAGAATCCTTTTGTCATCAGACCTTGGTAAACTTTTTGTCTCATTTTGGATAGTGGTTCCCGCTGATAATGATGCGCCAACTTTTTAGCAATTTCAACACCATTCGTTACCTGATCCTCATCTGAGTATTCAGCTAGTCCGCGTTCAATATCATTTTCTAAAACCCCTTTTTGGCGCAAATTTCGTTTAATCACAATGGGCCCTTTATCAGAAGTGCGGGCCATCGTCCGAACATAACTTTCTGCATACTGCTCATCATTTACTAAATTTAAGTCTCTTAATTTAGCTAAAGTGGCTTGAATTGTAGGTTCAGGAATTTCTTTTTCTCGTAATTTTTTTTGAACTTCTTGCTCCGTTCGCAAATGACCTGACAAATAGGCTAAGGCCCGTGAGTACGCTTTTGACACATCGTCAGCAGCTAAAATTTCTTCGCGTAATTTTTTATCGACTTCCATTCCTTTAAAAATTCGGAATTTAATCATCACATCTTCACTAATTGGGAACGCATAGTGATCATCAATAAAAACGTTATAACGTTCTTTCCGTTTTTGGGTGGTAATTTTTGTAATTTTGGGAAGTGCCTCTTTTTCAGCCATTTTGAACCTCCTTGTCTATGGAAACCATTCACTAAATTTCATTTCTCTGCTATAATTCTCTAGGACTTATTAGGTTGTGTCCTTGGCCTGATTTGGAATATTTTTACTAATTAACGCAAACGTGTTTAAAAGAGCAGCGGTCTCCGCTTAGCTACGANACGATTCCTAACCCGAATCATTTAACTATCTAGGCTATGCTCAACCGCTAACCGCTCTTTGAAACACTCTACACGAGAGTGAGGCCCACACCATGCCAACTGCAAAAGTTGTTTTTGCAACCATTACCGGTAACAATGAAGATTGTGCCGACATTATCACCGAAGCTTTAGAAGATTTAGGCGTTGAAGTCGATGAATCCGAAATTTCACAAACTGACGCCGACGAATTCAAGAACTTCGACATTTGTGTCGTCGTCCCCTATACCTATGATGAAGGTGAATTACCAGAAGAAGGAATGGACTTCTATGAAGAACTTCCCGAATTGGATCTATCCGGCAAAATCTTCGGTGTCGCCGGATCCGGCGATGTTTTCTATGAAGAATTTTACTGTGTTGCCGTCGATAAATTTGCCCAAGCCTTTCAAAAATCCAGGGCAACTCAAGGCGCCAAACCTGTAAAAATCAACTTAGCACCTGAATCTGAAGAAGACTTAGATCACCTAGATGCCTTTGCCAAGGAATTGGTAGATAACTACACCGCAAGCCAAAAGTAGAAAAAGATTGAAACCTATCTAACAGACGTTTCAATCTTTTTTTGTACCTTGCTTTCGAAAAATAATCCATTTACTAAATACATAATTAACGATTACGACAACAATATTATCTACCAACTTCATCAAAATTGCGTTCTCACGCAGCAATGAAACTCCTACCCACATGATCACAACTTCCATAAAATAGGTTAACAACCGAAAGAAGAAAAAGGATCCCAACTCCCGCCAAAATGCGCGCCACGTTGAATAGTTCGAACTAAAAACCCAAACTTTATTGGTAAAAAACGCAACCAAAACAGATGCAATCCAGGCAATTGCCGTCCCGACTTGATAGTTCCAATGCATATACAAGTCTAAAAAGGTAAAGACCCCAATATTAACAGCTGTAGTTAGTGCGCCAAACACCAAATACAAAATAATCGATTTATATTTTTCAATGAATGCTTTCACGACAAATTAACTCCGATTATCATTTAATTTTTTGGTTAAGAAATCCAAAATACGTTTTGCCGCATGGCCATCACCGTATGGATTCTTGGCAGTTGCCATTTTTTGATAGGCTGCTGAATCATCCAAAAGTGCCTCCATGGCGTTTTTTACCGTTTCAGGATCAGTTCCCACCAACTTTAAGGTTCCAGCTGTAACTCCTTCTGGACGTTCCGTTTCATCCCGTAATACCAAAACTGGTTTGCCAAGCGATGGTGCCTCTTCTTGAACACCACCGGAATCAGTCATAATAAAGTAACTGTGAGCAGATAAATTATGGAAATCGACAACATCTAATGGATCGATTAAATGAATCCGGTCGTCATTACCTAAGATTGCTTTCGCAACTTGTTGAACCGCGGGACTTAAATGGACGGGATAAATCACTTCTACATCAGGATGCGAATCCACAACCTGTTTAATCGCTTTGAAAACGCGTTTCATCGGTTCACCCTGGTTCTCACGGCGATGCATTGTTAACAAAATTAACCGGTGATCAGGCGCTACTAAATCGAGAACTTCATGATGATAGTCATCACGAACGGTTTCTTTTAACGCATCAATTGCCGTATTCCCAGTTACCACGATGTGATCGGCTTGATGATTTTCTTTCAATAAATTTTGCTGACTTAACGTTGTTGGTGCAAAGTAAAAATCTGCCAAAACGTCAGTTAGTTGCCGATTCATTTCTTCTGGAAATGGCGAATACTTGTCCCACGTTCGGAGCCCAGCTTCTACGTGTCCCAAAGGAACTTGATTGTAAAAGGCACTAATACTTGCCGCAAACGTAGTGGTTGTATCGCCATGCACCAAAATCACATCTGGTTTTGCTTCTTGAATAATGGTATCTAATTTATTCAAGACACGTCCGGTAATCTCACTCAGCGTTTGGTTTGGTTTCATGATATTTAAATCATAATCTGGTTTAATCTTAAAAATATCGAGAACTTGATCAAGCATTTCTCGATGTTGCGCAGTCACCACCGTAATTGGTTCAAACTCGCTACTTCGTTTATTCATTTCTAAAATAATTGGAGCCATTTTGATTGCCTCAGGACGGGTTCCAAAAATGGACATGACGCGTAATTTTTTCAAGATAAGCCTCCGTGTTTTTTCATTCTATATAAATTAGTATAACGCGTCAAACCCGAATATTTAAGTGTATGTGTCAAGTTTTAGTAGGTTGTACTT
>NZ_JQBD01000088.1 GCF_001437255.1 Pediococcus damnosus | reverse complement strand
TATTCACCAATACCAGAAAGTGTAGACCCACAATAAAGCACGAACAAATTTAATTTTGTTCGTGCTTTTTTCTATTCGTTATCATGTTTAGCATGCCAATTTTTGATGTATTCAAGCCGTTGTTTAAAACGTTTTTCATTACCTTCTTCAGTAGGTACATAATATTCATGGTCTTCTAAATCGGGTGGCATAGTTTTCATATTAGTTAGCTTGTCTTTTTCTGAATGTGCATATTGATAATCCTTGCCATAGCCTAGATCGCCCATTAGTTTGGTGGGAGCATTTCTAATTTGAAGTGGCACTGGTTCATTTCCCGTTTTCTTCACATCTTTTTTGGCATTTAAACGGGCTTTATAAACCGAGTTGGATTTTGGTGCCAAGGATAAGTAAATGACCGCTTCGGTTAAATGGACATCACATTCAGGCATTCCTAAGAACTGGCAAGCCTGGAAAACATTAATGGTGAGCTCCAACGCTCTTGTGTCAGCTACGCCAATATCTTCACTGGCAAAACGGACTAACCTGCGGGCAATGTAAAGTGGATCTTCTCCGCCGTCTAACATCCGTGATAACCAATAAATAGCTGCATTGACGTCACTATTGCGCATGGACTTGTGCAAAGCTGAAATAATGTTGTAGTGTTCTTCGCCATGTTTATCATAGCGAAGCGACTTGGTATTGATAAATTGATTTAGGTTAGAATCGGTAATAGTCACAGTGTTATCCTTATGATCCGCATTTAGCACTGCCATTTCGAGGGTATTTAGTGCAATGCGGGCATCACCATTGGCAAACTGAGAAATTAGAGATAATGTCTCATCGGAAATCTCGACTTTCAGTTTTGGAAAGGCGTTTGGGTTGTTCAAAGCCTTACGTAAAAGGGTCACAATTTCTTTTGGCTGCAATTCTTTTAAAACGAAAACTTTACAGCGGGAAAGAAGCGCCGAATTAATTTCAAATGAAGGATTTTCGGTAGTAGCGCCAATCAGGATGATACTGCCACGTTCTACAAAGGGTAAAAAAGCGTCTTGTTGGGCTTTGTTAAACCGATGAATTTCATCGACAAAGACAATCGTTTTTTGACCGATTTCCCGATTGTCTTCCGCTTCCTCCATAATCTTGCGAATATCCTTAATCCCACTAGTTACGGCACTGAACGTAATGAAGTGGGATTTTGTTTTATGGGCAATGATTTGGGCAAGCGTTGTTTTGCCAACACCAGGCGGTCCCCAGAATATAATGGAAGGTAACTGGTCTTGATCAATAATTTCACGTAAAACTTTGCCTGGCCCTAATAGGTGCGTCTGCCCGGTAAATTCGTCAAGCGTTTGAGGGCGCACACGGTTAGCCAGTGGGCTGTTTTGATTGTTTTGATTAGCGAATAAAGATTCCTGTTTCAAAATGTGCTCCTTTGAATTCGATTGTTTAGTTAAATTAAACACTAGTTTTGGAAGAAAGTTAACTAAAGTGAATTTTAAGCTGGAAATTGAGGAATACTTAATTATCTATCAGTTTTGAATCAGTTATAGCAGATGTGTTAAAAAAGGAAACGAATCTCAGAAACTTTTACGGAAAACACGCGGAATTTGGTAGATTAATAAACAATAAACATAAATGTTGATGATGATATCCCAAGTTTTTATTAGTTAAAGAGTACTAATCATGATTTTTGGTTAAAAATTAGTCTTGGTTGTACAGAAGGAGATAGGAATTATTCAAAAAAATTACAAAAAAAGAGATAAAAAGAGTTAATATATATAAATAGGCAAGATTTTTAACCGGAAATGATTGTAAAATCGTTTCCAATGACTTATATTTGAAGTATAACTATGGTGTGATTTAATTATAATTAAAGCTGTGGATTAGTTATATAGGTAAACAGTTACATAACTGAAAGTTATTTGTAATAATTCGGAGGAGATATCATATGGAAGATAAAGGAAATCAAAAGAAATTTATGAAGCTTGTACATGATGAAGGTGACACTAAAGAACATTATAAAATGTATAAAGCAGGTCGTATCTGGGTCTTCGCTGGTATATCATTGTTGACCTTTGGGGCGGCAACATTTGGTACCAATATCAAAACGAATACCAGTAGTTTCGTTAGTAGTGAAAATGTAGCTAAGGCTGCTACTGTTGATTCGTCTAGTACATCAGATTCTAACGGTAACTCAAATTCGGTTGTGTTAAAGAGTAGTGCCCCAAGCTCAAATACAACCTCAACTAGTGAGGTCAGCAGTGCTGCTACCACTGTGACATATGATACTAAGAGCGCGTCTGTAGATAAGGTGGGCTCATCAAGTGCATCTGACAGTTCGTCAAGCGGAACATCTAGTGAGAGTTCTGCAGCAGCTAGCAGTTCAACTAGTTCGTTATCAGATTCTACAAGTACAGAATCATCAGGTAATAAGACAAATAGTGCAAGTTCAGAAAAAACGGAAAGTTCATCTTCAGCAGCTGAGAGTGGTACATCAGCTGCAAGTTCTGTTACAACGACAAATTCTGCGTCATCGACAGAATCTGCTGTTTCAGTGAGCTCTGCAGTAGCAACTAGTGCTGAGTCAGCGACCAGTTCTGATTCGTCAGAGAATTCCAACTCATCGACGGACTCTAATTCTTCTATAATTCCAAATGCGGCCACAGCGGCAACAGCCAAAGCTCTTCAAGACCAATTGGGTGAGGGGTCAACGGTTACTGTTAATGCTGATGGGTCGACCACAATTGTGCTGGCACCGGATGAAGATGCTTCTCGTGCACAGGCTTTGGCAAGTGAAGCTGGATTGACGAACGTGACGATTGAAGCAAAGGCAGCAGCTTTGACTGGTCCTTTGACTTATGATGATGGGATTAGTACAAGTAGCAGCGATTATTCTGGCTCAAAGACACGATTGGATGTAGCCTGGGGCTCTCCGATTACAATGGCGGATATTGCCCTAATGACTGCTGCAGGTACTGGCGCATTTGTCGATGGAAATGGTAATTCAATCACTAATGCTACTCGAGCTCAACTAATTGATTATTATAACTATTTAAAAACAACTGCAACTTTGAAATTTGATTTTGGAACGACTGATGCAGGATACGCGGCAGCATTTGATGATATGGCGGCCATGTATTATTATTCCATTGCAGCTCCTGACAGTTATTTGAACAGCTTGAATACTTATTTGGGTACTTTAACAGCAAATCCAGATGATTTGACGAAAGCTCTTCAAATGGCTACCGATGCCAACACGGATTCTGACATTAGTCAGGCATATAAAATTTTGGAATCTGCTGGTGAATTTCTTGTTAATGATTACATGTTTGCAGGTACAGGAGAGAATGATATTGCAAAGCCTGTAGCTCCTGTCAAGCGTTGGAATGAGCCAGAGGGTCTCACAGATTCTTCTACATGGACTAACGTTCAAAAGTTTATAAACGGTACGCTTAGTTTGTATATATCCGAAATTGTTCCGGGGGCTCAAAAATATGTTTTTCAAACCGTACTGCCCGCGGTTAACAGTATTTCTGATGTTCAAGGAATTGATGTAAACGAGGGACAGGATAAACTCCTTTCTGACATCAATACGCAATCAATCGCATTAGCTTATAAGTTGATGTCAGTTGATGGTGAGTATTCTTTGACAACTATGGTGCCACATATTGAAGAGATGTATTCAACAGCTAATACGCTGCACCTACCCACAAGTGGTGTGGACTTTCTCACTGCAGCGGCGAACGCAACGATAAATGGTTTGGTAAGTAACATGCTAGGTACTGGATCACTTGGTGAGTACGTTGGTGCACTGGAATCAGGAACAGGAACGGGTTGGAATAGTTTAACTTTATCTGGGGATGGAGTAGCTTATCCCATTTTCTCAATATTTAATTCAATCTATTTAAGTTATTCTAGAGTTTTAATTACTGCTGATTATGGTTACATGATGGTTGGTAAGTATGATGCTATGAAGGCGATGTATGATGGTACTTTACCTACGGATATAACAGAGACGACTGCAGCAAGTGGCATTAATACGACCAAGACTCATACGGGTACAGCAATTCCAACTGGTATTGCTACCACTACTTATCAACAGGGTTATTGGGATACTTATCATTATATTTTGCCTTTCTATAAAGCTAAATTGAATGATATGGGTTCTAACACTGCAATTGTTCGTAGCTCCTATCCTGATGGCACTGCTGGTGACAAGGCATATGAAGATGCTGTTTGGGCTCGAGTTACTGGAGACAGTACTGTTAATGGCAATACTGATACAAAAAATCCTGGTATTTTAGGTTTTGATTACGCCACTGATACAGCGTCTGCAAATACCATTAGTCTTGCAACAACAGCCGATCCAAATGATTCAAATCCTCATAATAATGCTGATTCAGTTAGTGCACAAACTGAGGCTTATTTGGTTCAATTTTACTCAGAAACAGTGGGTGAGAATGCAGTTAGCTATCAATTACAACCAGTTGTAAGGACAACAATTACTTCGGATGGTACCTCATCGGGTACTGTTTATGGTACAACCGATACTCCTTTAGGAGACCCAACAGCTGCGTTAACGGGTGCTCCAGGTGCTGCTGCAGATACAAGCACGTTGCCACTCACAGCAAAAGACACGGACGGTACCACTTATGATAAACCAAGTACTTTAAATATTGATATTACTGAAAACGGTGGCACTATTAATGTGCCTTATGGTACTAAGACTGTGCGTGCCGGTGCAACCTTTGTTCATGCAACGGGCGAACCAGCTAACACAACTTTCAATTACACTGTTTATAATTCAGATAAGAGTGTATTTTCATCAGGAACAGATGAGTATAGTACCGCAGAAGCTGGTACTGAATTCGATTTAACAGAGGGTCAGTACATTACTGTTACGCCTGCTGCAGTGGCTAACTATACAGTTGCTCCGGCGACAGCTCAGACAATAAGCTTTGATGATACGGTTACTGGTACTAATAGTATGACGTTTGCGTATGTGCCTACCGATGTTACTTATAACATTCAGCCAGTTTATCAAAGTGGTACGGATGCTAACGGGAAACCCGTTTACGTTAATCTTGGAAAGCCCATCTCTGACCTTTCAGGGGTACCGGGAGCAGCAATTGATGCGACTAAGCTGACTGATATTGCTGGATATAGTAAACCAACATACAATGATACGGATGAAGACAAAACAAATGACACGCCTACGATTCCAACTACCACAGATGGTACAGTTAATGCTGTTTATACTGTGAATGCTGAGCAAGTTAAGGTTACGGAAACGGGTGTACCAGCTAATACTACTTTCACATACACGGTTAATGGTGGAACACCAGTTGCGGCAGCTTATACAGATGGCGCTATGACGATTGATGCCAATTATGGTGATGTTGTAGTGATTACTCCGGAGACTGTTGGCGGTTATAACTTGACCGGAACTGATGAAGGTGTTGCAACTAAGACCATTACGGTTGGCGAAAACACGATTAATGCGGATAAGACGGTTACGATTAGTAAAAATAATACGGCGGCGTTTGTGTACACCATTGCTGAGGCAACGGTGGGTGTTAATTTTGTTGATAGCGATGGTAAGGCAATTACCCAGACTTATCTTAGCGGTTTTAAAGAGGGTATCAATCAATATGATGTTGTGTATGGAAATTACACCAATCCGACGGTCACAGTAGCCATGAATTCTGATGATACAGTTGACACAGCTGACGTTATCAGTGCATTAAGTGCCGATACAAGCTTCAAGTTGCCTCAAAAGTATGTTTATACTTGGGCACTTGGTGGTCTTGCTATGAATTATCGAATCGCTGCTAATCAAACTGCTACGGTCGTTAAGGGCACGAATGGAAATTACACGATTACGGTTAAGCTTGATACTCCTATTGCCGTACAACTTGCAGTTCGTGGTCATAATGGGACAAATAAATATGGTGACATGGGAACTGTTACTTACGACAGTGATAACATTACGAATGATGCTGATGCGAATGCATTGTCAGTGTCACAAAATTGGATCACTGGTGATGATGGTAATCAAGCGTTCATTGGTTATGTCGGAGATACCTACGATTTGACTGGGACGACGTTTACTTCTGATGGTTTAGCGGGTCGTTGGGATACCAGTACGATTACTAGTGGAAAATTAAAGGGTACGCTAACAAGTGCGATGGATTATTATCAAACCCAAGCAACGAATGCAGATGGTACGCCTGCCACAACGACGGATGCAAATGGGACTACTTGGCAGACTATGAAAACACCTGGAAATACCCAAAATCTAATTGCCGATGAAGCAGTTAAGTATGATTTATATGGTAATTTGCCGGATGGAACTAAGACACAACTTAATTCTGAAACTGGTATTTACGGTGATGCGTTTGATAAAGCTGGATTTATCAGCAGTGCAGTGGCGAAGTACACTGCTATTACTTCATCTAATGGTCGTGAAATGACATTAGATGATGATGCGACGATGGCAGTAACTAATGCTACAACGGCATTGACGGATATCTATACGTATGATAAAAGTACAAACACGCCTGGAACTAATGAAACTGGTAGTTCATATACACCAAATACACGTGAATTTGATGTTGCATACGACTATGTACCGGCAAGCATCACGGTTAATTATTACACCGAGGACAGTACTGGCAAAGCAACATTAACTAAAACAGATACAATTGATTCGGACTATGTAAAGAATTTAGATAGCAGTATTGATGGCTTCTATGTAGGTGATAGTTTCAGTAAGTATGTTGAAACGACGCCTGATGGTTATGCAATTGATGCAACTAAGAGTACTTTACCAACTGTTGCGGCTGATCGAGTTGCAACTGATGCAAATAACACATCGTCATATAATGTTTATTACACACCAAATTCTGAAAACCTCGATGTTACTTATGTTGATGATGATAATTCTGGGGCCATAGTTGCTACTGATAACATTAGTGGTTTGATGAATGGTACAGGAACTTATGTTACATCGACTTCAGGAAAAGTTCCTGCTGGATATCAATTAGCTAAAAATCAGAGTGGTAGTGTTGCATATACATTTACCGCTGATGATACGGATAATTTGACGATTCATTTGATTCATTCGGATAGTAAGCCGATTACCCCAACAGATCCAACAGATCCAAATTACAGGAGTACGCATAAGACGATTAGTCGTAAGATTGCTTATATGGGCGTGGATGTTGATAGCTTAACAACA
>NZ_JQBD01000087.1 GCF_001437255.1 Pediococcus damnosus | reverse complement strand
CTCCACCAATACGATTTGACAGAGACCCGTTATATTTTGACTTCTGCTTTGTCGAGCCGTCCTCAGAAGAAAAAATTGGTTTAAAAAAAGAGTAGATTGAATTTTCATTCACAGTCTACTCTTTTCATATACTTTAGCCATTCGCGTTTAAACGTTTGGTTTCCGCATCTTCTTTTAATTTCTTGAATTCATTATCTGAAATACTTGTGACGTGGAACCAATCAATATGGGCATTTTCGTTATCTAATACTTCAAAGTTGTAGCGATCAATTCGAACCTGGTCATGAACTTGGATATTTGGATGGTGATCAATGACGTATCCGCCAATGGTTACGACGTCTTCACCTTCAAATCCAGGAACATCAATGCCAAAGTAGCGCTCAAAATCATACATTGTAGTTTTACCGCTAACTCGGTAAGACCCATCGGATTCTTTATGAATATAGTCGCCAGAAACATCGTCGACCTCATCACTAATGGTACCAAAGACCTCTTCGTAGATATCTTTATCTGTGATAATGCCACTAGTACCACCATATTCATCAACGACAACTGAAATGGGGGTCTGCTTTTTTAGCATTCTTTGGAGGACATCCTGGATAAGCACAGTTTCCGGCACGGTAATGATGTTTCTGAGGAGCTTGCTGACTTTAACCTTGCCGTCCACACGACTTTGACGAACGAGATCGTAATTGTAAACATAACCTAAAATTTTATCTTTATCATTATTTGCAACAACCGGAAAACGGCTAAACCGCTTCTGTAAATAAACTCGTAAAGCTTCATCCACCGTTACATCGACGTTTAAAACAACCAATTGCGTACGATCAATCATAATGTCTTTAGCCACTTTATCATTAAAATCGAATGCTCGTTGCATGTAGACGTAATCATTCTGGTCTAGTTCACCACCAGTAACTGAATTTTTAGATAAGCTCAGAATTTCAGCCTGAGAGAGAACTTCATTATTTTCTTCAGCAGGTTCCATACCCATTAATTTAACAATCCCGTTGGCTGAAGTATTTAGTAGCCAGACAAATGGATAGAATATGGTATGAAACCAGTGCAATGGATTTACAAGTCTCATTAAAACTTTTAAGGGAATATCAATACTAATATTCTTTGGAACGATTTCTGTGATGACAACTTCTAAATAAGTTAAAAGAAGGACCCCAATAATTGCACCAATAGCATGAAGTGAAGCCTGATTAATTAAATGTGTAGAACCGAAAAACTTAATAATAAAATATTCGACGTATGACTCACCAATCCAACCTAGGATAATCCCGCAGACTGAGGTTCCAACCTGTGTGGTAGAAAGGTACTCATTTAAATTCGAAACCATGTGGATTGCTCGATTAATCTTTTTGAGCCGTCCCCAACTGCTGTTTCTTTTGCTTCTTCCAAGGCACTTAATCGGCTTTCGACAAGTGCAAATTCAGCAGCGACGAAAAAATATGCCATGATGAAGGTAATCAAAATAATAATAGTATCGCTGATTATCTGACCGCTGTCCAAGGACCATTCCCCATTTCTTTTGTAATTACATTATCTTTATATTATAGCGCGTCTCATGGTAAAAATCTTTTAAATTAGTCAATGATATCAGTTAATTTGCAATGATTATGAAAAATAGATATGAAAATTCTATGAATATTTTCGTTCTTCTTATAAAACTGATAAGTATTCTTTGACTTTCAGCTCATAATTGGATATGATACTACTTACAAAAGATAATTCGAAATAATAGGAGGAAATTTAAATTATGACAAAAGGTTCTGCTTCTGATAGCACTGACTATGGTGGGGAAATTGAAAAGAGTAAACCTCCTCACGCGTTTATAACTCAGACAACGGATCAACTCTTGGCCCAGGATCATATTTCGCTTGATCAGGGTCTAACAAGTGAGAAAGCCCAGGAACGATTGGAACAAGATGGGCCCAACTCGTTGGTCCAAAAGAAGCAAAGTAAGTGGGTCCGCTTTTTCAAACAGTTCAATAACAGTATTACCTATATTCTTATTGTGGCCGCGGTTGCGACTTTTATATTACGAGAATATTCAGATTCAATTGTAATTGGATTGGTTGTAATTGTGAATGCACTGATTGGATATTTTCAAGAGAGCAAGGCTTCTGACGCCATTGACAATATTAAACAGATGCTGCAAGTTTCTGCAACGGTGATTAGAGATGGCAAACGAGATGATATTGAAGCCGAAAACTTAGTTGTGGGTGACTTAGTTTTTCTTGAGGCCGGTGATAACGTGCCGGCTGATCTTCGAATCTTAACTGCTGATAATTTAAAAATTCAGGAATCTTCTTTAACTGGAGAAACTGATTCTGTTTTAAAAAATGACGAGCCGCTAACTGACCCAAAGACACCTTTAGGGGATCGTTTAAATATGGCTTATGCCTCAACTGCCGTTACAAATGGTAGTGGGCTTGGAATTGTAACTGCAACTGGTGCAAACAGTGAAATTGGTAAAATCAACGCCAGCATGGAGAGTGTGAAAACCAAAACGACCCCACTGATGCAAGAAATTAATGGGTTAGGTAAATATATTTCTTATGCGATTGTGGCTGTAGCCGTCTTATTGGCTATTTATGGCCTGATTACACGAGTTTATTCGGTTTCCGCGTTGATGGTCGCTGTAATCACAATGGTGGTTGGATCGCTTCCAGAAGGTTTACCAGCTAGTACTTCGGTGGTCTTGGCAATGGGCGTTCAAAAGATGACGAAACAAAATGCAATTGTCAAAACCCTGCCGGCTGTGGAAACACTTGGTTCAGTTGATGTAATTAATACTGATAAAACCGGAACATTAACGAAAAACGAAATGACAATTGACACGCTGATTACTCAAAATGGTAGATATGAAGTGACTGGAACTGGGTATACACCAACTGGTCATATCACGATGAATGGACAACCAATTTCTGTGGGCCATGACGAAGATCTTGATCGTTTAATGGTTGCTGGCCATGAAGCTAATGATACCCGTCTTATTGAGGAAGATGGTAAGTGGGAAATTAATGGTGAACCTACAGATGGTGCATTTTTAACCCTGTATCATAAAGTATTTGAAAAAAATGAGCCCGATTTAGTGGAAATAGACAAAATTCCATTTGATTCAGAATACCGATACATTGCCAAACTGGATGAAGATTCAGATGGACAACGGGTTATTTTGGTAAAGGGCTCGCCTGATAAAATTTTCACAATGGCCAAACAAGCGGATAGTAGTTTTGATATTCCTGATTGGACAAACCGAGTGTCCCAATTGGCAAGGGATGGCGAACGAGTGGTAGCCCTAGGTTATCGTAAAGTCTCCAATGATGTGCATGAACTGACGCCAGAAATAATGGCTGAAGGGGTGCATTTTCTAGGGATTGCTGGGATTATTGATCCGCCTAGAGAAGAAACTATTGTGGCATTGAAAGAAATGCGTGAAGCCGGAATCAAAGTCAAAATGATTACGGGTGATCACCCTGAAACTGCGTCTGCCATTGCTAAAAAGCTTGGTTTGGATGGAAATATTGCCGCAATCACTGGTGCTGAAATTGATGAACTTTCAGATGAAAAATTGAAAGAAGTTATCCAAGATTATAACGTCTTTGCGCGAACCACGCCGATGAATAAGCTACGAATTGTAGAAGCTTATCAGGCTAATGGATTGGTAACGGCAATGACTGGTGATGGGGTTAATGATGCGCCCGCTTTGAAAAAAGCTGACATTGGGATTGCGATGGGAATTAAGGGAACTGATGTTGCAAAAGAAGCTGCTGATATGGTTTTAGCGGATGATAACTTTGCGACATTGACGACCGCCATTAAAGAGGGGCGTCATGTTTATGATAATATCAAGAAAACGATTCGTTTCTTATTACCAACTAGTTTTGCTGAAGGGCTAATCGTCCTAATTTCTATTATGTTCCAGCAAGAATTACCATTAGTTCCAACGCAGTTACTATGGATTAACATGGTTTCTGCCGTTACAATTCAATTTGCCTTCCTGTTTGAACCGGCTGAAGAAGGGATTATGAAGCGAATGCCGCGGAAGAGTAATCAATCCTTCTTGAATCGAAAAGATGTTTGGCAAATTGTGTACGTGGCAATTTTGATTGCTGGTCTTGGTATCGGGGCTTTCAACTGGCTAACAATGCAAGGCTTTAGTTCTACAGTGGCAAGTACCGTAACCTTAAATGTAATTGTGTTTGGAAAAATATTTTATCTCTTTAATATCCGGACACCTAAACCGGCTCTTTCCAAAGATGTTTTGCGTAATAAGATGGCCTTTGTCATAATCGGGATCTTACTGATATTGCAGGCTGGAATTACCTATTTACCATTTATGCAGGAAATCTTTAGTACTGCAAGCTTAGACGCATCGCTTTGGATAATACCAGTGATTGCCGGGATTATAGTTTTAATTGTGACAGAGATTGATAAGGCCTTTGGATTACGACACCGCCTGCATTTAGCCACCTCACGAAATTAAAAATAAAGGGGTTTCACTTAACCATTTTTAAAAGTGGTGCTAAGATGAGGTTGTAAAAATAATTAAGGAGATCTCAAAAATGGCAAAAGATGACAAAGTTAAAGTTGAAACAGACGCCGAACAGATTGCAAAAATCGACTTCGACAAAGAAGATGTGAAACAAGCAGCTGATATGATCGAGGAAAAGGGTTTTGTTACTCGAAATGATTTTCCTGATTTGAAAGACCGTTTGTGGAGCGAAGGATTCTATGAAAAAATCGAAGATGAATTTCATCAACGTGATAATGAGAATCCATATATTTTCTTTGAACGTTTTGACTTCGTTGGTGGTGCCATTGAATCAATTATCTTCGACATGGACCAAGTAAAAACTCGAGAAAAAGCATTACACGTTTTAGGCGACGCTTTGGACTTGAAGGTTCAAGACAAACCTAATGAGACTCATAAAATGGTTACTTACTAAAAAATAAATGATTAACAATAGCATCTTTAAGTTGAGTGAAAATTCAACCTAAAGATGTTTTTTTATTTTACAGGGTTTAAAAACTCATGAAATAAAACGTTGATATAAAGGCTTTTTAAGACTGCAGTTTAGCACTCTTCAATAAAGAGTGCTAAATTCTTGCATTCATTCCCAGAAGGTCATACTATATAAATGTACCAAGAAATGAGGTACAAAAAATAATATTAAAAGGAGTCTTGAATTATGGCTAACGAGTTAAGAAATACAGATTTTGATGATTTTGCACCATTTGATTTTTATGATAATTTTGGGAAGAATTTCTTCAAGTCAATGACCCAGGGTAGCTCGATGAAGACAGACATCCGTGAAAACGAAAAAGATTATGAAGTTTCCGCAGAACTACCAGGTCTTAAAAAAGAAAACATTTCTTTGAATTACGACAACGATACACTGACAATTGAAGGCAAGCATAACGTTAACAAGGAAAAGAAAGACGAAAAGGGTAATTTGATTCGTCAAGAACGTAGTTTCAGTAATACGTCACGTCAGTTCTATCTACCAGATATCGATCGTGATAAGATCAGCGCTTCATACGATGGTGGGGTTTTGAAAATTACTTTGCCAAAGAGTGAAAGTAAATTAGAGAGTGGCAAGCAAATTCCAATTAACTAAAATTGAATAGATATTAAAAAAGTCATGGCAAATTTTGTCATGACTTTTTTAGATCTTGGTTTATTTTTGATATTCTTCGATTGTTTTGGCAAAGTGAAACATATCGGTTGGCTCACCTTTTAAATTTTTTTCTATCCAATGTTCGATTAAACGATAATGGTTTTTTCGTAGAATGTGTTGTGAAAGAATATCGATCTTGCTCGTATAGACGCTTAATTTTTGTAATTTTAAAACAGTGAAAGCATACTGTTCAATTTCAGGAAAAACTTCACTTATCACACCTTTTCCTTGAAATTTAGGTAAGATATCGTAGCCTACTTCAGCTTCTGTTTTTTCTTGATTGAATCCCCAGATAGAAATACCGCCCAAATGGTTTTTCGTATGATCAGAAATTAACCAATAATTGACAATGCCTGCATCAATTTTGCTCAATAATTGGGTTAAAAATTTGGCAGTTTCTTGTCGGCTTTTATCAGGAATTCGGCCTTCACTATGGGCAATTTCGATATTACTCCGGTATCGGAATAGGATATCAACATCTGATTGAACAGGAAAATGCAATTCATAATTTTTTGTTTGCAGATTTTTCATTACTTTTCACCCGTAAATTGCAAGAACAAGTTAGCCACCCCGCAGGCGAAGTTGCGGGGCACATATCAGAATATCTATTGAAGCTTAGAACAAATAGTTAAGCAATGTGAGCTCTGCGAGCACGCGCTGCTTCAATCTGAAAAGCTTTTTCAGGTGCTTGGTACTTTAAGATACGTCGTGGTAGTTGGTTGAGACGGTCTTCAACGATAGCAACAGTCTTAGGACTGACTGTATCTAGTGAATACCCCTTAGGTAAATAACGCCTAATCATGCGGTTATGAGTTTCATTGGTTCCTCGTTCAGAAGAACTATATGGATGGGCATAATAAATATCGGCAACGCCAGTAAAAGCTTCCTCCAAGGCTGTGAACTCCGTTCCATTGTCAGCAGTAACAGATTTGATCAGATCACCAAACTCAGCACAAATCCCTTTAATGGCATAGGCTACTGAGTCAGCATCTTTGCCTTCAATCAAACGAATAAAGTCAAAACGGGTTTTACGTTCAGTGAAGGTCAATAGCACACACTCATGACCACTACGTTTACCAACCACGGTATCAATTTCAAAGTGGCCAAATTCACTGCGCTTATCGACACATTCAGGCCGTTCCTCGATACTTTTACCAATTAAACGTCGATGTTTATGCGACCAGTGATGTTTCGTACGCCGCTTGGTTTTCTCAAGTAAATCAAGATTGCGAATTTCTAATAATTGCGCATCGATATAGTTATAGAGGGTCTTAGTGCAGACCATCTCTGTACGCTTGAACAAACGGTGTTTGTGGGCGAAGCCAACTGCGGCATCAGGTGACCAATGATCTTGATGGAAATGGTCATCAAAGTAGGCTAGAAAGTTAGTAATGGATTTGAAATTTAAAGGCCGATGACAGCGTTGACGATTTGTTTGATAATGAATTTGAGCTGTATCAGGTGCATAGACATTAAAATACTGTTCTTTACCATTAACTTTCTTTACCTGTTGAATACAGCCGCGTTTGAGCTCATTGTTGATAGTTTGATGACAAACGCCAATTTCGGCCGCAATTTGACGAGCAGATTTACCTGCAGCAAGTAGTCCGGCAATTTTTCCTCGTTCAATCTGTGTTAAATGATGACCCTTTAAGTGAGATATGGTAAGCTGTTCTTGCGCCAAGACGAAAACCTCTTTCATTGTTTGTGTAGGAACTTCAATGATACCTGATTTTTCGTCTTGGTGTCTTTATTTGACCACTTTTACAAGGTGGCTAACTTGATTATAAAATCTGCGATTACTTTTCACCTAATATTTTTGAATTTTATTTTTGTTAGAATTGCGTATGGTAGCAATTCTAATGATTCTTTTTCCCCTAATGATATCGGTAAAGTGAATAAATTAAAAGCTGTTTTTAGAAGTGAGTTTGATACATACAGTAAAAAGATTAGATCAGGTATTTAATAAATCAAATGCATTAAAACAGTCAAGTCTATGCAACCGATAACGTTAGTGTAAGGTTTTCCTAGATGGTCA
>NZ_JQBD01000086.1 GCF_001437255.1 Pediococcus damnosus | reverse complement strand
CCACCAATACGATTTGACAGAGACCCATAAAAAATCGCGAAATCAAATGATCTCACGACTTTCTTATTATCCATTATCGGGAAAACAGGATTTGAACCTGCGACCCCCACGTCCCGAACGTGGTGCTCTACCAAGCTGAGCTACTTCCCGTTTTGGTAAATAACTTTAAGTGGTTAGTTTTAACGTCAGGGCACCTTTTCCACCGTTCAAGTGCTTAATCGGGAAGACAGGATTCGAACCTGCGACCCCCTGGTCCCAAACCAGGTGCTCTACCAAGCTGAGCTACTTCCCGCTCATATTATCAATCTAATTAAAATGCCAACATGTAAAAGTTACAGTTGGCATTTTAAACTTATTCAGTCTACTGATTCTAAACCAGCAAGCTTCCATAATATTGATGCACCCAGTAGGAGTCGAACCTACAACCTTCTGATTCGTAGTCAGACACTCTATCCAATTGCGCTATGGGTGCTTATTAATGCCGAGGACCGGGATCGAACCGGTACGGTCATCACTGACCGCAGGATTTTAAGTCCTGTGCGTCTGCCAATTCCGCCACCCCGGCAATGCTTGTAGTTAAACCTACAAAGCGGAAGACGAGATTCGAACTCGCGACCCCCACCATGGCAAGGTGATGTTCTACCACTGAACTACTTCCGCAAAGCTATTAAATTGGTGAATGCCGACTAGAGGATTCGAACCTCCGACCCCCTGTTTACAAAACAGATGCTCTGCCAACTGAGCTAAGTCGGCTAATCAATAATTAATAAAAGTTATTAATTAGAAGTGCGGGCGAAGGGACTCGAACCCTTACATCTTTCGATACAAGAACCTAAATCTTGCGCGTCTGCCAATTCCGCCACGCCCGCAATGCTTATATATTTGTAAATGAGCCGTGACAGTCTCGAACTGTCGACCCTCTGATTAAAAGTCAGATGCTCTACCAACTGAGCTAACGGCTCAATGGAGGATACAGGGCTCGAACCTGTGACCCTCTGCTTGTAAGGCAGACGCTCTCCCAACTGAGCTAATCCTCCATCACACGACAACTACATAATATTATCATTGACGCCCACTAATTGTCAATAACATTTTATAGTTGTCGCAAAAAAATTATTAATCAATTAAACGATCCCTAGGTTTTACTTAGTGATTTTTGTTAAACCACCCATATATGGAATTAGGACTTCAGGAATCGTCACTGAGCCATCCTCATTTTGATAATTTTCTAAAATAGCTGCTACGGTACGGCCAACTGCTAAACCAGAACCATTCAGCGTGTGCACGTACTGTAATTTACCATCATCATCCCGATATCTAATTTTGGCACGACGGGCTTGGAAATCTGTACAGTTTGAGCAACTTGAAATTTCCCGATACATATTTTGAGCAGGAATCCAAACTTCTAAGTCATGCGTCATTGCAGCCGTAAAACTCATATCACTGGTTGTTAAAGTAATCACATGATATGGCAATTTCAAAAGCTTCAATAAACTTTCGGCCTGATTCGTTAATTTTTCGAGCTCATCCCATGAATCTTCAGGTTTAGTGAATTTTACCATTTCTACTTTATTAAACTGATGCATCCGGATTAACCCTCGGGTATCTCGACCCGCACTTCCCGCTTCTGAACGGAAGGCTGGTGATAAGGCCGTTTCATTAATTGGCAGCGCATCGGCATCTAAAATTTCGTTACGGTGAAAGTTAACTAGTGGAACTTCTGCAGTAGGAATTAAGGTTAAATCACTGTCTTGAATTTCATATCCTGCATGAGTTTCCTTAAACTTAGGAAATTGACCAGTGCCAAACATAGATTCTTCATTAACCATGTATGGTGTGATCATTTCGGTATAACCCGCTTTAACATTTTGATCTAAGAAAAAGTTATACACAGCCCGTTCAAGTCTTGCACCCAGCCCAACGTAATAAACAAATCGGCTCCCCGAAACTTTAGCTGCTCGTTCAAAATCTAAAATGCCCAGCTTCTCACCAATTTCCCAGTGAGCCTTAGGTGTAAAGGCAAATTTGCGTGGAGTTCCCACTTTACGAAGTTCAACACTACCTTCTTCTGTCAAACTAATTGGAACTGATTTGTTAGGAATATTTGGCAAATGAGCGGCTGCATTCTGAACTTCTTCAGTTAAGGCCTGCAAACGCTGGTCCAGTTCTTTAATCTCACCACCGACTTTACGCATTTCCATAATTTTATCGTTGGCGTCTTCTTTATTACGTTTCAATTGAGAAATTTGATCTGAAACTTCATTTCTCGTTTTCTTCAAGTTTTCACTTTCAACAATTAAATTGCGCCGTTGTTGATCCATTTTTAAAAGCTTATCAATATCTTTTGGATCAATTCCTCTTGTTCCTAAACGTTCCTTAACATAATCTGTATTATTTCGAATTTCTTTTAAATCTAACATGACTAAAACCTCCCTAGTTTTAATTGCATAATAAAAAGCCTTCTCATCCCATCAATTGGGACGAAAAGACTTTATTTCGCGGTACCACCCAAGTTTGCTGTTACCAGCACCCTCAATTATGGTTAACGACCGCAGCCGTGTGAAATTGCTCACCCGTTTGAGCCTATCGGAGTTTCGATTGATAGCTTTCACTAATTCTATCTCGCTTTAAATCTACTTAAAAAAGGCTTTACGTTTATTATTTAATCCCATCATACCCGAAAATAGGTCAACAAACAACTAAATCTCGGCAATTTTTTTATCCACAATTTGAATGACTTTGTCGCGAGCCTTAGGATCCTCAACAAAATCAAACTGATCCCCATCGATCTGAATCTTGGGACTTTCATTATAATTGTCATACCACTCAACATAGCGTTGGTTCAAATCTTGATAATACTCATACAAGCTTGGGTCATTATCAATTTGTTCATAGGAACGACCGCGTTTTTTAATCCGTGTCAACATCGTGTCAAACGAAATATTAATATCAATCAATAAATCGGGATTCTTTTTGTAATGAGTTTCTGGTAATTCTTCCATCATATTGGTTAACAAAGAATCATAAATTTGTACTTCTGTCTTGGTTGCGCGGCCTAAATCGGCATTTAAATGAAAAAGAAGCGAATCTTCATAAATTGAACGATCCATCACACTATTTTTAGTTTGAAAAGCTTCTTTGATTCCATCTAAACGACGATTCAAAAAGTAAATTTGCAGCAAAAACGCATAGCGCTTGGGATCTTTATAAAAAAGCGGCAAGATTTGGTTGTCATCAACTGATTCATAATAACCTTTTGTACCTAAATGTCGTGATAAAATTTCCGTTAACGTTGTTTTCCCTGCTCCAATTGGACCTGACAATGCAATCATTCGAAATACCCCTTTATTCATCTTTTAATACTATATATTGTAGCATGAACAGATTCAAAAACAATATATAGTTTAAAAATTCCCCGATTAGCCTAGTTTATTTTTATTACAGCATCTTGAATTATACACTTATTTCTTAGCTTTTCGAGCCTTTAAAATAAAATCAGGTTGCGTTAAATCAACTTCGTCCAAAGGAATCACATGAGTATGGTATTTAACTTTATAAAATACATACAACACAATAAAGATTGGCACACTGATGTAGCTAATCCCAATTGCTTTCCAGTTAAATGTCGCAAATGAGTGAAGATCCTGCCCAGCAATAACTAAGATACAGATTATAAAGGCAAAAATTGGGCCAAACGGGAACCATTTTGCATGATACCGCAGCTCTTCCACCTTATGTCCCTGTTTAATAAACGCGCGACGGAAACGGAAATGCGAGATGGCAATTCCTAACCAGGCGATAAATCCAGTTAAACCACTAGCAGCAACTAACCACATATAAATATGTGGACCCGCAATGCTAGAAATAAAGGTAAGTGCACCAACAACGGTAGTCCCAAGTAACGCCATCAATGGAATTCCTCGGTTAGTGGTTAAACTAAATGTTTTTGGCGCATACCCTTCCAGTGCCAGTGAGTAGAGCATTCTAGTCGACGCATACATCCCCGAGTTTGCCGATGAAATCACCGATGTTAAAATAACAGCGTTCATAACACTGGCCGCCCCAGCCAAACCAGCGCGTTGAAAGACCAAGGTAAAGGGACTAATCTTAACGTCACTTGCTGAAGATCCCAATAAATCAGGACTGGTATACGGAATAATACAGGCAATCACAAAAATTGCCAAAATATAGAACAAGATAATTCGCCAGAACACTTGGTTAATGGCCTTAGGAACACTTTCTTCTGGTGTTTCTGATTCTCCAGCTGTAATTCCAATTAATTCAGTCCCTTGAAATGAGAACCCAGCGACAACAAATACACTAAGAATCATAGGGATCCCACCGACAAACGGTGCTTTTTTATACGTGAAATTATTTAAATAGGTTGCGTGGCCGCCCATGATTCCAAAAATAACTGCCACCCCAACAATCAGGAAAATAATAACGGTAATAACTTTAATTAAGGCCATCCAATATTCAGTTTCACCAAAGGCTTTTACCGTGAGGGCGTTTACTGAAAAGATTAGTACTAACGCTACTACACTCCAGATCCACCCCGGAACATTTGGTAGCCAAAACTTCATAACAATTGAAACGGTACTGATATCCACGGCCAATGTAATGGCCCAGTTAAACCAATAATTCCACCCCATCGCAAATCCCAATGCGGGATCCACGTATTTCGTTGAATACGTTGCAAATGATCCTGAAACGGGCATATACGTGGCCATTTCACCTAAACTGGTCATCAAGAAATAGACCATAATTCCCATTGCGACATATGCCAATAAGGCCCCACCAGGACCTGCTTGTGAAATTGCTGATCCACTTGCCACAAACAATCCGGTTCCAATACTCCCACCGAGTGCAATCATTGAAATATGTCGTGTTTTCAATGAGCGATCGATGCTGTGATTCTCTTTTGCTGCCATAAACCTGTTTCCCCCTTGATTCTCGAATTAGAAAAGGTCTCGGCCAATCTTATTTTTAACCAACAAAAAAAGCCCTTTTGTATAACAAATCGCCATACAAAAAGACTTCCGATAAATTTCTCAGTCAAATCGTAGATAGCGCCCCGTAATGTTCTACAAACATTACGACAGTCCCTGACTTGTTAAACCAGGGCCCAACCCAAAGGTGAAAAAGCACCATCAAATTTCGGCCAACTCCCCTTTCACAACTCTTCATAGATGCTTTATCATCTTTGAGTTGTTACTTATGAATTTGGCAACCTCTTCTTTCGATATGATTTAATTATATACAAGCATACTTACTCTGACAACACCTAATCATCATTTAGATTGGATTCGGCATTTTCGATTTTTTTATTTAGTTCCAAAAAATTTGCTTGTAACTCTGCGTCTGACCCATTCCAATCAATTCCGGGAACAGTTGGTTCACCCATAATTTGGACCAGAATATCACTTAAACTTTGTTGTTTAAGATAGTTTCGCCACAAATTATCCGCATTTTGAAACGTTTTGTTCAAAACATTCTTGCCTCGTTTGGCAATTGGTCGGGCATCTGAAAAAATATTTTCAATGAATCCCATATCTGGATATGTTTTAATGGTCCCTTCACTAGCTTCCACAATATCTAATAATGAGATTTCGCTGGGATCTTTAGCCAGCCGAAAACCACCGTTATTTCCTGGAATTGAAGTAACCAATCCTGCCAACACAAGCTTCCGCATTATCTTTCGGAGATACGTTTCCGAACCTGTTAACCGTTTATGAATAACTGCCGTCGTTAATGGAATTCTCCGGTCCTGCGTGCACAATAACGCAATGATACATGCTGCCTGTTCAAACCCTTTAGTGAGTTGCATAATTACCGCCTTCTTTAAATCTTCGTTCTGTCAATTCATAATAAGTTTCTTGTTTCGGTGCAGGGTTCAAAACGCTCACTGGCAAGGTATGTTGCCCTGTCTGCTTAAACCCAAGGTGTTCTAAAAGAAGTTTTGAACGTTTATTTTCCGTGTAAGTACTCGCCAAGACAACATAGTCCCCATTCGTTTGAAAAACTTGTTGTAAAAGGTAACTAACTGCTTCCTTCATATAACCCTGACCCCAAAAGTCCTGATTCATCATATAGCCAATTTCAAATTTTTGAAAATCACGTTCCTGATGCTCATTACTAACTGAATACAATCCAATGCTCCCAATAACGGCTGCGCTTTGTTTTAAAGTGATGGCCCAAATATTTGTCCGCATAAGTTGCTGCAAAAAAAAATCGGTCTCAAACGAACTGCTAGAAACGCGAAACCCTGCCTGATCAGCAATTTCTTTGTTTTCAACAATTTCTTGAAGTTTAAACAAATCTCCCGACACAAAAGGTCGTAAATTCAGTCTCGGCGTTTTAATTTTTTTATCCACAGGTCTCTCCACCATCCGATCCAACGAATGCTTATCTAATTAAAGGATAACAGATTTCTTGCTTAGATAGGCAATTTTAATCAAAACTAATCGTGTCAAACAACTTTAATTTTGTTTGCGTTTTCGTAATGCCCTATAAATGTGATATAATTTTGATGTTTAAAAAAAGATTAAATCAAGATAAAATCCAATTTAATGGCTACTTAATCGGTTATGCTAAAGTAGATATCGACTTTTATTTTATATTGCTTCAGGAGGCAAATCAATGAATGAGGACCAAACACCCAAAAGATCCGAGCTGCACAACCACTTTAACGTTCCGCCAACCCGAACCGAAATGCATAAAGAATCGGAGAATGGTAACCAGAACAAACGGCCTAACCGTCCACGCCGTTCTCGGCGAAGACGTCTCATTTTTACAATCATTTGTCTTATTGTGGTAGCACTCGGCGTCTTTGCAGCCTACAAATGGTATGCTGCAAAAAAAGCCGCGAATTCCGTTTTCAACAGTGCGGATATTCAAAAAGCACGCGATGTTTCGGATGTCATTAAACAAAATAAACCCGTTTCAATTCTGCTCTTAGGCACTGATACTGGTGCCCTGGGTCGTAATTTTAGGGGTCGAACGGATACCATCATTATTGCCACTTTGAATCCTAAAAAGAAAAGTATGACTTTGACTAGTGTGCCACGAGATACGGCCATTTCCATTCCAGGATACACACAGTACGCACCCTCAAAGCTTAACTCGGCCTATTCATTTGGCGGCGCCGGAACCAGTATCAAATCAATTCAGCAATTATTAGATGTCCCCATTGATTTCTATGGCCTTGTTAATATGGGTGGCTTAGAAAAAATTGTCAATGGCGTTGGTGGTGTTACCATCACTCCTACCCTTAGTTTTAAATATGGGGCAGCTGATGTCACTAAGGGCAAGAAGATTCACTTAGGTGGAAAAGCAGCTTTAGATTATTCACGAATGCGTGATGAAGATCCAAAGGGTGATTACGGACGTCAGGTTCGCCAACGGCAAGTGCTAATGGCCATTGTTCGTAAGAGTGATTCTATAACCACTTTGCTCAGTCAAAGTTTCATGGATTCTCTAAAAAAACAAACTCAAACTGATTTAAGTTTTCACGAGATTGTGGCGCTATCCGCTAAATATCGGGTATCTACGCATCATCTTAAATCTACGCACCTGCAAGGCACCACGCAATTGATTAACGGGCAGGATTATGAAGTCGCTGATCAAACTGAAATGCAACGGGTAACAAACTTTATTCGTAACGGCTTAGACCTTAGTCATAAATCAACTGGAACGACAAATTTAGATAGCGTAACCACCGGAACTAGTGCCGATACCAATAGCTACACAAATGATAATACCCAATCCTCACAACAATCCGGAACAGGCACCCCTGGATATTAAGGTAACTATCAAAATGAACATCAACAAAAAATGGCTCAACCACGTAATTTATGGGTCTCTGTCAAATCGTATTGGTGG
>NZ_JQBD01000085.1 GCF_001437255.1 Pediococcus damnosus | reverse complement strand
ATCAAGTAGGTTTTGTCTGTTTATCAAGTAGAACTATAAAGTTGACTACTTGATAAACATAATCTAAAATTAATTTGTAATCATTAGGAGGTACAGCATGGGTAATGAAATTATTAAATATGATCCAGAGTTAAATACCATTCCACTTCGAAAATTTACTCCAGTTGAAATGAATTTATTTTTTTCGATTATTTCTCGTATGCGTGATAAGGGTAATCAGACCATTCGTTTTACTTTTGATCAATTAAAAGAGTTAAGTGCTTATAAACCTACTGCAAATAACCGTTTTGAAGATGACATTCAGAGAACTTATGAAAAAATGATGGGATTACATTTTGGTAGACGAAGTAAAAGTGGATTAACTCGAGAGTTTTTTGTTTTGTTTACAGAATTTAAAATTGATGGAGATGCAGAAGAACCTTATGTAGACGTAAAAGTTTATGAACGTGCTTTACCCCTTTTAAACAAGCTTGAAAGTTGGGTTCGTTATGCGTTGGCAGAGTTTAGAGATTTAAAAAGTAGTTACGCAAAAACAATGTTTCGGTTACTAAAACAGTTCAGAACCACTGGATATGCTTATTTTTCTAAAGAAGACTTTTTTGAATTACTAGATATGCCCAAAAGTTACTGGAATAGTCCCTCTAACGTCGATAAATTTGTTATAAAACCCATTAAAGAAGAATTAACTCCTTTGTTTAGAGGATTAACGGTTAGAAAAAAATATGGAAAAGGGCGTGGGAAACCAGTTATTGGCTATTCGTTTACCTGGAAACCCGAAAAGAAAGATGCCAATGATTTCTCACAAGGCCAATTACAAGATGAGCGTCAAAAGCTTTTTAATATTCAGCATAATGGTGAATTAACAGAGCAGGAAAAATGGCGCGCCATTGACAAGGTTAAGGGGTTAACTTTAGGCTCTACTGAGAAACAAGCATTGGCTGATAAACAGGCCGAGCACGATAAAAAAATAAGAGATCAAGCAAGACAAGAAGCACTTGCTGAACTCCGAAAGGGGCTTGGAAATAATGCCTAAAACTATTAGAGAACTTGCTGACGAATTGAAGGTCTCTAAACAAACTATTCAATACCACTACCAAAGACTACCAACAAAGAACCGACAAAAAGATAGTCAAGGTACAAACATGATCAGCCTCACAGCTGAAAGGATTATTAGGGACAAGGTAGCAAAGCCTTTGGTAGCAAAGACCCAACAAACAGGTAGCAAAAAAGTGACAAAGACTAGCAAAGAAAATAATGAGCTAATTGCCACTCTAAGAAGAGAAATAGAAGATTTAAAGTCTCAACGTGACAAACAGCTTGCTACCAAAGACCAACAAATAAGTAGCAAAGACCGCCAACTAGACCATCTAACAAAATTGATAGATCAGCAGCAACAATTACAATTAGCAATAGTAACAGAAAATCGCCAATTAAAAGAACATGTGCAAAAATTAAGCGGCTTTGTTGAAACGTCTAGATCCAATCAAAAAGTTCAATCAACTGATAGTAATTTGTCAACTGAAAATAACTCTATTCAAAATATGGACAGAAATGACAAGCAAGTTAAAAAAAACGTACCTCAATCTGATAATATACAAAAAGATGCACCTAGAAATAAAGTCCATAAAAATTGGTGGCATTTTTGGTAATATCAAGCTAAATTCTAAATTTATTTTTGAAATTAATTATTAATAGAAGGTGCTAAGTTGATTGATAAGTCCAGAAAATCAATTTTAAAAATGAGCTCAAGGGAAGCAAAAACTTTTTTACTTAAACCATCTAGTTACGTTAATATTCAACTTCCAAGGTATTTTAACTTCTCTTCTGTAATTAAAAAAGCAGATGATCTATTAGACAGTCATTCGTTAATAGAGCTTTCTACCAGTAAAACGGCCCTATCACAAACTACAGACGTAAATTATACTCTTCTAATGAATAAAGATGGTCGCTATGATTGGCGTCCGTTATCAATAGTTCACCCAGTTCCTTATGTTGATCTTGTTAATTCAATAACTAGCCACTGGTCAACCATAATTAACCGATTTAGTGAGTTTCAAAATGATGAACGAATCCAATGTATTAGTGTACCTGTTGAATCAGTTGGGAAAAAAAGTGACAAAGCAGAAACAATCTTGAATTGGTGGCAAAACCTAGAACAGGCTTCAATTAGATATGCTTTGATATACAAGTATTGTATTAAAACTGATGTTACAAACTGTTATGGATCAATTTATACACACTCTATTTCGTGGGCAATTCATGGAAAACAATGGAGTAAAAATCACCGTCGCCCTAGCCAAGGTATAGGAAACATGATTGATTCTTCAATCCAACATTTACAATTTGGTCAAACAAATGGGATTCCTCAAGGCAGTATTCTCTTTGATTTTATTGCTGAAATAATTTTAGGCTATTCTGATTTCTGTTTATCAAAGAAACTGGAAAATATTAAGGAGAGCTTTAAAATTATTCGATATCGAGATGATTACCGAATATTTTCAAATTCTAAAGAGCTATCGGAAAAAATATTACGAGAACTCTCAGATGTATTATCAGATTTAAATATGCACTTTAATTCAAAAAAGACTGATATAACTACTGATATCATTGGAAGTGCAGTTAAAAAAGATAAGCTCTTTTGGACTGTTAAAAATGCTGCAATTTGTAGCAAGGATAATAGTGGAAAGTTAATTTATCATTTAGGTTTACAAAAACATCTATTGCAAATTTACGACTTGGCAAAAAAATATCCCAACTCGGGAAGTGTAACTACCTCACTAACTGCTTTTTTTAATCGATTATTGCCTATATCTAAAGTGCCTAAAGATTACCAACAACTCATGAGTATCGTGGTTAATATTATTGCGCAATCTCCAAGGACAGTACCAGTTGGTATTGCAATACTTGGAAAATTATTGGAATTGATTGAAGACCCTAATGAAATTACAATAGTCATAGATAATGTTATCAATCAAATAGAAGATATTCCTAACATTGGTTTTATTGAAATATGGCTTCAACGCTTAAGTCTTTGTGGTGATGAATCAAAAAATTATTCGGATCCTTTATGTCAAAAAGTATATCTAAATAACAACGATATTTGGAACTCAACATGGTTAAAGGATCCCTTTTCAGAAGATTCAATCATTAATCGCGAATACATTCAAAAAATGAGATTAGCGATCCCACAGAAGGAGATTGATTTGTTTAACGAATATCCTTTTTAATGCAATACATAAATTTATGTATTGCAGCGAAGTAGTAATCTAGGGTTGTATCTCCCAAAATGCATTTTTTATATACAGATCTTGATGTGTTTTAAATGGAGACGGCTTTCTATCAGAAAAAAATCTAGTGAATCATCTTAAATAAGAATACTAACTAAGTTTTAAGATTAGAGAGGAAATAAAGCATATGAATCTTACAATGCAAAGAAAAGCTGCAAGAGAGTTTTCCACCTATTGGAGGGGAAAAGGATATGAAAAGGGGGAGTCTCAGCGCTTTTGGATTGGACTATTACAGGCAATATATGGTATAGATGATGCTACTAGATATATTTCATTTGAAGATGAAGTTAAGCTGGATAAGACATCATTTATTGATGCTTACATAGAAAAAACACACGTCATGATTGAACAAAAAAGTAGTAATAAGAGTCTTGATAAGGGAATTAGACAATCTGACGGTTCATTTTTAACGCCTTTTCAGCAAGCACAAAGATATTCTGCCAATTTACCATATTCGAAACGTCCCAGATGGATTATTACTTGTAATTTTAAAGAATTTCGGGTTTACGATATGGAAAAACCGACCGGCGAACCGGCAAAGATTTTATTATCAGATTTGTCAAAAGAATATTATCGTTTAGACTTTTTAATTGATGAAGTTAACATTAATGTCAAAAAAGAAGAAGAAATTTCTGTTCAGGCTGGTGAATTAGTTAGTAAGATATACAATGAACTATTAAAGCAATACAAGGACCCAAATAGTTCTTATAGTCTTAAAAGTATCAATCAACTATGTGTTAGATTGGTATTTTGTTTATATGCCGAAGATTCTGGAATTTTTGGCCGATTAAACATTTTCCGTGATTATCTAAAAGATATTGAGCCAAGTTTACTGAGATCCAGAATTATTTCTTTATTTAAGGTTTTAGATACCAAGACAGAAGACCGAGATCCCTACTTAGACGAAAAATTGGCTGAGTTTCCCTATGTCAATGGAGGAATGTTTTCTGATGAAGACATAGAAATACCAAAATTCACTCCAGAATTAAAAGATTTGATTGTTAACCAGGCTAGTGACGGATTCGATTGGTCAGATATTAGTCCAACTATTTTTGGCGCGGTTTTTGAAAGCACATTAAATCCAGAGGCTAGAAGATCTGGAGGCATGCATTATACTTCGATTGACAATATTCATAAAGTTATTGATCCTTTATTTCTGGATGAAATGAAAGAACAACTTCAACAAATTAAGAGTTTAAAACAACCTGTTACAATAAAGAAAAAAGCAAAAGAGTTTCAGAAAAGTTTATCGAATTTGAACTTTTTTGATCCAGCATGTGGATCTGGCAATTTCCTAACTGAAACGTATATTTCCTTGAGAAAAATTGAAAATGAATTGATTAAATTAATCTATGGGAGGGAATCTATGTTGGATACAGGGCAAAAATTGATTAATGTCTCGATCCAGCAATTCTACGGGATCGAAATTAACGACTTTGCTGTATCAGTTGCAAAGACCGCATTGTGGATTGCTGAGTCACAAATGATGGAAGAAACTAAGGCCATTATTTATAGTGACCAAGATTTCTTACCGTTAAAAAGTTATTCAAATATTGCTGAAGGCAATGCTTTAACAATAGACTGGAATAAAATTATAGATTCTTCAAAAATAGATTTTTTGATCAGTAATCCACCATTTATTGGGAAAAAAGAGCAGACTAAAGTTCAAAAAAAAGACTTATCAAACGTTTTTGGACCTGGGTCAAGTCGGCTTGACTATGTTACCGGATGGTATGTAAAATCTCTTCAATTTATGTATGGTACTAATATACATGCAGCGTTTGTTTCTACGAACAGTATTACCCAAGGGGAACAAGTACCTATACTTTGGAAAAAGTTACTTAACATGGGCATTGTAATAGATTTTGCTCACCGCACTTTTAACTGGAAGAGTGAAGCACAAGATGAGGCACATGTGCATGTGGTAATTATAGGATTTAGCTATCATGGACAGAGCCGAGAAAAGTTATTATACTTTGCTGAAAATTCATTAAAAAAAGTTACTAATATAACACCCTACTTGTCAGAAGGGCCAACAGTATTGATTGAAAACAGATCTCAACCTATTAGTCATGTGAATATAATGAATTATGGTAGCATGCCAATAGATAATGGAAACTTGATACTGAACAAAGATGATTATGCTGAACTAATTAGTGAGAATCCTAATAATAAAAAATTCGTACGGCCTTACGTTGGCGGAACTGAGCTATTAAATAATCGAGAAAGATGGTGTCTTTGGTTAAAAGGAGTCAATCCGTCTGAATATAGCCATTCACGTTTTATTATGGAAAGAATTAGAAAGACTAAAGAATTTAGAGAATGCAGTGGTAGAGACCAAACTAAACAGCTTGCTGACTACCCTTATTTATTTGGAGAAATCAGACAACCAGAAAATGTTACATCATTATTAGTTGTACCAAAGGTCTCCTCCAAGTCTAGGAAGTACATACCAATTTCTTTTGTTGATTCGTCTAGCATTGTAAATGGAAGTACATTAGTTATTCGAGACGCCACTATATTTGATTTTGCCATACTAACCTCAAATATTCATATGGCTTGGATGAGAACAGTTGCTGGTAGAATGAAGAGTGATTATCAGTATTCAAATAAAATAGTCTATAACAACTTTCCATGGCCAAAAATTACAAATTTCCAGCGAGAAAAAATTAGAAAGACTGGACAGGCTATTTTAGAAGCACGGAATATTTATAACGATAGCACCTTGGCTAATTTATATAATGAGTTGTTAATGCCTCCAGAGCTTCGTAAAGCTCATCAAGCAAACGATAGAGCTGTTATGGAAGCATATGGAATTCCCGTTAAAGGAACAACGGAATCCAATGCTGTTGCTAAATTATTTGATATGTATGAAAATATTGTTACAAAAAAACTTAATAAGAATTAAAGCATATTTTTTAATTAATTTATTTATTATGTACAGGGTCTATAACTATCAAATCGCCCCTCAAAAACATTGAAAGAATAACCCCCAATATCTATAATGTGGATATTAGGGGTTATTTATTTTCATATTATAAAAATAACTTCTTCTATTTGTCATCAATACTAAACAATAATTTGTACAAAGTGATTATTTCTTCTAGTTCTTCACGCGATACATGATCGACAATAGTTTCATCAGTGACATGTCTTGCCCGTAAATCTAAGGCTATGGTTTGGTCTAATAATACTTTTCCATATACTGTTTGACTACTAGTTAGTCGATGATACATTGGAAAATTACGCTTGGTACTGCTAATTGGAGCCACAATCGTCATGTTACTTGTCTGACAGACTAGATCATTGCTTAGCGCAATGGCTGGTCGCTTATTCATCTGTTCATGACCACGGCTTGGATTAAAGTTAACATAAAATATATCACCTTGGCTTACCATTGAAGTTCATTACCTTCTGACTTTCCCCAATCAAGCTCGTGATCCCTTTTCCCGTCATCTTTCCAATCCTTAAATAGTTCGTGAATATTGGTTGGGTTCTTTTTTATTGGTGTTAAAACAATTGATCCATTTTCAATGGTTATTGTCATATCTTGGTTATCATCTAATTTCAGTTGTTTAATAATTTGGCTAGGAATTCTAGCAGCTTTCGAGTTTCCCCACTTTGCTAAGCGTGTTTGTTCTTTAATAAGTTCCATATTTTCCCCTCCTAAATTATTATTACAAGTCAAGTATATCCCATGTAGATACACAATGCAAATATTCTTACTGGAGGTCATTTACATGCAACAAGTTGTCTTACCCATCAAAGATTCAAACGTTCTTAAAGAGGTTCAAGATACGTTACTCAATAACTTTAAAGCTGGCCGACGTAACTATACGATTTTTCAAGTTGGTAAAGCTACGCTACTGCGAGTGAGTGACGTTATGGGTTTAAAACAGACCGATATTTTTAATCTGGACGGTTCTATTAAACAAAATGCGTTCATTCATGATCGAAAAACTGGTAAGCCTAATACCTTGTACCTTAAACCAGTTCAAACAGAACTCTTATTGTATCGTCAATGGCTGCTTGATCATAAACTAGCATCTGAATGGCTCTTTCCTTCCATTCAACACCCCGAGCGACATATCACGGAAAAACAGTTCTACAAAATTATGAGCAAGGTTGGCGATCTGTTAGGAATTAATTATCTAGGTACCCATACGATGCGCAAAACCGGGGCTTATCGTGTTTACACGCAATCAAATTACAATATTGGCCTAGTAATGCACTTACTAAATCACTCAAGTGAATCAATGACTTTAGCTTATTTGGGCTTGGATCAAGAAAGTACAGAAAACATGTTGAACCAAATTGATTTTGGGTAAATTAGTTTGATTTTGTTGTCGCCAACGGCGACTTCTAATACAGGTTTTTGGGGGGTTATCACAACATAGAATTTATTCTATGTGTAAGTGCGCATTGACCTCGTTTCACTCGGTCTGCTGATAACCATAGAATCGATTTTTTTCCGTTGTTGAATGGAATGTATTCTTAATTAAATTTATGCTTACACTTAACTGAGTTTGTTATGCTTTAAATACTTAAAAAGGTGTTGCAGATTAGGCTGTTTTAAGCCAAAATTTTTTAATTGCTT
>NZ_JQBD01000084.1 GCF_001437255.1 Pediococcus damnosus | reverse complement strand
GAGCTGTCAATTCCTTATGCTCCCACGCTACCATTGACAGCAAACAGTTAGTTTTTCTGAATCTTAACAAGAATTTAGCGGCTATGTTCGTTTTTAAGGGCCTTATTTTTCGTTTTTAGCGGTTTTGAGACTGTTTATATATATTTACACCAGAGCTGATTTAAAATGGCTTAGAAACGATAAATATAGCCAATAATAAGTGAAAAATACGCTAATTGGTTTCAAAATCCTAAATTCATGTCAATAAAACGCCAATTTGGTTTAACCCTGGAATAAAATTGTCAGCAATTGAGGACGCGGAAACCTGAAAGCTTAACTTGAACTAACCGAAATACTTGGTCAATAACCAGAAAATAAGGCCTGTCAGAATACCAGTCGGGATCACAGCCAGCAGATAATTCTTAATTTCATACCACGAGAACCGCTTTTTCGTGGTTTGTAACTGCTGATCCATTTGATCAGCGACTTGGGCCATCGTCTCTTGAATGGTCTGGTTCACTTGGTCGCTGAGTTGGCTGAGGCACTGGTTGTTTTTGGCTTGTTCGGTTTGAATTTGTTTGAGCGCGGTCAGATTTTCCTGACTGATCAGGTTGGTCTGCTTTTGGAATGCTGCGTAGGCGCTTTGTAAGGTCTGTTTTAATTGGGCCTGCGAGCTGGCGTTGCTGCTGTCTAAGTTGTTTAAGGTCGTCTGAAACTGTTGGTTGACTTGTTGGGCGGTCTGTTCGATCTGATGAAGTTGTTGATCGAGGGACGTTTTGGCTGTGGCTTGCAGTTGAATCTGAGTGCCCTGGTAATTCCGGAGTTCGGCTATGGTCTGATTGAGCTGGGTCAATTGTTGGGTTAACGGTTCGTTCTGGTTGCTGGTTGGTTCTTGATTGGGTTTGTCGGCTTGCCAACTCATTAAAAATCGTCTCCTTTTCATAATCAATCCCGAGTTTGGTTCCCCGAGACTTGTAATTGGTGCCTAAAAGCTGATAGGTGAGATTCTTGCCACGCTCCCATACTTTGACTGCCTGTTGCTTTAAATCAGCTTGGAAGGCCTGAAAATCGCGAATAAAGGGGTTATGCATGGTGTGATCCACCGCTTGACGGATCTGATCTTTCCAAGCGGGCTGATGCTTAGCACGTAATTTAATTTCGGCCATTGAACGTTTCTCATGACGGTTGGGATCAGGTTGGGTGACCATTAAGCCTTGTTCCTGACAAACTTGATCAGTGACTTGGACTAAGTGATCGCGGTATTGATGCCAATTACCGTGCATCTTTTGACCGGTTTCGAGGTTAATCGCGCCAATGACGGCATGGACGTGCAACGAATCGGTATCGGCATGTTCATAAAGGGCCACCTGTTGATTGGGATAGGCTTTGGCATAAACTTCTTTAGCGACGGCTAAGACAGTGGCTTGGTCATGGGGATCTTGCGGATTAAATTCCAACGGGCTAAAGGCAATCCGGCTGGCATACGCTTGGGTTTTACCAGGATTGCCATAGACGGCCCGCACTTGTTTAAATTCGCTTTTAGCGTACTGAATATCTAAATTGAGGCCATCTTTTTTGATGGCTCGTTTTTCAGCGTAATTGACTAACCTAGATGCACTGGTGGAACGTTTTATGTGAGTTGTTGCCATACGCGTTGCACCTCGTTTTGTAAATCCTTTAATGCTTGGGGATCGATTTGACCACCTTGATTAGCATGATGGGCCAATTGATTAAGATTACCGCCAATTTTAGCTAACTGATGAGTGATGTTCTGGGCATCTTGGGCAGCAATCTTAGGGGCAACTAAGCGCGCCCCCTGGGCCTTCTTTTTGACAAAAGCCGGCACGGACAGATTTAAAGTTTGCGCGGAACGCGCCAGCTTTAAATAGTCCGGTTCACTCACCCGAAAATTAATTTGTTTGCTAGCCTGACGATGAACCTGAGTCGTCTTTTTTGTGCTAGCCAGATTTTGTGGTTCGTTCACAAGTCCCACCTCCGTTGCCCTGCGGGCAAAGTTATTCGAGATATCAAAAGTCGGATCAGCCGACGGCTGATGACCTCCTAATGATAATCGAATAACAGAGGATTGGCAAGCAACCCGCATGCTAGCCACAAGACTACGTTTGTGGCAGCTGCGGTGCTTGCAAAGGGGACGCTAGCGCTCGCCCCTTGACCCCCTAGCTACGCAAACTCATGGCAAAATGACTAGCTATATGCTAGCCACTTTTTACCAATCGTTGCGTATGCCATTTGCTGATTTATTCCGCAAATGGCGTCTACCCGACGGGGACTGTCTGCCGAATTATTTTGCATAATAAGCATGATTTCATCAAGACAATTTTTGCACTTGACGCATGCTTTCAGCAGGAGCTCTTCCAGCAGACCATTTCATGGAGAGTTCTGCCCGAACAGGGCAAGTTAAGAGAACTTGAGCGCAAAAAAATAAGCACAATGTGCTTATTATATTAATACTTACGAAGGTTTATTAAGTGGTGACTGAGTTCTCGAAAACATTGCGTAAGAATATTGCTTATTGTAATTATTTTCCTAATTTAGCCTTATTCCATTCATTTTTTAAATATTTTCGCAAAAATTCTCTTAACTTTTTAGAATTACTTTGTACATCTTTAATTTTCCAATTATATTTTCGTACCTTAACTATATCCATAATGTTATTTACGTAGGTTATGACTTTATCATTATCTCCACTTATATCAGGCCCGAAATAAAGAATTAACCTATTTCCGCTTTGAATAACATTTCTACGTACCTCTTCTAAATCTTTGTCAGAAATGACGTCTTCATAATTTGAATGAACGACAGTATCTGGTCCTTGAACTGCAGTAATTGTAGCTTCATGTTCTGTAGTATCAACTTTTTTAATAATAGGGTCCCCAACTTTTATTTTAGGAGAGTATTCTTCGAACAAAGTACATTGAGTAGTAAAATTTGCTGCTTCTATCCGTACCTTTTGTATCCACTCTATTCTAGCTTTAGATTTAACTTCTGCATTAATTTGTTCTTTTGCTATCTTTCTCTGCGTAAAGGTGCTCCAAACCGAAGCAACAGCAGCTATTATTGCAGCTATCAAGGTAAATGTTCCCATTAAATAATCCTCGCTTATACATATTTACTTTTGTGATACTATTCTTCATAGTGAAACTTCCTTTCTAATTGGCTGGTTGTTTTGCTAAATGTTAGGGATACCGTGAGCTGTGCAGGCTAGGGCGGTATCCCTCCTTTTATTATATTCATCATTTTCCCCCTGAATTAATACCGTTTGTTTCGAATTAAATTATTGTGAATTTCCACTTGAACTACCTCACGACCACGGCGTGCTTGAAATAACTCTAAGTGGCTGCTGAAGATCAGTAGCAAACCCGGGATAAGGCATCACCTTGATTCGAATTGGCTTCAGGTCATGTGAAGGTCCGACATAAATGCTATCCTCATAAACCGTTAAGTCGCAGCCCATCTCTTCTAATTTGGCAACAAAGGCTTCCAAATGTTCGGGGATGATGTTGGTGATTAAAATTCCATCCCCCACAGCTGCAGCGAGTGACAGATAAGTGCCGGCTTCGATTCGATCAGGAATAATTGTATGAGTATTACGAGCCTGAAGGGTTGGCACGCCTTCAATTCGAATGACATCGGTCCCGGCACCACGAATATTGGCACCCATGTTGTTCAAGAATGTCGCAATGTCAATAATTTCAGGTTCCTTAGCCGCGTTGCCAATAACGGTGGTTCCAGGCGCCTTGACAGACGCCAGAATTGTATTGATAGTGGCACCCACAGAAACGATGTCTAAGAAAATCTGGGCACCATGCAGGCCGTCCGGGCCGGTCTTAATGGTCACTGTTCCATCGTGTTCGCTGACTTCAGCTCCCAAAGCCTTAAATGCCTTGATATGCTGGTCAATTGGCCGCGGCCCGATATTATCGCCACCGGGAAAACTAACGGTAGCACGCTGAAAACGACCTAACAGAGCGCCCATAAAGTAGTAGGAGGCCCGCAAGCTTTTAATCGCCTTGCTTGGCAGTGGTGCCTCGACAATATTGGTCGGATCAATTGTTAGGACATCGCCTTTGAACTCAGACGAAACGTTCATCGGTTTTAAAATTAACATTAAGTTGTGAACATCTAAAATGTCTGGGACCGAGTCGAACCTAACGGGGGTATCCGCTAATATGGCAGCAGGGATAAGCGCAACCGTGCTGTTTTTAGCACCGCCGATCGATATCTCTCCGGACAGCCGTTTTCAGCGAATTATTACAAGACAAAATGAGCACCTGTTTGCAGTAATCGACAACCAGAGAACTCGAAAGCGCTTTTAAAATCCAACAATTCAATCACTTTGTTTCATCACTCAACAAATGGCCAGATCTACTTCTTTAACTATTCCTGAAAGTCCTTATACTATTCAGGCATACAGAAAAAAGGAGCGGTTAGAAATGAAACGACTATTTACGACAATTGGCGAAAATATTCATCGGCACCACAAACTTTGGATCACGGTCATCTTGATCATGACCATCGGTTTTGCATTTGGATTGCCAAAGATTCAAATGAAAATGGGCAACGACGTCTTCGTTAGTTCCAGTTCAAAAACCTATCAGGATTCCCAAACCTATCAGAAAAAGTTTGGTGGTGACTCCCTTTATCTGTTGCTCGACGGTAACCAGTCGACATTATTATCCCACAAGACAATGCAGCAGGTGGCCAAATTTGACAGTAAAGTCAGCCAAGTTGATAACGTCAGAAATACGACCGACATCGTCAGTAGTTTAAATGATCAGCTATCCCATGCCGGGACCGGAAACTCCAGTGCTCAGTTCAACTTCAATAGCAAAAAGCTTCAACAAGATCTGATGGCTGAACTGAGTTCCAAGCAAAAACAAAGCATTCAGTCGAAAATGCAACACTCGTTAACAAGTACGCAACAAAATCAGGTTCAAACATATTTACTGAAACAACTCACGCCCGCCCAAAAGAAGCTGATGGCAGCAGCTGGCGCCCAGGCACAGGGTTCCAAGCAACAGCAGCAAGCAATGCTTCAAAAGCAATTGACCACCAAACAGCAAGCTGCAGTACAGTCCTACACCATGTCGCTGCTTAACCATCAGCAGCAATCACAATTGGCAGACACGGTCATCCCGATGCTGCCGAAAGTTCAAGACATGTCAACCAAACTGCTGCGGGATATTTTTCTCAGCGATAACGGCCATGTTCCCAGTGCGATGAAGCAATTATTACCTAAGGACGGCAAGCATCTATTAATCATTATCAATACCAATAAGGAATCGTCGGATATGAACACCGCGGTTCAGATTAATCACGACGCCAATCAGGCAATTAAGCAAACCAACTTTTCCTCAAGCATTAAGACCCGCTTGGGCGGCCAACCTGCAGTTCTTGGTCAGGTCCGCAGTAAAGTCATTACCAGTATGGCAACCATGCTGGCATTCGCAGTAGTCTTAATGGTGATCATCCTCCTATTGATATTTTCGGTACGAAAGCGTTTGTTGCCACTCATATTTGTCCTGGCCTGCCTCGTATGGACATTTGGTTTGATGGGTTGGCTTCACATTCCGTTGACCTTGGCAACCATGGCAACGTTGCCGATTATCATTGGTTTGGGGACTGACTTTGGTGTTCAATTTCAAAACCGATATGAAGAAGAAGTCAGGAAACGACAAAATTCTAAGGAGGCCATTTCAGTTGCCATTTCGAGCATGGGACCGGCAGTTGGCGTATCTTTAATCGTCATGGTCTTCAGCTTTTTGACGATGTATCTCTCAAAGGCCCCAATGATGCAGAAGTTTGGCCTCACATTGGCCATTGGTGTCGCCTGCAGCTACGTCGTTGAGTTTGGACTGATGTTTTCAAGCCTCTCACTCTTGGATAAACACGCTTCAACAGCCAAGTTGGCACCCAAGAAGCTATCTCAGCCGTCGCGTTTATCACTGTTCCTAAGTCACTATGCTGAATGGGTAACCCATCATGCAGGCATTCTGCTGACAATTGGCGTGGTGTTGGCTGGACTAGGTTTTTCATTTGAAAAATCCATTAATATTGAAACCGACTTCACCAAAATGATTCCCCAAAATATGACGGCCCTGAAGAATACCAAATATCTTCAGAGCAAAATTGGGTCGACAACCTACCTCACCTATTTAGTGGAGGGCAATGGTCAAGATATCAGGGATCAGGACAATTTGAAGACAATCGATCAAGTTGGTCAAAAAGTGGACCATAAATACCATGACGTCACCGATGTCACCAGCTTATCGACCGCCTATCAACAGACGAACGGCTCATTGAACACTTCTCAAAAGCAGTTAACTGTGGGTGTTGACAATTTGCCAACGTCTTTAAAACAAACTTTGATTAGCAGCAACCATCACGACGCAACTATCCAATTCAAAATTAGAAACGGTCTGTCCTCAAAAGAACAACTTAAGTTGATGAATCGGATTAATCATGATATTAAAGGAATCCATCATGGCTTAAAAATTTCTCCTGCAGGAGCTCAAGTCATGATGCTATTGGGCATTAATAATATGTCCGCTAATCATGATCTGATTATTATTGCCGGTCTTTCGATCATTTTCATTGTCTTATTCCTTATCTATCGTGACTGGCGACTTGCACTGTACCCAGTGATTCCAATTTTGTTGGTATTAGGTCTTTCCCCATTAACCTTAAAACTGTTGGGAATTTCCTATAACCCAGTCACAATTGCCCTCAGTTCGCTGGTTCTTGGAATTGGAACCGAATTTACCATCTTAATTCTGGAACGATACCGGGAGGAATTACAACGGGGAATTAGTACCCGGGACGCGATTGTTTCAGCAACCACATCTGTCGGTCAGGCAATTACAGTTTCCGGTTTCACGGTCATGGGCGGTTTTTCGGCCATTATGTTCTCCAGCTTCCCAGTTCTGAAGTCATTTGGGCTGATTACTGTGCTGGACACAGGTTATTCACTCATCTGTGCATTGACGATTTTGCCGGCAGTCATTTATCTGCTGAGAAAAAGAAAGCCGGCAGCCACTCAATCCTCATCCGAGCAAGCTACTGAACGTGATGATTAATTGACCCATTGAAATACCCTTTTCTAACTAAAAAATGGCTTCCATAAATGAAATTGATTCATTTGTGGAAGCCATTTTTGTGTTTTGCGCTGTTTCTTGGCATCTTTGCGCCATCAATCAGCCGCCTTAATTACTGGGCATTTAGTTTATTGATGATCGAAATGAGAAACAACTCCAACTGCGGCCAATCAATATTCGACTTGAGAAGCTGCTCTTCTAAAAAGCCCATTATTGTATTCGCCAAAAAACTGATCATCAGCGGTTGTGAAGACGATTGCTTAATCAATGTTACGACAGGATCGTTTTGATAGGCTGGATTGTTGGCCCGTTCATTAAACAAATTCTCCAAAATGTTCCGAAATTCATCATAGAACTTGCTTTGGCTTTCAGGAATCAGATGGCGAATTAAATCAATGTTGTCGGAAATAAAATGGGTAACCTGGGTTAAAACAACGTTTTCCCTGAAGTCCGTCCCCAGCAATTCTTCAGACAGGTTATAGATAATTGTATTTGCCAGATCAACCTTATCTTGGAAATATCGGTAGAACGTGCTGCGGTGGATCATCGCTTCATCACAGATTTCTCCGATCGTAATATCATCAAATTTCTTTTTTCTAAGAAGCGTCATCATTGCCTGCAAAATATCTCGCTTGGTGCGCTGTTGAGATTGAGTGTCGGCCATAGTCAAAGTCCTTTCAAAATTTAGATTATAAAATTAAGCATACATCATAACCAACTATTCTTAAAGAAACCAATGACAACTTTCACAAGTTGCTGCCAACAAAAAAGCCCCGACCCACCACGAGATCAGAGCTTCACTTGAATTGTTAACCGTCAATCAGATTCACCCTAAAAGTGCATCGTCATTTACAGACGGTTTAGTTATTTTTTTCGAGATACTGGTCATTTGCCGCAGCAACGAAGTCCTTGAAGAGACCTTCTGGACGGTTGGGACGGGAAATAAACTCTGGATGGTACTGTGAACCAACGAAGAACCGGTTCTTTGGAATTTCCACAACTTCAACCAAGTGATTGTCAGGTGAAGTCCCAGAAATGACCATCCCATTTTTCTCCATTGCGTCCCGGTAGGCGTTATTAAATTCATAACGGTGACGGTGACGTTCTGAGATGATATCGGCATTATCATAAGCCTTGGCAGCAACCGTTCCCGGCTTTAAGAAGCTGTCTAAAATCTCTTAAGTAATA
>NZ_JQBD01000083.1 GCF_001437255.1 Pediococcus damnosus | reverse complement strand
TTCACCAATACCAGAAAGTGTAGATCCTTTTTTGTTTGCTAAAAGAAAGAGGAGGTTGATTATTTGATAGAGTTTAAAGATGTTTCTAAAACCTTCACCACAGATAAGGGAACCGTTCCAGCAATTAAAGATGTGAATATGAAAATTGAAGATGGTGAAATTTTTGGGATCGTGGGTTATTCTGGCGCTGGCAAAACGACTTTAATCCGGATGCTCAATGGCTTAGAAACTCCGACGACCGGTTCGGTTACAGTAAATGGGACAGAAATTTCAAGTTTAAACAGAGGTGCCTTACGTAAGAAACGACATAAAATTGGAATGATCTTCCAGCATTTTAACTTACTTTGGTCACGAACAGTTCAAAAAAATATTGAATTTCCCTTAGAGATTGCAAAGGTTTCAAAGAGTGAACGCCATAAGAAGGCTAACGAGTTAATTAAGTTAGTCGGGTTGGAAGGTAAGGAAGATGCTTATCCTTCTGAGTTGTCTGGTGGACAAAAGCAACGAGTTGGTGTGGCGAGGGCCTTGGCAAATGATCCAGAAATTCTCCTTTCTGATGAAGCAACCAGCGCTTTAGATCCGCAAACAACTGATGAAGTTTTGGATCTGCTGCGAGACATTAATAAGCGATTGGGAATCACGATTGTGTTGATCACCCATGAAATGCATGTGATTCGTAAAATTTGTGACCATGTGGCTGTTCTAGATGGTGGTGGGATCATTGAGTCAGGTCAGGTTATGGAGGTGTTTAAGCATCCCCAGCAGGCAATTACCAAACGATTCGTTTATTCGGAAGCAGCGCCTTCTCCGGAAGATACACATGTTGTTGTGGAACAACTGCTTAAAGAGTATCCGAATGGAAAAATTATTCAGTTGACTTTCCATGGGAATCAAGCTAATTTACCGATTGTCTCAGAAATTATTCATAAGTTTCCTAAACTACGCATTAGCATTATTGAAGGAAATATCCATCAAACGCAAGAAGGCGCAATTGGTTCACTATTTTTACAATTGATAGGTGATTCAACGGACATTGATGGCGCATTAGATTACTTAAAGACGATGCGGGTTGAAACCGAGGTGATTGAAAATGGACGGTAGTACAAGTTATTTTGATTTTAAAAATGTAGATTGGGGTCAAATGAGAAGTGCCACTTGGGAAACCATCTGGATGACGGTAGTTTCCATCGTGGCTGTTGCAATTTTAGGTTACTTTATTGGATTACTACTATTTGAAACAAGTGGGAGTAAGAGTTTTGTTGTTCGAGCAATTAACTGGATAGTGGCACTTTTTGTTAATGTGTTCCGATCAATTCCTTTCATTATCTTAATCGTTTTGTTATTGCCATTCACAAAACAAGTTGTTGGAACGATTATCGGACCGGTTGCTGCGTTACCATCATTGATTATTTCTGCGGCCCCGTTTTACGGTCGGATGGTTGAACTTGCGTTTCACGAAATTGATCGTGGTGTTCTGGAAGCCTCTGAAGCAATGGGAGCAAGTCAATGGCAAATCATTACAAAAGTATTGCTACCGGAAAGTTTACCTGCTTTGATTTCAGGAATTACAGTAACAGCGATTTCGTTAATCGGCTATACAGCAATGGCTGGTGCGATTGGTGCTGGAGGGCTAGGAAATTTGGCCTATCAAGAAGGTTTTGAAAGTAGTAACAATACCGTTACACTTGTTTCCACAGTCATTATTGTTTTAATTGTTTTTGCATTCCAGTTTGTTGGAGACTTTGCAACTAAGAAAGTTGATAAACGAGTTGTTTAGAATGAAGATTCAAATGGTGTAAGTAAGTTTTAGAATTTACAAAATAGACATTAATTTTCATGAGGGGCCAGTCCGAGTAGTCGCTTTAGCGATGTAGAGAGGATGGTCATCCGTACCGTAAATAAGATTTTGTGTTAACAAAATAGACATTAATTTTCAGGAGGAGTTTGGATATGAAAAAAAGTAAGGTTTTTGGTTTATTAGCAGTCGTCGCAACTGCATTCTTATTGGTTTCTTGTGGTAAGAAATCAGACTCAAGTACAAGTTCAAAGACAACCACCATTACCGTTGGAGCTTCTGCAGTTCCCCATGCACAGATTTTGAAACATGTGCAACCGGAGTTGAAAAAGGAAGGCGTTAATTTAAAGATTAAAGTGTTCCAAGACTACGTGCTTCCTAACAAAGCTTTAGCAGGTGGCGATATTGATGCCAACTACTTCCAGCACATTCCCTTCTTAAAACAATGGAATGCTAAGAACAAAGGCAATCTAATTGATGCTGGCGCTGTTCATTTGGAACCGATCGCAGTCTTCTCTAAAAAGTACAAGAATTTGAAGGATTTACCTAAAAATGCAACCGTACTTGTAAGTAGCAATACGCCTGATTATGGGCGTGTCTTGACCATCTTTAAAGATGCCGGATTAATTACCATTAAAAAGGGTGTGGACATTACAAGTGCAAACTTTGATGACATTGCATCCAATCCAAAGCATCTACAGTTCAAACATAGTTACGAACCAAAGTTGATGCCTCAATTGTACAAAAATAACCAAGGAGATGCTGTTGTAATTAATGCAAACTACGCTGTTCAAGGTGGCTTGGATCCTGTTAAACAGTCAGTTGCAATTGAAAAGTCATCATCACCTTACAAAAATATTGTTGCCATTCGTCCAAACGAAAAGAACAATAAGGCTATTAAGAAGTTAGTTAAAGCTTTACAATCTAAGAGTACCCAAGATTGGATTAAGAAAGAATACAAGGGCGCCGTTTTACCAGCTAAATAAGTTGGTTATTGAAAATTTGGAAAAGAATCAAAGAAACTCGCAAACCATTTTGTGGGTTTCTTTTACATATTGACCAAAATCTGTAAAATGGTACGATTAACTTATTAAAAGGAAAAGGGTGTTTAACATGCGAAAGTTTGGAATCATTGGTGTAGGAAACGTTGGGCGGACAGTTGCTTATACGTTAGTTACAAAAGGGATTGCTGATTCATTGGTCTTAATTGACAAGGATCGAAAAAGAGCTCGTGCTGAGCAGGTAGATTTACAAGATGCTCAGGCAAGGTTATCAACAACCACACAGGTATCAATTCAAGATTACGAGGACCTAAAAGATGTTGAAGTATTGTATATTTCAGCGGGGGATGTGTCGATATCCACAAATGGTGGTAACCGATTTGACGAATTCAAACTTACCTCAGCAGTTGTAAAAGAAATTGCTCCCAAGATTGTAGCTTCAGGATTTCACGGAATTATCATCGATATTATGAATCCATGTGATGCAGTTACAAGCTACTTGCAGAAATTAACTGGTTTCTCAAAACAGCGCGTATTTGGAACCGGGACTTTCCTCGATACAGCTCGAATGCAGCGAGTAGTTGGTGAGAAGTTAAACATTAATTCACGTAGTGTTGAAGGCTATGTCTTAGGTGAACATGGCAATACTCAATTTGTTGCATGGTCCAGTGTGCGGGTCCAGGGCAAAGCAATTAAGGAGTTACCTGAAGCAAAAGACTTTGATTTTGACGCTTTAGCTGATGCTGCAAAACAGGGTGCTTGGGAAGTTGCTTCTGGAAAAGGCTTTACATCGGATGCTATTGCTACTTGTGCCGTAAGTCTCGGTCAAGCTGTTTTATCTGATGCACGGATTGTTTGTCCTGTATCTGGTTACAGTAGCTTATACGATACGTATGTAGGCATTCCGGCCATTGTAGGTAAGAATGGAATTGAATCAACGGTGACCTTACCTTTAGATACAGCAGAACAGGCTAAGTTTGCTCACTCAGCACAAATGATTCACGATAGTGTTGCAAAATTAGATTAAATTTTATAAATTATAAATAAAACAACTTTTAAACTCGAAACAAATCCTAACAGGATCCGTTTTGAGCTTAAAAGTTGTTTTTTTGCTTGACAGTTAAGTAGGCCTCATATATAGTTAGTTACGTAAGCAATTAACCAACGGGGGAGAAACTAAATGAATCAGAATACGGTGATTGATGTTCAACATGTAACTAAGGTATATGGAAAAAAGACTGAAAAGCAATATACAGCCTTAAAGGACGTCAATTTTAAAGTACGTCAAGGAGAATTTGTGGGGATTATGGGGGCCTCAGGTTCCGGGAAAACAACGTTGCTTAATATTTTGGCAACGATGGATAAGCCAACGGAAGGACGAGTTTTGGTTGGCAATCAAGATATTACGAAGTTAGATGGCAATCAAGTTTCTGATTTTCGTGCGAAGCAGATTGGATTCATTTTTCAAGATTTTAATCTTCTGGAAAGTTTAACCAATGCAGAAAATATTGGCTTGCCTTTAACACTACAGGGTGCCAAGAAACGAAAAACAAATGAGCTCGTTCATCAAGTTGCCGGGCAACTGGGAATTAATCAACTCTTGGATAAATATCCGGTTGAAATTTCAGGTGGGCAGAAACAACGCGTGGCGGCAGCACGGGGACTTATCTCACGACCACAGATTTTGTTTGCGGATGAACCTACAGGTGCGTTAGATTCAAGAAATGCTCGTGAACTGTTGGAAACATTAAAGCAAGTAAACGATGAAGAACAAGTCTCAGTCTTAATGGTGACTCATGATCCTTTTTCAGCTAGTTACTGTGAACGAATTTTGTTCATTAAAGATGGAAAAATTGGTGAACAGTTGGAAGCTGGTGATCAAAAGCGGAGCGAGTTTTACCAAACGATTTTGAATAAGTTGGGCACCTTCAATGATCAAGGGGAGGATGTCGATGTTATTTAAATTAGCGTTTGTAAATGTCCGGGATCGCTGGCGAGACTATCTGGTTTTGTTTTTTGGTTTAATAATTTCAGCTGCAATTTTTTATATGTTTGAGGCAATTGCCACGAATAAGGCTTTAATCCAAGCAAATATTTCGTTTAAACTGGCAGTAATTGTATTTCAATTTGGCTCGGTACTGCTTGGGATAATTACCTTAGTTTATATTGTTTATGCTAATTCATTTTTAATGACGATGCGTGAACATGACTATGGGCTGTTCATGATGTTGGGTGGTAAAAAATCACGATTAGGGTTATTAATTTTTACGGAGACCTTACTGATTGGATTAGTTTCAACTGGTGTTGGTGTATTGGTGGGAATCGGTTTGACACAAGGACTATCCCAATTACTCATGACGCAACTCGGTGTGCAAATCACAAAATTTACAGCTTTGAATAATACAGCTTGTTTAAGTACCATTTTATTTTTTGTAATTCTATTTTTGGTGGCATCTATCATTAACCAGCATAAAATCCTTCATCGACCCGTTTTAAGATTATTAAAGGGAAATTCTGAGGCCGATAAGCCAATGAAGGTAACAGTGTGGCGATATATTGAAGGGGTAATCGGAATTGGTCTTTTAGCGGTCGGTTATTGGGCCATGGCCAAGATTGAAATTTTACAACTCATGGCCATTCCCATTGCGTTAGTAACAATCGTATTAGGAACTTATTTTTTATTTAATGCCCTTTTTCAATTATTAATTTATGGTCTTAAAACCACAAATTTAGCGTTTAAAGGTCTTAACGGATTTACATTGGGTCAACTTAATTTTAGAATTCGTGATTATACAAAAATGTTATCGGTTGTCAGTATTTTATTTGCTTTAGCGTTAGGGGCAATCACGGTTGGAATGGGCTATCATCGGATTATTCCAGTAATGGCAAAAAGTAATACTGCCTATGACTTGGCTGTGTACAAACAAACACCCCAAGCAACAAGGCTGGTTCACCAGCTTGATTTGCAAGAAAAGCAAACGTATCGGCAAAAGATTAAAGGAACAACGATTTATTTTGTAACAGATGATTTTCAAAAACAGCCTTTTGAGATGGCAAAAGTAAACAAAGAAAAGGTTTCTAATCATAGGCTAACTTTGAACCAATTGAAACATAGCGGTCGTGGTCAGGAACAATTGTTGAGTTTGCAAACTAACTATTATGAGTTAAGACAAATTAAATTTGTTTCACAAAAAGAATTTCAAACGATTCAAGCGAAACCCAGTAAATTAGTTTTGATAAAAACAACTGGTCTTGCAAAAAGCGCCAAGATCTTGAATCGGATTGCTAAAAATCAGGTTAGTGAAATAAAAAATCCACAGGTGACAATCGACTCACTAGGCGGTGCTTATCCGATTTATCAATCCGCAAATATTGTGTTTGGTGGGCTTGAATTTGTCGGATTTTTTCTTGGAATGGCTTTTTTAACCATGTTGGCAAGCTGCCTTATGTTTAAAATCTTATCTGGGGCTCAGTTAGATAAGCGGCGTTATCAGATGTTGAATCGGTTAGGCACACGCCAAAAGCTCATTCGAAAATCGATTCGACGAGAAATTGGGGTCTTGTTTTTCTTACCAGGAGTTTTAGGCGTCGTTCATGTGTTATTTGGTCTTAAGATGTTTGTACCATTGATGGGGAATCCGTATACCAATTTGGCCACACCATTTACGATTTTTATCTGTTTATATTTGATATATTACTTAATAACAGTATTAATTTATGAAAAATTAGTGGTACCAACTGTCAGAATGCAGTTTTGAGGTGGTGAATAAGATGCAATTTGATTTTAGTGGACAAGAACCAATTTATTTACAAGTAGCCAATCAAATTGAAGAGGGAATTTTTACAGGGGCATTTAAAGAAGAAACCCAGGTCCCTTCGACGACTGAAATGTCACGAGAGTTTCATATAAATCCAGCTACAGTTCTTAAAGGAATAAACATACTAGTGAACGAAAAACTTGTTGAAAAACGACGTGGGCTGGGGATGTTTGTTTGCAAAGGGGCTTATAATTTGATCTTGGAAAAAAGGAAGGCCGCCTTTTTTGAAGATTACGTCAAAAAGATTGTGTTAGAAGCTAAGAATCTAAAGTTAACCGAGGTTGAACTTGTTCAACTGATTAAGAGGGGGTTTCAGTCAAATGAAGATTAAAGTTGATGATGTTTCAAAACAATTTGGGCACAAACAAATTTTAAAAGAGATCAACTTAGAGCTAGAGCCAAACCGGATTTATGGATTGTTGGGTAGAAATGGGGCTGGGAAAAGTACCTTATTGAATATCCTGACAGATCGGATATTTCCTAATGGTGGTTCAGTAACAATGGATGGTGAGGCCGTTCATGAAAATGATAAGTTGCTTGGAAAAATGTATTTGATGAGCGAAGTTAATTTATATCAAAAACGCGCGCGTTTACAAGATTTGTTTCAGGCTTCTCGTTTAATGTATGGCGGATTTGATGATGCGTACGCAAAACACCTATGTGACGCCTTTGAGCTAAATCCTAAGTTGAAATTTGGCCAATTATCAACTGGTTATCGAACTATTTTTAAGTTGATTATTGCATTAAGCTTACCCGTTGATTTCGTGTTTTTAGATGAGCCAATTTTGGGATTGGATGCCAACCATCGTGAGCTATTTTATAAAGAATTATTAGATAGTTACAGTCAGCATCCGCGAACCTTTGTAATTTCGACCCATATGATTGAAGAAGTTGCTAACATGATTGAGCACGTGTTTGTTATTGAAGACGGGAAAATTTTGGTGGACGACGACGTGGATCATATGTTGGCTCAAGCCTATGTAATTACGGGACCTGGTGAAACTGTGGATAGTTATACAGAAGGCTTGAATGTGATTGGTTCTGAATCTTTGGGAAACTTGAAGGGCAACTATGTGTTTGGAAAATTGAACGACACTAGAGAAATTCCGGACACAGTTCAAATTTCACGAATGGATTTGCAAAAACTATTTATCCACTTAACTAGTGAGGAGGGGCAGGCCAAATGAAAACAAAATTAGTTATGCGAAACTTATTTAAACGTGATTTGAAGTTGATGGGATATACATACGTTTTGACATTTGCTGCTGTGTTCGTCCTCCCTGTAATTTTTGCGTTGTTATTTACAGGAAGTTTGCATGGAGTTTCATTTCAAAACTTGTTACAAAATGATATTTTGCCATTTATTTCGATGCTGTTTTTATTTGTAATTGGTCACCGCGTGTATGAACCATTTAAGTTTTACATTCAAAATGGAATTTCGCGACGAACTGTTTGGCAAGCAACCCTTATTGTTACTGGAGTTAACAGCTTATTGATGAGTGTAATCAATTATTGCTATTTTTATTTAATTGTTCAGCCAAACGTTGGAAATGAATTTACGACATTTTATGATGATGCATTTGGAAAGTTTCTGGGATCCACAAGTGTCGGAAATATTTTTACCCAGATTCTTTATGAGTGGTTGTTACTTTGGTTAGTGGGAGTCGCAGGATCATTTTTTGGGAGTTTTTCCGCTTTAATGAAAAAACGGACCCGGAGAATTTTATGGATTGCGATTCCAATTGCGTTGATTGTCTTACTGCGATTCCTATCTCAATTTCATATGGGGATGAACTTATGTCAAGGGCAGTTTAAAAATGTAGGTTTT
>NZ_JQBD01000082.1 GCF_001437255.1 Pediococcus damnosus | reverse complement strand
GCCGAGTAATATTGCTGGGATAATTTTTCATGAGAGCTTAAACTCGCTTTTTACATAGAAGTATATCAAAAATCATAGATCTTGGACAGCTTCTAAAGCCGCCAACTGTCGATCTAAATGTTGCTCCTTGGAACTCACACGCGCATAACCAATTTTAGCCATTTTCAGCCCTCTTTTTGGACAGTTCTAATGAACACTTTTAATGCCTAGTATAGCACAGAAATAAAAAAGGCCACTAGGGTATACCCTAGTGGCCGTCACGTTAACTTATTGAAAATAGAAAGATTCTACTTTCCCTAAATGCTCTTATGTCAATAAATGCCCACCATCATGTGTTAAAATCACTTGCTGGTTGCTTTCTAGATGAATTTTCGGAACGCTAAACATTGGAATCTCTCTCTTCGATTGATGGTTGTGGTAACTTCAATCTAACAGATTGGGGTTCTTTTTTTATCACCCAACAGGTGAAAAGTGAAAACATTAGACAACGTTGATACTACAGTAACTGTCGTAAATTTTGGGATTTATATGAATAATTCAGGTTTAGCTTAGCAAACAAAGGATTACTGTAATTGCATGTTGTATTTGACTTGTATCAGGCAATTCTTGTTCATCAATTAGGTAATTAAAACTACCCAGAATAAGTGAAGTTAATAATGACATTTCAAACTTATCAGGTTTTTCCTCCAGCATACTTACAAGATTGTTTCTTAAAACCCTTTTTATCTCACTACTCAAATCTTTGCTATCCAATTGAATAGAGCGCAATGCTAAAATCTTTTCACGTTGTTTGATTAAAAGATTTTTTATATCAGGTGCCAATATGGATGTAATGCTCAAAAAGTTTTGATTTTGTTTATTTAAATTACTTCTTTTCTTCAATACTGAATCATAAGTCGACACAAAATCCTGAATCATTTTCGCGGCCAAGTGATACTTATCCTGATAGTGCCTATAAAATGTCTGACGATTGATCAAGGCTTTATTAGAGATATCAATTACCGATACATTATTAAATCCCTGTTGTCTTACTAATTGTATAAAAGAATTTTCAATTAACATTTCTGTTCTCTTATTTCTTAAATCAGTCATAAGTTCCTCCTTTTCTCCAAACATCAGTATAGATCCATATGTAACTTAAGTATACACAAATAACATTTTGTATGCCTAAGTGACGTTTCAAAAAAAGTTGTCTATGTCTTTCCAAAATAATGTCCACTATTATTAGTACTGAGCTTAAAAGGGAGGAATATCAGATGTTCGATGTAATTCGTAGTAAAAGATATTGGTTAGCATTATTGCTTGTTGGAGCAATTATTGGAATAGTTTCATTTACCTTCATTGGCATACGTAACTCTGTCAAAGTAAAACAAATTCCTGTAGCACTTGTCAACGAAGACAAAGGAACTCTCAGCAATAAAATTGAAAGTAAGTTGCGAAAGAAATTCAATGGAAAAGATTCAAAAATCAAATGGGTATCTCCACAAAAAGATGGTTTTAATGATCAAAAGTATTATGGGGCTTTCATTATTAGATCAGGATTTTCAAAAGAGTTACAGCAGCAAAATGAATCGCTAAAGGCCCAAATTATTAGCCAAAAGCTCACTACTCTTCAAAAAAAGGAGAAATTACCAGATTCTGCAAAATCAAAATTGCTTCAAGCTAAATTTAAATCACAATTGCTTCAAGCTAAATTTGTTACACAGAAACCCGTTCACCCTGCACAGATTAAGATCAGTATTAATCAAGGAATGAATGCTCAAATATCGCAATTGCTATCCCAAGCACTTCCTCAGATTGTAAATGCGCTTTCATCACGAATTAGCGCACAGCAACAAAGTGTTCTTAGCAAAAATAAGATTAATTTATCCGCAAAATCTTGGGATTTGGTTTCGACCCCTATTAGTGTATCTACTCATGAGTCTAATAAAATTGAAAAGAACACGGTTAATGGCACAGCACCCATGCTTCTAGTGGCATTGGCGTGGTTTAGCGCTTTAATTCCCTCTCTTATTTTATGGCGCGAACACACAAAAAGAAGCGCTTCAAAATTTTTAAATGCTACAACAATAACTAGTCAACTAATTACCGGTTTGGTAGCAAGTATTCTTTCAGCAACAGTTGCGTTCTTATTTGTTAATGTATGCTTTAACCTAACAATTCCAAACCCAATTAACTTTATCGGATTAATGTCTATTAGTATCTTTGTCTTTTATCTTATTATAACGTGTGTCCTGGATTGGCTTGGATTTGCTTTCTACCCATTAGTACTCATAGTCTGGCTCCTAGCAAGTTCCGTGATATCTTATGCACCGGAAACCCTTGATCCTTTGTACCGAAAGGCAATTTACAGTTGGGTTCCAATGCGATTTAGCATGCAAACACTAACAAATACTTTGTATTTCCATAATGGATCGAGTACCACCATGTCATCATTATTAGTCTTGTTAATAATTGGATTTGTCGCTGCTATCTTGATGTATAGTTCAGGATACTTAAAACACTATTTGTTCACGGTTCGCCCACACCGCAAAATTAAATAATTAAACAAAACATGAAACCCAATTATTCATATCATCAAAAATAGCCAATCAATTGATTGACTATTTTTTGATGATCCATTTAGCAACAATTCCCTCAAAAAAAAAGAGAGTGTGAAATATTTTGTGTAAATGTATATAAAAATTCTGAATTGTATAGAGGCAGAGAATGTTCTTGAGGTATACCCTATTGGCTAATCACACATAAAAGCTTTCTTATATCATTATTTTTTTGGCAGGTACTGTGTAGGTGGAAATGAACGAATGCTTTAATAGTTTTGTGTCACAAAATAAATTTTGGAGATTTTCAGCACTCCAGTAGTTCAATGATTCCTGGCATATTCCATCAGCAAGTTTATATATTGCGTCTTTTAACAATTGGAGCTTACTTTCAGAAACTACATGAACTTTAAAGTTGGTATGTGCATCTGAAGCAAAGATGATAGAGGGGTGGAAAATAATGGAATAGAAAGTTTGACTCTGATATTTTTCCGCAAACCAATTCGAAGATGTAGTTATTTGTTCTACATCACCTTTAAAGATTTCATCACTAGCTCGTCGATTTTTATCTTCTATGACAATCTGTGTGCTTTGATCCAGCCAAAGATTATCAGGACCGCCTTCTTTGATAGCCGTTTCTGCCTCAGGCTGACTAGAATCAAATCCTAATAATTCTCCTAATCTTTGAATGCTTGCTCTAAAGTTTGTTTCGTCGGCATAGTTTGTATAAAGCAGGTCATCATTAATAGCTCGAATATGTGTAGCTAAATCATTGCTATCTTCGAAGTCATACTTTTTTATATATGGTAGATTGCAAGAATTAACCGAACACTGCGAACTGCTGAAAAACCTTTCGTGGTGATTGCCAATTGAGTGTTTTCATTGGTCTTGCATTAATCCAATGATTAATTTGATCTAATTCTTTGGCGCTAACCGTCTCAATTTTTCGCTCCTTTGGTATGAATCGCCGAACGTATCGGTTTAATATCTCATTACTCCCACGTTCTTCTGGTGAGTATGGGTGTGCAAAGTAAACTGGAATGCCTAGTTTTTGCTCGATTTCATCATATTTTACAAACTCTCGTCCTCGATCAACAGTGATTGACTTAGCATTCTCGATCCCTTGAAAAAAATGAATTAATACTGGTGTCACTGCCTGACTATTGCGACCACTAACTTGCCTCACAATATGTTGCCGACTTAATCTTTCTGTGATTGTGACAAGCACTTCACCACGTTTCTTACCCGATTGCATCGTATCAACTTCAAAGTGACCAAAATCCTGCCGTGCTTGAACACTTTTGGGTCTTGATTCAATTGAACGGCCGTGAACAAATACTTGACGTCTGCCATCAGACTGACGTTTTTGACGAATACCTTTGTCAGGTAAATCAGCTAATGACAGTTTGAGTCGGCCAGCATTGAGCCAATTATAAATCGTTTTGAAAGGTAACCCTAAAACATGAGCAGCAGTTTCTGGTGACCACTTTAAAATGCCAATGTGCTCATTCAAAAAGACAGCGATAGCTGGTGTTAGTGTGTGATGACGGCCACGTAGATGACGTTTTTTCAATGCCAATGCATGAGCAATATCAGCTTTATAGGGCGTGACTTGATGAATTTCAACAGAGACCGTCGCAGGTGATCGGTTAATAAAACGCGCGATGGCACGAATCGAATAATTCAATTCCAGCAAAGTTTGAATGACAGTACGTTCTTGAGATGATAAACTAGTCATGAGTCGCAGTTCCTTTATGGTTGTTTTGGACAATTACCATTAAAGGCACAATTCACATAGGGAGAAGACCATTGAAATCCACCATTTTACTAGTCGAAGACGAGGCGGGCTTAGCCGACTCACTCAAAACCGAATTTGAGCTCGAGAACTTCAATGTGTTCTGGGCCAATGACGGCCTAATCGCGCTGGACATGTTCCGGCAAAACGAGGCCCAGATTGATTTAATCATTTTGGACTGGATGCTGCCGCACATTCAAGATCAAGAAACCCAGCTGATTACTGTATTGATTGGCATTGGCTGGATCGCGATGGTGGCGATATCGCGGGTGTATCTGCGCGACCACTACCTCTCTGATGTGCTCGCCAGTGTCTGCTTAGCTAGCGGCTGGTGGTTGCTGGTCACACCTGCGGAAGCCTTTATTCAAGCTAAAATGCGGCAGTTTTTACCGGAAGGGATGTTGAAATCATGGCCACATCAAAATTAACGATTGTTGTTCCTGCTTACAATGAAGAAGAGGTGCTGACGTCCTCGGTGCAAAAATTACTGGCCGTTGAAGACCAAATCGCCGCGCAAACCGTCCTCGGTCAGCGTGCCGACATCCTGATCGTCGATGATGGTTCCATGGATCACACCTGGGACATCATCGAAAAACTGCACGCCATGAATTCTCGCGTGCGCGGACTGCGTTTTTCCCGCAACTTCGGCCACCAGTCGGCGCTGATCGCCGGCATGAGTGAAGCCGTGAAAACCGCCGATATGATTGTCACCATCGATGCCGACCTCCAAGATGATCCCGACAAAATCGGCGACATGGTGGATGCCTATGCGGATGGCGCCGACATCGTCTACGGCGTCCGGAACAACCGGGAAACCGACAGCTGGTTCAAGCGCACCACGGCCCAAGGCTACTACAAGACACTCAAGCTGCTGGGCGTCGAACTCGTGCCCAATCACGCCGACTTCCGCCTGATGTCCAAGCGCGCCGTTGAAACCTTCCTGCAGTATCCAGAACGCAACATTTTCATTCGCGGCCTGATTCCTAAGCTCGGCTTCAAAACTGCCGAAGTCTTCTACAAGCGCACGCCGCGCATGGCCGGCGAATCCAAGTACCCGCTGAAAAAGATGCTGGCTTTTGCCTGGGACGGCATCACCAGCCTAACGATTGCGCCGGTGCGGCTCATTCTCATTCTGGGTACCTTGTCTTGCCTACTGGCGGTGGGCATGGTGGTTTACGCCATTGTCATGAAAATGCTGGGGCTCACCGTGCACGGCTGGTCGTTGTTGATGGTGTCGCTGTGGTTCGTTGGCGGCATCCAAATGATCAGCCTCGGGGTGATTGGTGAATACATCGGCAAGCTCACCACCGAAGTTAAACATCGCCCGCGCTACACGGTGCAAACGATTCTGGATTGAGGTGAGGGTATGAAAAAGATTAAACCCGCCTTTCTGCCAGCAATTTTAATCCTCTGCCTGCTCATTGGCAGCATCGGTAACCTGACCAGTGTGCTCGGGGTGCCGGCGCTGTTGGTGGTAGTGCTCCTGGGCGCGGGGCTTTACTTCGGGGCGCCCCGACTTGACCATTTGTCTACAAGGCAGCTGCGCTGGGGCATTGGCCTTGGCTTACTGGCGATGCTGATTGCCCAGGTGGTCGTGTTGCACGTGATGCCCAACACCGTTTACCACGATCCGTACCGGGTACTGTCGCAAGCCGACCAGCTCGCCGCCGGCCACATGACCTGGGATATCACCTACTTCTGGCGCTACGCCAATAACGTGCCGCTGGCTTATCTGCTCTCCCTGTGGTTGCGGCTGACGCAACTGGTGGGCTTAAGCACCAATCTTTCGGTGCACCTGCTGAGTATCTTGGTGTTGGACAGCTTTATTGCCCTGGCGCTGCATACGATTTGGCAGCTCAGCCAGCGCGCCAGCCTGCTGGTCGTGGCCTTCGGTTTCTTTGCCTTGTCGCCGTTTGCCTACACCTACTACCTGCAAGTCTTTTACTCCGACTTACCGACGATGCTGGTGCTGCTCATCATCATACGCAGCCTGCTGAACTGGTCGCAGAAAACATCGCGCCAGCGCTGGCTTGCCGGCAGCGGACTAGTTGTTGCCGTGATGCTCGGCGCCATGCTCAAGCCTAATCTGGTGGTCTTGTTGCCAGCTCTGCTGATTGTCGGCCTGATTCTGGCCCGTCAGCACCTCTGGCGACAAGCCAAACTGACCCTGCCCATCCTCTTGATTGTGCTGGGCTTCGGGCTGAGTCTGCCGGCGACCAAAGTCTTTGACGTGGCAGCCAATTATCAACCCCGCACCGCCTTTTCGTTCCCGGCGACCAACTGGATCTTGATGGGCTACAACCAGCACAGCAACGGCGGCTACTCCGGCAAGGATGTCGGACGTGCCATCAAGCAGCCCAGCCAAGCCGACCGCCAGCGGTACAATTTGAAAACCATCCCCAAGCGCATCAAAACTCTCGGGGTGGTTGGCGTCATCCGGTTGTGGGTAGTGAAGTTAGGCATCGTGCTCAATGTCCAAGGCATTCAGCGCTGGTACAACGGCGGCTTCCGCGCCGCACCTAGTTGGTACAGTAATCATGCTGGCTTCTATCAGGGACTGACCGTGATTGGCTATGTGGCCGCGACCCTGCTCATGTGGGGCGCACTGATGCTGAAGCTCTTGCGGTGGCGGCCAGATCTGACCGACCCGCATCAAATCCTTGCACTGCTGGCGGTGACCACTGCCCTTGGCTACCTGGCTTTCCACACCCTACTGTGGGAAGTTGAACCGCGCTATGGTCAAGCCATTTTGCCGCTGCTCTGGGTGGCTTTGGCGGCCATCCCGCGTCAGGCCAGCCAGTCGCGTCCCCGCTGGGCGAACCAAGCTAGCCTCCTCAGTGGCGCCACTGCTTCACTCGTCGCCTTTGGGGCCGCTGGTGTGCTTGGCGCTCAGCTGCCACAAAAGCAAGTGATTGCCGCCCAGCGCAGTCAGCTATCCGTGCAGTATCACGCCAAGCCCAAGACCGTGACGCCAGGCACCGTGCTGGCAGAGGTGGTCGATGTGAACGCGCCAGCGAACTATTTTTCCGTTCAGATTCATGCTGGTAGTCAGGTGCAAGTCACCCTCACTAACCTTGCCACCGGGCAACATTATCGGTTAACGATGGCTGGCAGTGTGGCCCGCCTGCACCACCAGCTCGCCGCTGGGCAATATCGGATTACCGTTCAAAACCTCACCACCCGCGGCCAGCAGGTCGATGTGACCCACACCTACCATTATCAGCTCGCTGCTCACCCGCTAACGGTGAACGGCCAATCGCAGCCCACCGCCTCGTTGATTTATACCTGCATGCAGCGCTGAGAAAGGAGCCTTTTTATGGAAAAACCAATCACTACCCTTTACAGCAAATACGATACAGCCTTGCGCTACCTGATTGTTGGAGGCCTCACCACCGGCATTAATGTGGTGCTGTTCATCGGCCTGACTCACCTCGCGATGCCGTGGTTCTGGGCGAACATTATCGCCTGGGTCCTCAGCGTGCTGTTTGCCTTCATTGCCAACAAGAAAGTCGTGTTCAACTCCGCCGACATGACCTTCCGGACTGTGGTCAAAGAAGGCGCCAGCTTCTTCACCTTGCGCGGCGCGTCACTGCTGGCGGACACGGCGATTTTGTTCATCGGCCTCACCTTAATGCACGGTTCGCCGCTGATTGTGAAGCTGATCGACCAGGTCGTCGTCATCGTGCTCAATTATGGCTTCAGCAAACTAATTTTCGCTTAACGTAAAAATGGTCCCAGCAGTGGAAACTGCCGAGACCATTTTGCTTGGCTAGCCAAGCTTGATGCCGGCATCCGCCAGCGCTGCGTCGACCACGTTCATCACAGCCAGCGAATGCGCCATCCGCTGCTTGGCGGCAGCCAAATCGTGATGCGCAATCATCGTTTCGAACGCGACGAACTCTTCGTACATGCGGTGCCGGTCAGCTACCATACCTTGATCGACAAAATTTTCTTGCACATATTTTGTCAGTAATTCTTTCTGTTCGGATTCACTTAATTCTACCGGTAAAGCCACGTTAAACTCTTTTGCATACCGTGAGTTTGATTTACGATCTTTCTTTTCAACTTCATTCCACAACTGCTCTCGATCACTCGCCCATTCAGGTGAATTTTTTGGCGTCAAAATAAAGCTTTCTGGCATGATCGATCGGGCATAAAAATAGTGGCGACCTTCCTTAT
>NZ_JQBD01000081.1 GCF_001437255.1 Pediococcus damnosus | reverse complement strand
TCTAACCCTTTAATTATACAGTATCAAAAAAGAGGCCACAACTGTTAAGATGTGACACAATCATTAAAATTTGATTTTTATTAAGAAATAGTATACGAAACATTGAAGGCTCAAAAATTTTCTGGAAATTCCCCTCAATTTAATCCACTTTTACCATATAACTTGTTTATTTCACTTGAAAGGGAATAATTTTGGAACTAAAATGAAATTGTTCACAAATATGCAGATAGGAGGATTATTTATAGTTTGAAGCAGCCCTAATCACAAAGTGTACCTCATTTACAATCTGAAAAGGAGACGTGAGTTGTTATGAAGAAAAATTTAATGAAGTCCGCAGAAGAATCATCAGGTAATGTTTTGGAAGAATTAAATAATGCACAGCTTGGTATGATTAGTGGTGGTAAGAAGATCAAGAAGAGTTCTAGTGGTGACATTTGTACCTTAACAAGTGAATGTGATCATTTGGCAACATGGGTATGTTGCTAAAAATCATTTCATGACTATTTTTTGCTATTAATAATGAGTGATTAGGGTTGCTTCAAGCTATAAATTCTAAATTGATCACATGGTAAAAAAAACAGATTCCGTGCAGGGCCAAATTGAAAAAGCAATAGGGACAGATGTATTACAGCTGGCTATGGATAATTTAAGTAAGTTCAAGCAACCGGTGGAAGATATTGTTTACTTGAACAGATTAGAAGAAGATTCGCTATTGTTAGTTAGAAATGATTATGATTCAAAAAAGTTGTATTTTTTGAATCATAAAAAAGTAATTTTTAGTTCCTTTTATGATCGCTTGTTTTTCATTGCACAAAATCTTTTAAAGAAAGAATACCCTGAATGTATTAAAATTTTAAGTCCCCATGCTCAAAAAATGTTTTTAAATTCCGTTGGGGAAAAATTAGACTTAATTTGTACTAGAACATTAATTTACGAAATGCATATTCAGAACCATTTAGGAAATTTGAATGGTGTAACACCAGAAGATCAGTATCTATCGTTTAATAAAGAAATTTTAGGGACTAACGACGAATTCATACGCATTTTAAACACGTATTCCGTCATGAAAACCGCGATTTTTTCATTAATAGGTGGGGCATTAAAGAATCTAGATTTTATGATAAAACACTTTTTGCAAGATAAAGAATTAATTATGTCGCAATTTGGTGTCAAAGAAAACATAAAAAAAATCAATGATCTTAGTGTAAATTTATCTGATAGCCACTCAAATGGCAAAATTGTTTATAAATTGACTTTGGATGATAATAAAGAAATAATTTACAAACCTCGATCTGTAAACACTGAAATCATATATCAAAAAATCTTGTCACATTTCATAAAAGTGACCCCTTCCTCTAAAAAATCTCTGTACTACCCAATCATTGATAAAAAAGAATATGGGTGGTCTGTTTTTGTGGACCATAAAAACTGTAAAACGGAACAGGAGGTTTCCTCTTATTATTATAATTTTGGAATAATTTCATTTGTAAACATGCTCTTAAATACAGATGATTTGCATTTTGAAAATTTGATTTCTAGTGATGAATATCCTGTTTTAGTTGATGTCGAAACCATTATGAGTAACGACATTAATCGTATTGACTTTAGTAATGCAGGTTCCATAATCTCTCATCTTCTTAACAGTACAGTACTAAGATCTGGTCTGCTGCCAACCTTTGTAAGTTTTGGCGGTGATAATGAGGGTTTTGATTATAGTGCAATCAATGGAGAAAAAGATGTAGAGCTTCCTTATAAGGTTCCAAGAATCGAAAATATGTATCGTAGCGATATGAGAATTCATTATGTTCATCCTCATATGCATAATGAAAATAACCAAGTTCGATTGAAACAAACAGTAGTAAACCCCCACAGGTATGTTAAGGAAATTGTTAAGGGATTTTGTAATGCTTATAAAAAAGCGATTTCCTTAAAAGAAACACTTATTTCTGATTTGGAATTTTTTAATGGTATTCAGAGCAGAATTCTATTAAAAAACACTCAACAGTATTCAATGGTATTAAGAACTTCTTACCACCCTATTTTTTTGCAAAATGCACAAGAAAGAATAAAGTTTCTGCATTCTATAGGAAAAAATACAGATACAAGTTCTGAACAAGGTAAATTTATTCTATATAGTGAAGTTCAAGACTTACTCAACAATGACATTCCCTACTTTTACAGTAAACCTAAGTCTAAAAAGCTTTATAACAGTATGGGTGATTGTATTAACTTTTTTGGTGACACTGCTTATTCTGTAATAAAGAAAAGAATCAAGAATCTAAATATTGAGGACATGAATTTCCAAAGATTCATTATATCTCTTAAGATTTCTTCGCCCACACCAGAAATGAGAGTGAAGGAAAAACGGCAAACTACCCTTAATTTTAATAAAGAGACAGCAAATTTAGTTTATTCACACGATATTTTTGACACTGCTGCAAAAAAAATATTAGATAATCTATATAATAGAGCCTTTATATCAAAAAAAAATAATGATGTTAATTGGATTCAAGCAGTGTTAAGTACAGAAGCAGATAATTCTTGGGAAATATCTAAAATGGGTATGTATTTGTATGATGGAATAGCAGGTATTGCAATTTTTGTTAATGCTTTTCTAGCACAAAATCAAAATTTTTTGGACAAGAAATACTTACAGTTAAAAATAGCATTAGATAATACATTGTTTAAGTACGTAGATCAATGCTTGTTTGATAAAAATTTTTTTGATGATAAATCATTAGGTGCTTTTTACGGGGAGTCATCTATCGCATATACATTCCAAATTCTTTTTCGAATAACTCAAAATAAATTGTATTTTGAATATGCTCGCAAGATATGCGATCACCTCCCAAATCAAGTTGAAAATGATGATATTTGTGATTATTTACTTGGAAGTGCTGGAGCAATCAACGTATTTGTAAACATGTTTGAACTAACCGGGAACAAGAAATACTTAAATATAAGTATGTCGTTGCTGGATCATATCGAAAAAAGTGCACGAGTTGCTTTTCCTGATAATTCCATTGCATGGAAATCGGATATGGCCAGCGATCCTCTTGCAGGACTATCACATGGAGCGAGCGGTTTTATTCTTTCTTTTTCTCGTTTGTATAAAGCCACCAAGGATAAAAGAATATTAGACTTGATAAGCAATACATTAAATTTTGAAGATAAGCTCTATGACCATAATTTGCATAACTGGAGAGACAACCGAATCATTCAAGGACAAAGAAATTATAAGAATAATATCAATCCTGTTGCATGGTGTCATGGATCAAGTGGAATCTTACTGGCTCGACTTGCTGTCAAAAGAAATTGCGCTAACGTTAATAACGACTTAGTTGAAAGGGATATACGACTTGCTATTGATTCTATTAAGCGAATGGGTAATCGTGACCAAAATTGTCTGTGTCATGGAAGTTTTGGTAATGTTCTTTGCTTATTAGAAGCACAAGATGAGTTAACAATTCAAGACCAAAAGGATCTAGAAATTATTAAGTTGAAAATGGCCAAAAAAGTTTTAGAGGGACATTGGTCATGTGGATTACCTCCTCAATATGAAAATACTAGCTTTATGCTGGGAATTTCTGGCATAGGATATGCACTTCTAAAAATGAACAATTCAAAGTTACCTAATGTACTCTCTTTAGAAATTTAAGCCACCATGGTCAATTCAAGACACTTGAGACACTTTTTAGGAGGGGCTGTAAAGGTGAGGAAGCATAGAATTAGACTAATAAACCAATTTAGTAGTTCTGATTGTGGACTAGCGTGTATTTTAATGATTTTTAAATCGTATGGATATAATAAAAATTTATACAATTTAATTGCAACAGTAAGGCCTTCCCGAGACGGGCTTACTGTTGCACAATTGAAAACCATATCTAAAGATAATCAGTTTGATCTAAAAGCTTTTAAATTTAAATCAAGAAAATCTTTAATACAGAACTTACCAGCAATTTTGCCCACAAAAGACGGCCATTATGTTGTAATATCAAGTGTTAAAAAAAACGTGTTTACAGTATTGGATCCAGCAGAAGGGGTGCAAAAACAAAGCTTTCAAGACCTACAGCAAAATTGTTTACCTGTACTCTGTATCATCACACCACTACCTTCTTTTTCAAAACAGACTAAGTTTCATGGATTTATACCTTCAAATAAGGGGATATTAGGCTCTTTCAATTTTAAAAAGAGTGATGTTTTTATCACCATATTTTGCACAGTTATTCTTGAAGCTATAGTCCTAATTATTCCTGATATTATTAAGCGCATAGTTAACGCTTCAGTAAAAACTGATATTAATATTCAACAAGTTTTAATAGTCTTGTGTCTTATAATAATAAGTTTTTTTGTTCTAAATTTGTTGTTCACTTGGATTAGACAATGGGTTGTTCTACGTATGCAAACGAGCGTCTTTAAGCAGGTAATTGATAAACTTCTCGAAAAATTATTCAGTATTGATCTTACATTCTATGAGACCCATTCCACAGGTGACATTTTGAATCGTTTTAACAATATAAGTATGATCAATAATTTTCTTTCAACCTTTTTAATTAAAATGTTCATAGATATTTTAACCGGAATAGTTTGTTTTATTGTAATGTTGACTATTTCACCATTGTTAACCACCTCTATTATTCTAATTGGGGCTTTTGAGGGGATTTTAATTTACAGCTTAAATTCCAAGTTGCATTCCAAAACGCAAGAGTATATAACTACACAAACGCAAGCCCAAGATAATATGGCAGATGTGTTTAACAATATCATTCAGATCATGTGTATGGGAAGCCAAGACAAGTTAGAAAAAGACTTGGAAAATAAATATTTTAAAAGTATCGATTCTTTTAGAGAAAAGGGTTCTTTAAACAATACCTTGCAAAGTTGGTTAGACAGTATCAGTGTAATAACAAACCTCTTGATCTATACTCTTGGATTCTTTCTGATTCAAAAAGGTCAAATAAACATAGGGACTCTTATACAGTTCGTCTCTCTTAGTTCATTTGCGATTACTCCGATTAATTCTACCATTGGTGCGATTCCTCAGATCAAGGTGATTCAGGAGATTACTAACAGATTAAATGAAATAATGTTTTATAAATCTGTTTCGAGAAATGGAGGAACCGAAATTTCAGCAATTAATGATATTGAAGTTTCTCATGTTTCATTCTCTTATAGTCAAACAACCAATCTTGATCTAAGAGATATTTCAATCAAGATCCCTAAAGGAAAACGTATTGCCATTGTGGGAAATTCCGGTGGAGGAAAAACGACGCTTACAAAATTAATCATGAATGTTTTTGATGACTACAGTGGAAGTATGTATGTTAATGGTGTCAACTATAGGAAGCTAAATTCAGCAAGCTTATATGATAAAATATCAGTAGTTACTCAAACACCATTAGCAATCAATGGGACTATTAAAGATAATTTAGACTTTGGAAATAAATTGTCTGATAGTCAACTTGAAGATTGCTTAAAAAATGCAGAGATTTTAGATTTTGTAAAACAGTTGCCTTTGGGCATTAATACTGTAATGGGGGATAATGGGCAAAACTTGTCTGGTGGTCAAAAGCAAAGAATAGCAATTGCAAGAGCAATCAGCAAAAATCCTGAACTTATAATATTTGATGAAGGAACAAATAGCTTGGATCAATTAACTGAACAAAAGATTTATCATAATTTACAGTCTCTAAATATCACGCAACTTATTATTTCGCATAGGCTTGCGGCCATTCAAGATGCGGATTATATTTATGTACTAAGTCATGGAGAAATCATTGAGGAAGGGATTCATGACGAACTAATAGCAAAAAAGGGACTTTATTATAGAAACTTTCTTGATAACAAGCAAATTGAGGGGAGAGAGAGTTAATGGATTTAAATAACGATTACGTTCTCAGAACAGATCACTTAACAAAAATTTATGGTCCGCAGATTAGTGTTAAGAATCTAAGTATTCATGTACAAAAAGGGAAGATTTACGGATTATTAGGGAAAAATGGTGCTGGTAAAAGCACAACCATGAAAATGATTCTAGGTTTAATTAAACCTAGTTCTGGTACATACTCGTTATTTGGAAAAGATATGTCGAAGATTACCAATAGTGAGCTGAAATCAATTTTCAGTAAAGTAGGTAATACAATTGAATCCCCAGGATTCTATCCTAACTTAACTGGGACAGAAAATTTACGAATATTCGCTAAATTGCGGAAGTTACCAGAAAAGACAATAGAGAGCTCACTGACCAAACTAGGATTACCCTATAAAGATAAAAAATTGTTTTCAGAATATTCTTTAGGTATGAAACAACGGCTGGCAATTGCTAACGCGACTATGAACTCACCGGAGCTTTTAATCCTAGATGAACCAATCAATGGGTTGGACCCGGAAGGTATCGTCGATATTCGTAAGTTACTGATCGATTTAAGCCAGAATCAAGGGACGACAATTTTAATTTCGAGCCATATTTTGTCTGAAATGCAACTAATTGCTGATGATATTGGCATTATTGCCAATGGGGCCTTATTGGTTGAATCAAAGCTGCAAGATTTAATTGAACAAAACAGCAATTCATTTGTTTTTAAAGTATCTAATAGCGCCAATGCTGCTAAGATTCTAGAGCAACAATTCAAGATTAAAGATATTGTGATCACTAATCAGCAAAAGTTATCAATTAGCCATGCCATTACAGATTCTGCTGCAATTATTAAGGCATTTATTATGAACGGCATAGATGTTCAGGCGGCCTATTTAAAGGAAGGTACATTGGAAAATTATTTTGAATCCATTACCAATGGGGGCGCTAGCCATGAGTAGTCTTCTAGTCTGTGAATTCAAAAAATTAAAACGGAATAGTATTTTAAAATATACGGTATTAGCCGCTTTCTTATTTCCGATTCCCTTATCACTATTAGCATTACATGCTAATATGTCGTTTGATAAGTTGAAAATGTTTGTTTTTGTTTTTGGCTTTTACCTACTAATGCCAATTTTTCTAGGGCTAATATTAGCAACCTTGGTCTTTGAAGAACGTGATAATAACACCTTAAAAAACATTTTAACCATTCCTATTTCTAAAAGGAGTCTATTATTAGCAAAAATTATTGCAACATTAATTATCGGGGTGATTTTCGCAGTTGTCTCTTTAATATTGCCCATTATATTAGGTGTGGTACGCGGAAATATTGATCTGGGGCAATTCTTTACCACCCTTGGGATCGGCCTGATCATTGGTGTAATGGTAACCGTTGCTGATCTACCATTACTGATAGTCGTCTTGAAAATGAAAAAGAATTACTTAATGTCGTTTGTGGTAAGTTTGTCATATACAATATTGAGCTTTGTCACTTCATTACAATATAATCGCTTCCCGTTGCCGCTTTCTGTTGTCTTCAAGTGGTCATTACCACATATTTCATCTGGTACGATGTCCGCTAGCATTACCAGACTCTTTTTTTCCACGCCCTCTTGTATTGGAATCTTGTGTATTGTGGGATTTTTATCATACTATGTCGCAGTCAAATTATTTGAAAGCGAGGAGGAATAGATATGGGAACCCTAATTATCAATGAGTTTCGTAAATTGAAAAGATGTGACGTCTTACTCGTATTTTTTATCTCCCTTGTCTTTACTGATCTACTCTCAATATTTCAACTATACAGTGGCAATGAACATTCACTCTATAATTACACTGATTTTATGAATATCGTTATTTGGGATAGTTTTAGTTTAGTCTTACCGGCAATGATTGTTATCTTTAGTAACTATTTAATTAATGTTGAGCATATATCTGGAGCACTAAAGAATAACATTACTTGCGCCGTTTCTGTCAATAAATTGTATGTCAGCAAATTGGTTGCTTTATGCCTAATCAACGTAGTATTTGCAGCTTTAAATGCGTTTTTAACATACTTGATATTCCTGTTCTTACCGCATAAAAGTGAACCCATATATCATTCTCTGATCTCAATGATTCAGTTAATTGGTATTAGCTTGGGGGTTTTTATCGCTGTCTTACCAATCTTGATTTTGTTTATTCGGCAAGCCTCATCTTATCTCAACGTGGTTATTGCCTTTGTTTATGGCTTTGTTGGAGTATTTGTAGCTGGACAAAACCTGCAAGACTATTATCCAATTACTGCTTTCTTGAAAATCGTTAATTATAATAACGGTTCGTTAACCTATCACGGAAACACGAGTTATATAACGGTGTTTATAGTCCTGTTGTTTTCGTTAATAGCTTGGATATTTATGGCTCAAAAATTAAAGAAAGCTGATTATGCATAGACATTGTTCTATCCCCATTTCCCTGTATAATGGTTTAAGTAGAGAAGTTAAGGCGGTGGCTATTTCCTTAAAGGGGGTGGTGCTTATGGTGTAAAAACTATAAACTCACATTCTAGGAAAGGAGTAGCCCAAGTGTCCATATCGGACGCTTTACAATTAATGCTGGCTTTCGGTACTTTTATCGTAGCCTTGATTGCATTAGTTGTTGAGTTGATTAAAAACCAACAAAAAAAATAACCGCCTTAGCTCTGGCAAG
>NZ_JQBD01000080.1 GCF_001437255.1 Pediococcus damnosus | reverse complement strand
TTGACCATCTAGGAAAACCTTACACTAACCATTGACTAATCCGACTACCTCTACATATCTAAAAATCTTATTTTTTATTAAAAATTCTGTGAAACGCTGTTACCTTGCATACGCTCTCACAGTTATTAATATAACATAAAATGCAGCAGATTATTTTTTGGAATTCAAGTTACAAAAAAGTCGATACTATATTGTTAGTATCAGCTTTAAACAAGACGCTAATTAAATGCTCGTTTAACTCCTGCAATAGAAGTATGCGAGTTGGAACGAATTCCAGAAACTTGAATATGATTTGGCCAAGACTCAATAATTCGATTATTACCAAGGTAGATTGCGACATGATAAATAGAACGTGTACCTGGTTCATAATAGAAAATCAAGTCACCTTTCTTACGGCCAGCGTAAGAAACTCTTCTTAGTTTGGAAGTTGTCCAAAGGTTACGACTGTTCCATTCATTACCTGGATAAGCATGATGAATTGATGAAACAACTGAATTCATATTTAACCCACCTGCATACAATGCTTGCATGACTAAACCAGAACAATCTGTTCCATATGTCGGTGTAGACGATGCGCCAACAATATAGGCACGACCCAAATAACGATAAGCCTGCTTAATTTCAGCGTTTACGTGAGCACTCCGCCCTTGCCAAGTTCGTGCATAGAGTGGTGCTGCGTATGAATCAATCGATGTCCACGAAGATTTACTGAATCCAAGCTTTTCCCAAGTTGCCAAATTAACATTACCTGTGGCACTTAAATGATGACGTCGCTGAAAGTTTTTAACTGCAGAGACAGTGGTTCTGTCATACGTGGCATATTCATACCAGCTCCTACCACCAATTCCTAACTGACGTTTTATCTTCCAGGTTTTTACACCTTCATAACCGCGTTTTAAAGTATAACCAATTGTCCCAGCCGGTCTAATTTTTGAATTTTGTACTTGGAAATATCTCTTAGGATTTTGATACCCATTTGAGTTTGCTACCCAACTACGATTTGAAGTAATATACTCGCCATTACTAATTTTCAGCATTGGACGGCCTGCCTTCGTATAATAAACACCAAGCACATGGGCAAAGTCACCCTTTGTTAGATATTTAGTTGCCTTGGTAGCCGATGTTGAACGATAGTACCCAACTTTATGTAAAACTTTGATAATTGAAGTTGATGGCTTTAAATAGTAATAATTTTTATATGTAGCAATCAACTTTTGAATACTAGCGGTATCAGCCGTTACATATTTTCCAGTGGATAACTGAAAGCGATACAGACCTTTTGCATTCTTTTTTAAAGAATTAATCTTTATAACTTGATTCTTTTTTAAAGTGGCTACCTTGGCTGTACTATCTAGCCCAGCATACTCAGTAGTTGTTTTCTTAATTAATCCCGTACTAAATTTGCTTGTTATCGCTTGCGCTTGCGCCGGTTTCGCATTAACCCCGCTAATCGTCAACAAACTCAATAATACTGCACTCCCCAGTACAATTTTTTTGCCAATCATTCTTTATATCCTCCTAGAATTTAGCTTCATTAGATTTTCAATAACTGATTGCACGGTAAGCATCCCGTTTTCGATAACTGTGTAACTTATCAATCGACATGCTTAACCTTTTACCTGTCCAAGGGTCATTAAAATACACAAGTGAAGCACTGTAACCAATAATTGTAATGGCGTGATTAATTTTAGTGCTGATCCCACCATATCCACTTAGCCACACCACAACAGGGTGTTTCTTGTTAATCTGCTTTTTTATCGCATCAAAACTTGCTCCGGTCATATTAATCGCCGATTTTGTATATTTCTTAACTGTCTTCATCAGGGCTGGTGGATAAATCCACCACCCATATTTTGAATAAGGGCTACCAACAAACCCTTTATTACCATTTTTAGTCTTTGTCCGTGGCATTTCTTTTGCCAACTTCATCTTGCTAACCTTGGCACCCGCATAATTAACCATCATCGTCACCGCAGTTATTTCGCAACCTGTCGGTAATTGTGGGTTTTGTGAAATTCGTTTAACATTCAAGATCACTTTCTTAGTAAGATATCCATTCCAAATCCATCCAGTATGTTTCTTACTATCCTGAACATAGTAATAAGTGATCGCATGTTTTTTAGTATTTGTCACTTGCATTTTCTTGGTTACATACCAAGTGGTATTTGGATAATTTCTCAAAACATGGGAAACTTTAAACTTCGCATCATAGGTTGGACCCGAAATGTTATAAATATTACCAGATGTGGTCTTACGATAATAGCTAGCCTTTTTAACCTTCAAAACAGATCCTTTAGTTTGAACTGCTTTTTCTTTTAAATAACTATGCCAAACCCAACCATTTTGTGGCCCAGTTTCAGACTTAACAAAATAATATAAAGACGGCTTATGATCAGCCATGCTCACATAACGATACTGAGTAACTATCCAGGTAGTTTTTAAGTGATTGTTTAACTGATCGGCAGATTTACTAAATTGTCCGTGAGTTCCGCTTCCCGTAAAATTATATAACGCACCCGATTTTGACGCACTTACATAAGCTTTGGGCTTCACCTTGGTCGCTTTATTCAACGCTATGTATTTTTTAGTTACAGGTTTGCTTGAAGAACTACTTGAAGAACTACTTGAAACGCTACGACTCGGTAAATTGGCACTAAACTGTGAACTGCTTTTCACTGTAAAAGAACTGGTTGACTTAGCACTTGTCTCTGCCTGTGAATTTGTAGTTATCACCTTTGCAGCCTTACTAACTGAGCTTGATGAACTTGCTTGACCAGAATTTTTATTTTGATCACTTGAACTATTCATACTAGCTTGCGAACTACTTACAGAACTCACATCACTATCTGCGTACACGGACTGGCCACTTACGACACAAGAAAACAAAATTACACTGATCAGTACAAATCTTTTTAACACATTATCTCCCCCCCCTCTCACTGCTTAAACAGGCTAATTATAATTCACCATCCTTTACAATACTACCTAATTCTTGTATAAAGCGCTTACCTACGCTTGTTTCTGATTAGTAATTAATTAACTTTATGTCGTAAAAAAAAGAATCCCCCATAAAGGAATTCCTAAGCAACATTTATTATCTACACTAATTTATACAGTAGTTTTCAATTACTTAAATGCTTGATTAATTGCTTGTTCTAAATCATTAATCAGGTCATCCACATCTTCTAAACCAATCGATAATCGCAACACCTGATCGGTCAGCCCATGCTGTTTTCTAATTTTTGCAGGAATTTCACGATGGGTTGTTCGCGTTGGATTAACAATTAGAGATCGCGAGTCGCCAATGTTTGGCAAATAACTGAACACCTGAACATGATCAATCAATTTGGCTACGTTTCTAGCATTCCCCTTTAACTCAAAAGATAGGATGCCGCCAACCCCTCTCGGAAAATATTTTTTCACTAAAGGATTATCTTTTTCAATTCCGGAATAAAAAACTTTTTTGACATGGGAATTACGCGCTAAAAACTTAGCAATTTTGGTTGCACTGGCAACTTCACGATCTAATCGCTCAGAAATTGTCTCTAAACCGATTAGAACCAGATAAGCATCCATTGGCTCCAATACAGCTCCCAGCAACCGTAAATATTTAATCCGAATCCGATTGATAAAGGCTTTTTTACCAAATTTACTTATAAAACTCTCTTGTGCACCCGTTTCCTCATCACCTAAAGTAAACTCTAGCTCAGAAAACTGAGGGAACTTAGGATTATCCCAGTTAAAAGTTCCATGATCCACAACTACACCAGAAACAACATTTCCATGTCCGTTAATTCCCTTTGTTGAAGAATAGACATCAATGTCTGCGCCATGTTCAAATGGTTTCAACAAGTACGGAGTTGGAAATGTATTGTCTACAATTAATGGGATTCCTGCGTTATGCGCGATTTCCGCTAATTTGTCTAAATCAGCAATTTCTGTGCTTGGATTTGCCACACTTTCAACATAAATTGCTTTTGTTTCCGAACCAATTAAATGACGCACAGCAACAAAATCATTAATGTCATCGACAAAATCAAAATCAATCCCAAACTTAGGGAAAAATGTCCGAAATTCATCCAGACTGGATCCATAAATATTACTTGGAGCAATAATCCGGCCACCGTTTTCAGCTACATTCAAAATTGTGTATGAAATGGCAGCCATTCCAGAACCAACCGCGACCGCATCCACACCACCATCTAATTCGGCCATCCTTTTTTCAAAAACTCGCACTGTGGGATTACCATCTCGGGAATAATCATAGCGATTAGGTAACTTTCCTGCCACAATTTGATCAGCAATTCTTGTGTTTTCCAGTCCAAATGCGGCCGTTTGATAAATTGGCACAGAAGATGCAAATTGGTGATCTTTTGGATCGTATCCGGCATGAATTCTTAAAGTATCAAATTTATTTGTTGTCATTATTGTCAACCATCCTTTTTTAAATTGATTGTTTATTAACTGGGTGTTGCACCGCAAAATCAATTGCCTGTTTCAAATCCGCAATTAAATCTGAACTATCTTCAATTCCCACTGCTAATCGAATTAATTGTGTACTAATTCCTGCTTTTAAACGTTCAGCAGGTGGCAACTCTGCGTGGCTCATCTCATATGGTAATTCTGCTAAACTTTCAACCGCGCCTAAACTAACTGCCAACCTAATTAATTGTAATTGATTAACAAAAGCAGATGCATTGATTTTCGGTGCCAGTTCAAAAGAAAGTACGCCACCGAATCCTTGACATTCTGCGGATGCAATTAAATAGTCCTTCGTTCCCTTTATACCAGGATAATAAATTTTTGTAACTTCAGGGCGTTGTTCTAAGAAGTGAATAATTTCGAATGCATTTTGTTGTTGCCGATCCATCCGCACCGCAAGTGTCTGAATACCTCGCCTTACTAGGCTGGCACTTTCTGGTGATAGTACTCCGCCCAATGCATTTTGAACGAAATAAACTTTTTTGCCCAATTCTTCACTATTTGTAACCACTAATCCAGCGATCACATCAGAATGACCACTCAAATATTTAGTTGCCGAGTGCACCACAATATCTGCACCTAACTCAAGTGGTTTTTGCAAATATGGCGTCAAAAAAGTATTATCCACAATTGTTAGCAAATGATGTTTTTGTGCGATTTTTGCCACCCCCGCCACACTGGAAACATGCAATAAGGGATTCGTAACGGGTTCAAAATAAGTTGCCTTCGTATTCTCTTTAATAGCAGGCTCAATCGTTGCCAAATTAGTCGTGTCCACTACCGAAAATTCAATTCCACGTTCCTTAAAATACTGATTCAAGATTCGGAAAGTTCCGCCATAAATTTGATTTCCAACCAAAATATGATCGCCCGGTTTAAAAATTGCAAATACTGCATGAATGGCCGCCATCCCAGAAGCGAATGCAAAACCATTTTTTCCATTTTCCAATAATGTAATTTGTTTTTCTAAATATTCACGAGTTGGATTCCCTGAGCGCTCATAATCCCACCGTACTTTACTTGTTGCACTTGGATAGGCATAAGTTGACGAATTATATATTGGAATGTTAATTGCACCCGTTTGATTATCGTGAACATTTTGACCATGTACTAATTGTGTATTGAATCCTGTCATAATTATTACCTCCAATTAAAAAAAGCACGTTTCCATCCCAGTCTATTTCTAGACAAGGACGGAAACGTGCTTTCCGTGGTACCACCTTAATTCAAATAACCTTCACAAGTTATTCCTCTTTAGGTACATGACTTAGCTTTTTAGTAGTTCAGATACCCTAACCCTGTAACGGGAGTGCCCGCTTTTAGCCTTACACTACAGTGCTCGACTAAAGAAATTGCAATTAGACCATCTTCAACCAGTTGTTATTATCGTTTTCCACCATCCAACGACTCTCTGCAAACAATCACTCGTTTACTCATCTATACATTCTTTATTTATTAACGTTATTATTCATCTCTAACTTATAAATGTCAATCCTTTTTTTAACTTAGTTCTCATTATTAATTAATAATTATTTAACTAATTTCTTGAAACACCGGATAACACAGCACAGATATTTATTACCAACTAAGGACTAATCCAGTTTAATAATCCCAACAGGAAAAAATGAATATGATTCTTCCAACCTCAACATAATTAAAATTAGGTTTAATCTGACTTTTTCATATAAAAAAACGCCCACCATTAAACTTTGGGGGGCGTTTTAGAACTTGATTGCTTTATTGCTTTGTTGTTTGTCGGCTATCTAACCCATAGGGTAAGGTAATCGTTGGTTCATCAATTTCTTCTTTATTCATTAGTTTGGTAAGCAACCGCATTGAGACTGCTCCAATATCATAAAGAGGTTGGGTAACTGAAGTTAATTGTGGACGAACAAGTTGAGCAACCTGGGTATCATTACTTGTGATTAACTCAAATTCATCAGGCACTTTAACTCCTTGGTCCGTTAAACCGTTTAAGACACCGGCAGCAAGCCGATCATCACCAACAAAAGCGGCACCAATGTCTGTACCCTTAAGCTGGCTAGCTAATTTAATTCCGGCTTCATAACTATAATCAGTTTCAAAAATTAATTTTTCGTCAAACTTAAGTCCAGCCTTTTTAAGAGCTTCTTTATAGCCAGCCAATCGATATTTACCATTGATTGGTTCACTTAATGAGCCACTAATAAAAGCAACTTTTTTATTGTCTTCTTTAATTAGCTTAGAAACAGCATCTTCTGTTGATTTAACATAATCAATACTTACAGATGGCACGCTTTCTTGATCATCCACAGAACCGGCAAAGACAATGGGAGTTCTTGAATGCGAAAACTCATCACGTAATTTGTCATTAACGCGATTACCCATAAAAATAATGCCATCTACTTGTTTAGCTAGTAAGGTATTTAGCACTGAAATTTCCTTTTGATCATTTTCATCAGAGTTTTCCATAATAATGTTGTATTTATACATAGAAGCAACATCATCAATTCCTCGGGCTAATGAAGCAAAATAACCATTTGTTACATCTGGAATAATAACCCCGATCGTTGTTGATTTCTTGCTTGCCAACCCACGTGCAACCGCATTAGGTCGGTAATCAAGCTTCTCAATCACATCGTTAACCCTTTGCCTAGTAGCGGGCTTGACATTTTGGTTTCCGTTCACAACTCGTGAAACTGTGGCCATTGAAACCCCAGCCTCTCGTGCGACATCATAAATTGTTACAGTTTGTTTCTCCATTTGAATAAAGTCTCCTTTGTGCGTTATTATACGTTTTCACATGTTTTCATTGCCTTGTTAACGTTACCAAAAAACGCTTAGCTCTGCAAGTATCGGAAACGCTTTCATGAAAAATATACATCTTTTTTAGCTTTATTTCAAGGATAAACTGTATGATATAATATTATTAAGAAAAAAAAGAAAGAAGGCGATTACATGACACAGCTAGATAAGGTCCGCAAATGGGTCAATGACAACAAGCTTGATGTTGCCTATATTAGTGATCCCAAATCAATTGAATATCTTACAGGATTTGCAAGCGATCCAGTAGAACGTATACTTGGTTTGTTCGTTTTTGCAGATAAAGAACCATTTTTGTTTGCACCTGCCCTTGAAGTTGAAGCCATTCGTGATACCGGCTGGAGGTTCCCTGTGTATGGTTATCTTGATCATGAGCAACCTTTCGAAATGATCGCGAGTGAGATTAAAAAACGCTCGGCCAATCCGACTCACTGGGCAATTGAAAAAAACAACTTAACAATTGCCCACTTCAATGCCATTAAGTCTCAATTTCCAACCGCTAACTTTGATATGGATTTAACCCCATCCATCGAACAACTTCGCTTAATTAAAACCCCAGATGAAATCGAGAAATTAGACGCAGCTGGCCGTGAAGCCGATTTGGCATTTAAGATTGGATTTGAAGCTGTTCAAGTTGGCCGTCCTGAAGCGGAAATCGCAGCAGAATTAGAATACGTTCTTAAGAAAAAAGGTGTCATGCAAATGAGTTTTGACACCCTAATCCAAGCTGGCGCTCATGCAGCAGAACCACACGGTGCCACTGCTATGAATAAAATTCAAAATAACGAATTAGTTTTGTTTGACTTAGGCACAATTCACCAAGGATATATTAGTGACGCATCCCGAACGGTTGCAGTTGGAAAACCAAACGAAAAATCCATGGACATTTACAAAGTTTGCTTAGAAGCTCAATTAACGGCTCAAACACAGGCTAAACCAGGCATGATTGCCCAAGACCTAGATAAAATTGCCCGTGATATTATTACAAAGGCCGGTTATGGTGAATACTTTATCCATCGCCTCGGCCATGGTATGGGAATGGGTGAACACGAATTTCCATCAATTATGCAAGGTAATGAAATGGTTCTTAAAGAAGGTATGTGTTTCTCCATCGAACCTGGTATTTACATTCCAGGAGTAGCTGGTGTCCGCATTGAAGACTGCGTCCACATTACAAAGAACGGTTGTGAACCATTTACGCATACGTCAAAAGAACTCACCTATGTGGGGTAATTAAAAATTTGGGTCTCTGTCAAATCGTATTGGTGGAG
>NZ_JQBD01000008.1 GCF_001437255.1 Pediococcus damnosus | reverse complement strand
AACAAAGTTTCAAAATATATAATACGAGGAGGAAAAGTAATGAGTGATTTAAGAGGACTTTTATTTGGTTTAATTGTTGTAGTGGCAATTTACTTGCTGGATCGATATTTACCCAGATGGGTTGGTGCGATTCCTGGTGTAATCTTTCTCGGATTTATGATCTGGTTAATAGTCACTAAAGGTAGTGCTAATCTGGTTACTATGTTGGTGGTATTAGTTGTCGGTGAAGCCGTTCTTAACGGTATTTGGCTTGAGACGATTGAAGATCGAAAAAAGAAGTTGAAACAAGAGTTAAGTAAAATGAAGGCCAAAGATATTACATATAAGTAGTGGCTGAAAGCTGGGGGAGTAACAATATGCTAACTAAAATAAGTAAAAAGGCAATAATTATTTGCTTAGTAATTGTGGTTGTTGTGGCTGCCTTACTGGGTATTTACGTGCATAATCACCAGCCCAAAATAGCTAGTAAGTATCAACAAACGAACATCCCCACATTGTTTCTACATGGCTATGGCAGCAGTTATCACGCCGAAAAGCACATGGTAAAGGCCGTTCAAAACGCGCATGCAACGAATGGTGTGATTCGCGCAGAAGTGTCCAAAACTGGCAAGGTGACCTTAGTAGGTCATTTACGCAAAAATACCGTCAATCCAATCGTCATGATCAATTATCAAAATAATCATGAACGAAGCTATCGGACTGACGGCAAGTGGTTACGGAATGTTTTACAAAAAATTCAGCAGACTTATCATTTCAAGAAATTTAATACTGTTTCGCATTCGGTTGGTAATGAGGCCGTCATGTACTACATGGCCGATTTCGCACCTCAAAATAAAGGGTTACCGCAACTAAATAAAGAAGTTAATATTGCGGGTCATTTCGCCGGAATTCGCGGATACGACGCGATTAAAGGTAACACACTTAATGCTCAGGGGAAACCGCGCCACATGATACCAACATATCAGGCTTTATTAAAACTACGAAAGACCTATCCACAAAACGGAGCCGTTTTAAACATTTATGGAAATATTGGTGATCGTAGCGATGGAACGGTCCAAAACTATTCATCTAAGTCACTGCGCTATTTGGTTCAGGATCGTGCTAAATCGTATCAGGAACTTGAGATGAAAGGAAAATTGGCCCAACATAGCAAACTACATGCGAATCCTAAAGTAGATCACGCCATTTTAAAATTTTTATGGGAAAAATAAATTAATTGACAAAAAACCGGATAATAAGAGAGTTTACCGAAATTAGATAACGATCTAATCTTCGGGACTTCTTTATTATTCGGTTTTGTGATTTGTATTATTTCAAACTAGCTGAAGCGGCTTATACTATTGTGTACTTTACAACTGATTTAAAAAATCATAATGGTGAATTCTAAAGTTCAGATGTTCCATTTCTTTGATAGAATAAAAATCTTTAAAGTTTACTTTTAATTTTTTTATTACGCTTCCTTGTTCGGCCGTTTAACTAAAAAGGCAATCAAAAAACCGATTACACTCATAATTGTGGTGGCTAAAAATGCAGCTTTATAGCCATCGAGATTAGCTAGCATTGTTAAGTGGTGCAATAATTGCGGTTGAGCAAGGTAGTGAGCCGGATTAGGCATGTGATTTTTAGTTACATTGGCCATGATAGACACAACCAGCGCAGTTCCAATTGAAGAGAAGATTTGTTTAACTGTGTTATTAACGGCCGTTCCATGTGCAATCAATGAACGATTAAGAGCGTTCATACCAACGGTGGTAATCGGCATTAATACCATTGATACACCTAACATACGAATTGAGTAAACTAGAATAATCCACCAAAGTGAAGTGTTCAACGTCAAGAAGCATAGTGGAATCGTCCCAAGGGTTAAGAAAAATAAACCAGCAATAGATAGCTCACGGCCACCAAAACGATCAACAATTTTTCCGGTGATTGGGTTCATTATAGCAATTACGATTGCTCCAGGGAAAAGCGTTAAGCCGGAAATTAAGGCAGATTGACCTTTGGCAATCTGCAAGTACATTGGTAAAACAAGTTCTGCACCAGTCATAGCGGTGTTAGCAATTGCACCTAATAAACTGGCAACAGTAAATTGACCATATTTAAAGACACGTAATTCCAAGAATGGTTCCTTAAGGTGTAATTGACGGTAAGCGAATATTGCAATTACGAGAACTCCAATGATTAGAGAGGTAATTACAGTAGTGGATGACCAACCGTCTTGGCCAACCATTGAAAATCCGTAAAGTAATGAACCAAAACCAATACTAGACATAATTAGAGATAGAAAATCCAGATGAGTTTTGTGATTTTCAATAACAGGTCTCATAAAGAAGAAACTGGCAATAACAATAAGCAGTGCAATCGGAATCATAATACCAAAAATATCGTGCCAAGTTCCATTATCAATAACCCAACCAGATAGTGTAGGTCCAACTGCCGGTCCGACGCCAACTGCGATTCCAACTAATCCCATTGCGGAACCACGTTGTGCAGGTGGAAAGATTGAAAACATAATTGTCTGCAATAAAGGCATTGCAACGCCAACACCAACCGCTTGAATTAAACGCCCAGCTAGTAGAATTGCAAAAGTTGGGGCAGCCCAACACATAATGGTGCCAATTGTGAAAACGGTCATGGCACTAATCCATAGCCATTTGGTGTTAAAACGTGTGGATAGCCAAGCTGATAAGGGAATCATAATTCCGTTAACTAATAGAAATCCAGTCGTTAACCATTGAACTGTTGATGCGTTGATACTAAATGATTTCATTAAATTAGGGAATGCAGTGGCCAAAACTGTTTGATTTAATACGTTTAAAAATGTTCCAACTAATAAAATGATAACCATCATGGTTCGATTATATTTTTTTCCGTTAATATCTGTGTTCATAATTGATTCCTCCTTGAATATGATGCTATTATCATAGTCTGAGAGGAAAAAGTCAATAGTTAAGTGGACTTTTTTTGATTTTGTGTTAAAATTAAATCAAATAAAACGCTCGGAGGTGTAGTCATGGCAAGTGTTGACAGCTTTTCAAACTGGATGGATTTGATTCAAGAAATTTCAAAATCAGACGGGATTACAATTGGAACTTCTGATTTAGTGAAGGCTACCGGTGTACCGGCCAGTCAATTACGTTATTGGGTGGAACAAGGGTATATTAAGCCGGTAGAAGTACCCAATGAACGAAGTCGTAAGTATAGTTATCGGGTTGTTTTTCGGGTTCGTGCTATTAAATACTTTCTTGATAATGGGTTTACGTTAGCATCTGCAATGGAGCGGGTTAATCAATTTAGAAATTTGGATGTTCAGTTACAAAATATTATTGCTGATCATATGGAAGATTTAAAGATAGCTGATAATGGTGATATTGAAATTTCTCTAGGATCAATTAACAACGGATCCGCTGAATTGAGGTTATCGATTCATGATGGGCAGTCTAAGTTTTGGACAGAAGTTTAAATTTTTAATTGAGGTCAAAATGATGAAGTCATTGGACCTAAGTTAATAGATAAAAAGGATTTAAACGTTTTTTCTGAATAGTGTTAAGTAACAAATGGCGAAGAATATTAATAGAGTCGTCACTTCTAAACTACTACTACGAATGATATTGTCTTTATATGAAATAAAAGCTGGATCTACCAACTAAGGTAGGTCCAGCTTTAATATTATTTTACATAAGCAGTTCGAAAATCCATGGCGCCACTAAACTTGTTGTAGACGACTCCATGCAAGCTTGATTTTACTAACATTCGTGAGCGACTCTCGTATAACGGTGTGACTGCCTGATCTTTTCCAGCCGTTTGAGCAGCCTTGACAAGATCATGATAACGCGCAGTGTTGTTCAAAGCATCTTTACCATCAGCAGTATTCATTGCCGTATCGTACGCCTTACTTTGATAGTGTCCCATATTAGAGTTACTATCTGAAGTTAAGATGGTAAGGGCTTGGGTAGGATCGGCAAAATCCATGCCCCAGCTAGTTAAATTAAGCTGAAAATCTCCTTGCGAAACTTTAGTTAACATTGAAGGGAATGGCATCGTGCTGATTGTAACCTTCAAACCCTTTAAATGATTCATCAGTTGACCCTGAATATAATCGGCTGTGTGCTGACTGGTATCATCATTTGCACAGGTAATGTTTAAGGTTAATTGCTTTTTACCTAATTGTTTTTGCGCCGTTTGATAGAGAGCTTTAGCTTTGGTGATGTTGTAATCCATGGTGTTTGGGGTATGGGCATCGTCTACGAAATCTTTATCAGTCTTTGGGTTCTTCAACATATCGTGCACACCAAACGCCTTTGCAGCAGTTGAGCCGTTTTCTAAAATTTTAGTTGCTAATTGTTGGCGATTAATCGTGAGTGAAATGGCGGTACGTAAATTTTTGTTGGCTGCTGTTTTATCCTTTTCGTTGTACTGAATAAAACCGACGCGACCAGATGATAAAGTTTTCAATTCGGGATTATTTTTGTTCTGTGTATTTTGTTCGCCAGCGAGCGTGACCATATCAAGTTTGTGTGATTGATACAGATTGTAAGCAGTAGAGGCGGTTTTGATCACTTGATACCTGATCTGATTGAGTTTCACCACTTTATGATCGCGATAGCTGTTGTTCTTGGCTAGAGTCCAGCTGTCGTTGGTTCCGTTCCAGCCCTTAAGTGTAAACGGACCATTATAAACGGTCGTTTTTGCGCTGGTTCCATATTTAGTTCCGTATTTTTTAACTGCTTTTTGGCTAATCGGATAGAAAGTCGTTCCGGATAAGAGCTTTTTGAAATAGGGAACTGGTTTGCTCAAGTTAATTTTTAATTGATATTTGTTTGTTGCTTTGACGCCTAAAGTACTAGGCGATTTTTTGCCGACCATGATGGCGTTAGCATTTTTGATACTGGCAAATAAGTATGTGAATTCCGACTTAGTTTTAGGATTGAGCGTTCGTTCCCATGAATAGACAAAGTCCTGGGCAGTGACTTTTTGCCCATCACTCCACCGACCATCGTGGCGTAAGTTAATCGTGTAGGTTTTGCCATCTTTAGAAATCGTTGTTTTGCTGGCCAATGCGTTAACTGGTTGGCTATTTTTATTTAATCGGTACAAGCCTTCATCGACTTGACTCAATTGACTGCTGGAAACGCCGTCGGTTATTTTTGAGGCATCGAGACTCGTTAAATTAGTGGTCTCATATAAATTGATTTTTTGAGCTGGCGCGGCACTGGCTTGTTTTGAGTTTGCATGAATCCCGAAACTAACTCCGCCGATAAGAATGATAATCCCTGTAAGTAATAAAGCCTTTTTGTTCGTAAAAATTCCCATGATTTAATTCCTCCAAATAAGTTGCATAATTTGTTTTGAAATTGATCAATGAGCGTTGCCATCGTTGTTCTACCATGTGTGTCACCCCGTTTATAGATATCAAAAAACCGTCCTTAACAGCCAATGTGTTAAGGACGGTTTCCCGCGGTGCCACCTCAATTGGGTTCATTTTAGGTTCACGAGAAACCTAAATATGTACCCCTACTTTATAGAGAACTAACATTCTCTTGACAACTGACGTATGTCTGACGTCTTTCCGTACTCTCGAAATTTCGGAAAAGCCCTCGGTGGTCCATTTAATTACTTGCGTTCGGCCATAACTTTCAGCAACGATGGCTCTCTTTGCGTGCACAGTAATCTTGATCTCCACTTCATCGGTTTTTAAGGACGATTTATGTTGCCATTAGCATACAGCAGGTTAGATGAACTTGTCAATTAAAAATTAAATCTAATTTTTAAAAATATAGGACACAAAAAATCATTTGATAACACAAGTAAAAGCAAATAATTACCGTAATCATTAATCATTGTCCATGTTTTTATATAACGGTTATTCATAAATCCCTTTCAAATAACTATCTGTTTTTTGTGTGTTTCTTTATTAAATAAACAATCCAGAACACTAAAATAACTGTAATTATTAGACCGACATATCCATAAAGGTCTCCAGTACCAATTGATGAAAGTAATATCATGTTTAATTTTCCTCCTCTAATAAGCATAAATGTATTGTTGTTGTAACACAATAATACTATGATAATGAGTGTTCATTGTTAAGATAATTCAAGAAAAATAAACCACTATCCTTAAAAAAAGATGAATTTTCTAAAAATAACGAACGTTTTTGAATTTGAAGACACATTCTAGTAATAACACACTTATTTGCTATTCTGTGTCAGGTGAATCTGCAGAATTAATTAAACTGATAAATGTTTTTATTAATAATGATGACATTACGATTGCTAGTATTACGGGAAATGAAATTAGTACAGTTGCCAGAATGAGTAGGTATTCTTTGACGTATAAAGAACAAGAATACTGGATACATAGGTATTATGAGCTTTCGTCTCAAATTTCCGAATTTTATATTACGGAAGCTCTAATCAGTGTTCTCAATAATAGAAATTCGAAGTAGTAACAAGCTCTAGAAAAATAATTTTAATTTTTTTATAAACTAAAGTTTACGATCAGAATACTTAATTCAGAGAGGAAATTATCATGAAGCACATCGTTGCAGGCATTATCGCCCATGTGGATGCCGGGAAAACCACGTTATCAGAGTCATTGCTTTATCGTGCCGGTGAGCTACGGAAACTCGGTCGGGTTGATAATGGGGATGCTTTTCTTGATTCGGATGACCTTGAAAAAAAACATGGGATCACGATTTTTTCGCATCAGGCCCATCTTCAATATCAAAATCTTGATCTCACACTCTTAGATACACCCGGCCATGTGGATTTTGCCTCGCAAACCGAAGAAGTTTTGAGTGTGCTTGATTATGCAATCTTGGTAATTTCTGCAACGGATGGGATTCAAGGGTATACCAGAACGCTTTGGCGGTTACTCGAACGCTATCATGTACCGACGTTTATTTTTGTCAATAAAATGGATATGCCTGGTACGGATAAAAAACAAGTCCTTGATCAGTTACAGACGGTTTTCTCGCAGGGATGCATAGATTTTAATGCAGACGAATCGAATATTTCGAATGAAGCCTATGAAGAAATTGCAATGCGTGACGATGCGGTTCTTGAAACTTTTTTAGATTCGGGAAATATTGATGATGAAACGATTCAAAAAATGATTAGACAGCGAGAAGTTTTCCCCTGCTATTTCGGAGCCGCATTGAAAGTGGCTGGTATCGACGCTTTTCTGACTGGGCTTGAACACTGGACAAGTGAAACAGTTTATAAACCAGAGTTTGCAGCACGGGTATTTAAAATTTCTCACGATGAGAAAGGTGAACGCTTAACTTGGGTCCGGGTAACGGGTGGCACACTGGCTACGAAGGCTGTTTTACTAGATGATCAGAAGGCCAATCAGTTACGGGTCTACGATGGAGCCAAATTTACGGTTCAACAGACGATTCCAGCAGGTGGAGTTTGTGCAGTTACGGGGTTAACGGGTACCTATCCTGGACAAGGACTTGGTGTTGAAAAGGATGGCGTAACACCAACTATTCAACCAGTGCTGAACTATGCGCTTGATCCTAAAGGTCAAGATATTCATGTTTGTTTAACGGCCTTGCGTCAACTGGAAGATGAGGATCCGCAGTTGCATGTATCTTGGTCAAGCCACCTTCAAGAAATTCGTGTGCAAATTATGGGTGAAATTCAACTAGAAATTTTGCAGCAAATTTTACTTCAACGATTTAACTTAAACGTTAGTTTTGGTGAAGGCAGTATTTTGTATAAAGAAACCATTACCCAGGCAGTAGAAGGAGTTGGCCATTTTGAACCTTTGCGTCACTACGCTGAAGTTCATTTATTGCTTCAACCAGCCTCAAAAGGAAGTGGACTTACGTTTGATAGCCAATGTGCGCTGGATGTCCTTGGTAAAAATTGGCAGCATCAAGTTCTGACCAATCTTAATTCTAAAGAACACCTTGGCGTGCTTATTGGGGCGCCAATTACGGATATGCAAATCACACTAGTTGGTGGTAAAGCTAGCAATGTCCATTCAGTTGGCGGTGATTTTCGAGAAGCCACTTGGCGAGCAGTGAGACAAGGATTGATGATGTTGAAAGAACATGGTGGCTGTCAATTGTTGGAACCGTGGTATCAGTTTCGACTAGAAATTGGGCAAGATCAAGTTGGACGGGCGATGAATGATATCCAAAAGATGAGCGGCAGTTTTAATATGCCAGAAACGACGGAAAATAAGGATGCTTTGACCATATTAACAGGAACCGCACCTGTTTCAGAAATGCAGGATTACGCTCAAGAAGTTCGTGCTTACACGCATGGCCAAGGACAGCTGGAATGCATTGTTGATGGATATCGGCCTTGCCATAACGCGGATGAAATCGTTAAAAAACTGAAGTACAATCCAACTTCAGATTTGGATAATACACCGGATTCTGTGTTTTGTGCACACGGGGCTGGATACCCAGTTTCGTGGGATGAAGTACCAAAGATGGCACATGTGGAATATACGTATTCCCAAGCAGATTTAGCAACGCTGACAAATTAAACTAAGGGATTGTTTTTCAAAATTCGGTATGATTGAACTGTAAATAAATGTTGCTAAGCGGAGTTTATGGGTTAAATAGGGTGAAAGCATCTTTTTTTAATACCCATTCTCACGTATAATAAGCAGTAAATTGACACTTAATGGAGGACGGACTCGTGGCCAAAACTAGTAGAATTATGGCATTTTGGGATAGCTTCCAAAAGTCATCAGAATATAAAATTATTAATAATTATCCGCAATGGCTTGTTCAAGAGACAGTTCAATACTTTGATAAAATGATGGCTAAAATTTATCCGGGATCGTTTCGTACTTGGAATGAAGACAAACTATTAGATGTTTTATACATGATGCTTGATCAGGCTGATGATGAAGATTCGGACGCAAATCATAACTTTTGGATAAATTTCGACATTATTAGTGAACTACTAAGATACTTAGCAGATACCAATAAGATCGGAATTGGTAAACAAGATTTGGAAGAAATGTTTGTCGAATTTCAAGAACATACTGATGCCAACGATCCAGATGAAGAAATTAGGGAAATGCGCACAGGTGAACTCCGTTATGTCAGTACTGATCCTTGGCTACCAGAATGGAAAGAGTATATTGCGATTAATATTGAACGCTATACTCTCGAGTGGGTAGATGCTTATACTGAAAGTTCAGACTGGCATAGCAGACCTGATGGAATTGATAAGGCGTTTTTAAGTATGATTCTAAACAATCTGGCAAAGTGGGCCTATGATGATTATCGAAAAACACCTAAATCATGGACAAAGATGGCCATCACCGGGGTTTTAACGGACTCGTTTGTATCTGATTTAAGTTTGGAACCTGAAAGCTATAAGTTAATTGCACCTGCGCTTTCTCATTTTTTGACCTACGTTGCCAAGCGAGGGTGGTTGAATGAAAAACGGGCCAGTGATTATAAACGATTCATCGCCGCTGCAGTCCCTGACATGATTGAGCTGTCACAAGATGAAGATAATTTTAGCCCCTCAAAATTAATTACTATGAAAATGAATGAAGACGGTGTCGATATTACGGATGAAAAGGCCATTCAAGCTTACATTACAAAGGTTAGTCAAAATGGAGAAATTGATGACCTGTATGATGACTATGAAGCGGATGATTCTATGTTGGGTTTTCCACCGGAAGAAGTGCGCAAAATAACTAAGCATCCAGAACAGCTAAAAAGGCTTGCTGAAGTTTACGATCCAGATCCGGATCAAAATTATTTGAATAGTGTCCATTTACCAGAGTTTGAAGATCGGCGATGGCGTAGAAAAACTGCAATAGCAGTTCACGCGCAGGGTGTTCAGGCAGGACTAAGTTTGTGGTTGAATCGGCAAGATTATAAATTGCCTAAAAATTGGGACGCTGTCAGAGTGGTTCAAAATGTCAGTGTTTTTGTGGATTTGCATTATGCGCAAGCATTGCTGAAACCAACTGAATGGCCTGTACCAACTTTTCGTGATTTTGGTGAGTGGGCACGGGCTAAGCAGTCAGGCGAACATCTTGCTGCGACTAACCAATTGGTTCCTAGCTTATTAGCGGAGCTGACAGATGATGGAACGTTAGAACGAGAACAAGGTAAACAGTTGACGGCCGCTTTTTTTGGAAAATCGATTCCAAAGCCAGATAAACCAAAGAAGGTCAAAGGCAAAGTTATTTCACTGAAACAGGCTCGTAAGTTACTTAAGCATAAGAAGCGTTATTAAAAAATCAAAAAACGAGGTACGAGTGGATTAGTCTACTGGTACCTCGTTTCGATTAAAAAGGTTTTGTTTATAGCCTCTTCTCGCATTTTTGAGCAACATTAGTTAGTATATTTGGGAAAGTATTGGCTTCGTAAACGACAATTCTGTAAGGATTGCGAAAATATGGATGCTGGAGGAAGCTTTTGCATGAAAATTAGAATTATTGGTCCCGTTGGTAGTGGTAAAACGTTACTGGCAAGTCAACTGAGTTTAAAATACCATATTCCGGTTATTTCGTTAGATGACTTAAACTGGTCCAGAAGCTCTCACGGAGATATTCACCGGACTCCAGAGGAACGGACGGCACTATTAAATCAGGTTTTGAACCGCAAAGACTGGATTATTGAAGGTGTTCAGTATCGATATGGGCGCGAGTCGTTTGCTGATGCTGACGTCATTTATTTTAAAGATGTTTCTCATTTCCGAAATATGTATTACTTATTGAAACGATACTTTAAAAATCAATTCGTCAAAGGGCCTAGTCAATATAATCATTTGAAAATATTTTTAAAGTGGGAGCAGAGTTTTCGAAATAAAGAACGAGCAGAAATTGTCGTATTGTTAAAGCCATACATAGATAAGGTAGTTGTTTTGAAAAAGTAAAAAATATTTCACGTGAATTAATGACAACGTGAATTTTTTTGGTATTTAATATTTATAGAGGTTTGATTACGTTCAGAAGTGCTAATCAAATTAATGGAAAATCAGGTATATTAATGATTTTTGGGTAAGTTAAAAAGTCAGCAGTATCTATACCGATATGGTATAATAACAAATGAATTGGAGTACGGTCATATTGGAATATTTTGCAAAGTCAAGGAAGCTTGCAAGGATTTTAAATAGCGAAAAGCTACTGAGAAAAACATTTGGCAAAGATTGTGCCACAAAGATTCAGTCTCGATTGGATGAATTCGATAGTGTGCCAACGTTAGTACAGATTCCATCTGATCCACCACCGCGTTGCCATCGATTGCATAATAAATTAGAAGGCAAATTTGCAGTAGACGTGAGTAGAAATTACCGTATTATTTTTGAAGGTTATGATAAAGATGATGAATTATCGGTCGTACGATCAGAAATAGTCACCGTCCAAATCTTAGCGATTATTGACTATCATTAGAGGAGTTGATTTGAATGCTACATCGTGAAAATGAAATTAAGAAATATCATACAACCTCAGCTGCTGATCTTATTCGAGAAACCATGAATTATTATAAAATTACGCAAACGGATTTGGCTGACAGACTCGGGGTTAGTCAAAAACATATCTCCGAAATATTACAAAAAAAGCGGTTCATTAATGAAACCTTGGCACTTCGTATTGAAGCAGTAATGGGAATATCAAGTATTTTACTGCTCAATTTAGATTCGAATTTCAAATTGCGCTTAGCTAAAGAAACGCCGGTACAAGACATGAAAAACAAATCGGATAAATTTCTTAAGCGTTATGACTGGGTCACAGTTTAGTTAGCCTGATGTAGGCGAGTGTAAAATGAGTGTTTAAAAAATAAAACGTAGGAAGATCACATTAGATTATCAGCTAGTGTGGTTTTTTATTTCAAATTATAAAGGCAGTAATCACATTCAGGAGTACAATTGGGTTTAGTAATAGTAGCTTACATAAAAGGGAGACTGAATATATGAAAATTAAAGAAGGATACATGCCATTTCATGGTTATAAAACTTATTACCGAATTGTTGGGGAACCAAGTAAGGACAAAGCACCATTGTTGTTAATTCATGGAGGTCCTGGTTCTTCCCACAATTACTTCGAATTATTAGATGACTATGCAAAAACTGGCCGTCAACTGATTATGTATGACCAAGTTGGCTGTGGGAAATCATCCCTTCCTGAAGATGAAAGCGTCTATGTCAAAGAGACTTGGGCAGAAGAATTAGTCGCTCTCCGTAAGTACCTCCATTTGGATGAAATTCATATGTTGGGCCAATCATGGGGCGGCATGCTGGAAATGCTTTATTTAACTAAGTACGATCAAAAAGGAATCAAAAGTGTGATGATTGATGGTTCGCCAGCTTCTATCAAGTTGTGGACTAAAGAACAGCATCGTTTAATTTCCTATTTAAGCTATGAAGATCGCTCGGCAATTGCGGAAGCAGAACGAACTGGTAATTTTACAGGTCCTAAATACTTAGCTGCCAATGATCGCTACATGGAACGATACTGTTGGGATGATCCTGATGAAAACTCGCCAGAGCCTTTACGCCGAGAAACAAATGGTAAACGGGCGAGTTTAATTGCTGAGGGACCTAACGAATTTACCGAAAACGGAACAATCAGTGACTTTGAAGTGACCGATGATCTCAAAAAGATTCACGTGCCTGTTTTAGTTACAAACGGAACAGACGACTTATGTACCCCATTGATTGCTAAATCAGTTTATGACCACATTCCTGGTGCTAAGTGGCACTTGTTTGCCAATAGTCGTCATCTAGCTCTTTTGGACCAACACGATGAATTTGTGGATGTGCTTGATCACTGGTTAGCAGCAAACGACTAGTTTAACTGGAGGTTTATGATGCCTGATATTTATGACGATGCTGATTTCTTTAAAAAATACAGTGAGATGAATCGAAGTAAGATCGGGTTAGCGGGCGCTGGTGAGTGGCCAACGTTGCAGAAATTGCTGCCCGATTTTCAAGGCAAAACGGTGTTAGATTTAGGTTGTGGCTATGGCTGGCATTGTATTTATGCGGCCGAACACGGAGCCAAGGCCGTTACTGGCGTTGATTTATCTGAAAAAATGTTGCAAGTAGCGCGACAAAAAACGACTGCAACCAATGTCACCTATCAACTTGCTGATATTTCTAAAGTTAATTTTCCAGAAAACACGTTTGATGTGGTGATGAGTTCACTTGCGTTTCATTATTTAAAATCATTTACGCAAATTGCGCAATCTGTCCAACGTTATCTCAAACCGAATGGTAAGTTTGTTTTTTCTGTTGAGCATCCGATATTTACGGCCAATGGAACGCAGGATTGGGTCTATGACGAGAACGGTAAAATTAAGTATTTCCCAGTTGATCATTACTTTGAAGAAGGTCAGCGGACGGCTAACTTTTTAGGTACGCCAGTTACGAAGTACCATCGTACGTTGACAACCTACATCGAAGGTTTGATAAATAATGGTTTTACGATTGATCATGTGCAAGAGCCGATGCCACCGAAAAATATGATGGATTTGCCAGGGATGAAAGATGAAATGCGACGCCCAATGATGTTGATTATTGCGGCAACAAAAAAGTAACTATGGAGTTTTTGAAAACCAAAATTACACACAAAACCCGTTTAGACCTAATTTATAGGCTTAAACGGGTTTTTAAGATGTTATAGAAATCACTTCAATTTCAACAATTTTTCAATATTTCCATGGGCAATTTTTTCTTTGTCAGCATCAGAAATATCTGTGTTAGCTAAGAAGTCTTTCGCATTACCTTTAATATAAGGATAATCCTGGGCCCATACCACATGATCAGCACCCATTTCAGTCAAAACGAGTTGCATTTGTGGCCAAGTGTACATACCACTTGGGGTCACGTAAACATTCCTCTTGTAATAGTATGAAACGGGATGCTTGAGCGGGTTGCCAACTACAGGGGTCGTTGCTTCATCCAAACGTTCGAGGAAGTAAGGTACGAATTCACCCCAGTGACCTGAAATCAGTTTTAAGTTAGGAAACTTATCAAATAAACCAGATAAGATCAAACGGGTAACATGCAAGCCAGCTTCCATGTGCCAGCCCCACCCAGGAGTTGACATAATGGCGTTAAAACCGATGGGGTTCATCCCGCTGTAATAGTTCTTGCGAATGGTCTCAGTAGGCATTGAAGGATGGATGTACAAAGGCACATCAAGTTTAGCTGCCATTTCAAAGATTGGTAAGAATTTTGGTGCATCCAAGAATTGGCCACCTTTAGCAGTTCCTAAGATTAAGGCACCTTTCAAACCTAATTCGTTAACGGAGCGTTTTAATTCTTGTGCAGCTGCTTCTGGATCGGAAATTGGTAAAGTTGCGAGCCCCAGGTAACGATCAGGGTGGCGCTTTACTGTAGCTGCAATGTCGGTGTTAATTCTTTGTGTCAGTGGAATCGACTGATCAGATGGCAACATGTCAGGATTGGTGCTGGCATCTCCATAAGAAAGGATCTGAACGTCAATTCCGTTATCATCCATATACTTGAGACGTTTTTCGTCGACATCTTGCATCTCGTCTTGCGAAACCGAATAGGCAACTAGGCCTTCTGCAAAGGAGCGACCAAATTCTTTCATTGCCTTAGGATCGGCTGGTTGTGTTTTTAAATAGTCATTAATAATTTTGTTAGCATATGGCATGCTAATGTGTTCTTCAGCTGTGATTAATTTCATAATTATCTCCACCTCATTTATAAGATAAGCTTAGTTTACCTGAATTTACCCGAGAGATATGGACCGACTTTGCCGTTTTGTTGCATAACTAAAAAATTTTGTCGAGATTGTTGGTTAAATGAAGAAATAGATCAGTAGCTTGTTCCTTGGTCCACTTTTTGTTTAAAACGTAGTCACGTAGAAACATATAGGTGGCAGCAGCATAGACATTACAAATGGATTTCTCATCAATTAAATTTACTTTATTTTGATGAGCAACACGCTGATTGAATTCGGATAAACGTTGAATGAATTCGCGGCGTGTATTCGACCATTCCACAAGTTCAAACACAATCGTTCGTTTCTGCCAAATGGTCATTAATTGTAAGGTCATGCTGCGAGCGGTTAAGTTTTGAGGGCGAAATTCTTTGAGAAATTCTTGTAAATGTTGATCGATCATCGTCGTAATGACCTGTTTGGGTGATAGGTAGTATCGATAAAACGTTTGTCGAGAAATACCAGCAGTGGTGGCTAATTTGGGTGCAGTTAAAGTGTCGAAATCAACTTTGTTTTGACAGAGTTTGATCATGGCTGCATCGATTTTTTCTTTGGTTTTTAAAGTTCGTTCATCTGTTTTCTTCATAATTTCCACCTATAGTATTACCTATTTTAAACGCATAACTTTTTTCAGGCAAGCTAGAACTATCAAGGCTAACTATCAAGGCTATGGTATAGTTATTCATACATAAAATAGATATCTTGAAAAATATAAGTTAATAGTTTTGAAAATTATTCTAGGAGGAGCATGTTATGCCAGCAAAGAAAACAATTTTAGTCGAAAAAATGGAACACCTATTGCAGTTAGTTGGAGGTAAAAATCGAACAGGAGAAAATTTATTTATTACTCGTGGTGCGGTTCAAAAAGATCTTCAGCCAAGCGAAAAAGGAACTTACGGTTTTATTTCTTTTATTCGATCTGATCAGCAACCAAGTGGACCCTATTCAGGGTTATCAATTAAGGTAAATCCAGGGAAGGATCACTATCGCATTTCATTAGATATTGGTAATGAAGGTTTTGGAGATGATTATCAACTTGCGACGCTTCCAGGTACAAGGCGAAAATATTTAGAGCTTCAACATAACATTCGAATTTACGCTAAAGATAAAAAAGTGGATATAAAATGTTTTAGCGCTTTAGATTTTTCAAATGATTCTAAAAAAAGAGAATTGAGTGATTTAGAGGCCGAATATTACGAGGACAATATTGATTCACATCCGGTTGATTTATTTGTTGCTTTCACAAAACGACCAACTTTTAATGAAGACGGTATAGCTGATGAAAATGAGGATTTTTGGAAAGTTTTTAAAGCCATGATTGCTGTGTATGCAGAGTTAAGGCAATGGCCCAATATCGGAGAAGCTAAACGCGCACAACTGTACAAACAGGAGTTGAATCTGTCGAAAAGTGCGAAAGATGTTGATGAAGTAGCAACTGTAAAACATCTCTTGAAAACCAGAAGGTATGTCGTTGTTCAAGGGGCTCCCGGAACAGGTAAAACATACCTAACTGCGACACTTCGAAAAGAGTATGTAGATCAGAATGTTATTTTTACGCAATTTCATGCTGAAACAACGTATTCTGATTTTGTTGGTGGATATCAACCTGTGACTGAAAACGGGAACCTAACTTATAGGTATCATGAAGGCCCCTTCCTCCGAGCGATTAAAAAGGCAAAAGATTCTAAAGACCCAGTTTTGTTAATTATTGATGAAATAAATCGAGCTAATTTGAGTAACGTACTGGGAGAAGCATTTTATTTATTTGAAACACATTTTGATGAGCGACGTGCAGAAATTGAAATCGGTGATCCACAAGCTCCTGTGAAGCTGCAGCAGCTGCCAAAAAACATGCGAGTTATTGCTACAATGAACACAGCTGATCGTTCATTAGCAGTTATCGATTTTGCTTTAAGACGACGCTTTGCTTGGTTTACAATGAATCCTCGAGAAATTAAGAAAGAGGAATTATCAGTTAATGAAAAATTTCATAAAGAGATATTTATTCGACTACATAACATTTTCCAGATGTATGCAAATAGCAATGAGCTTATGCTTGAACCCGGACAGGCTTATTTCATCACAGCTAAGGATAATGCCGAGCAAGAAATGAAGGAAAGGTTGATGTATGAGTTGTTGCCACTGATTCGTGAATATTTGGAAAACGGGTTAATGATGCAGGCGTCTGATGCGTTTAACCAATTTTTTATTACCGAAATAGATCAAACACTTTTTATTTAGATCAATGAGGAATTATTATGGGACAAGATAATCATATTGCTATAATTGAAACAAAGACTTTTACAGACAAAATCTATCATTTACCAAAAAGTATGATTCCTGATCATAGATACTTAAATGAAGCGAATGAAGCATTTCTTCGCCTAAATCGTAAATCATTTGAGTTTTTAAATATCAATGGCTATTCACAAAATGGGGATTTACATATTGTTAGTCATAACTTTGTGGGTGCAATCCCAATAAGAATGCCGGGTAAAGGTAAGGGAAAACCAGTTACAGATTTAATTGTTAAACCACGTTATGGAAATAGTGGGAAGACTAAGGACTGGTTTGAGTGGATGGCAGGTCTAGCAGAATTTACAAAAATAAAACTAGAACCAGAGAGAAAAGAACAGTTAGAGTTAGTTCGATCTGCCGGAACCCCAACTCCACAATATTTGTTGGCTGCAGAAGTTATTAAATGTTTTCTATTAGTCATTAGAAAGGGACATTGGAATCAGTTTATGAATCAGGAATTGTTGGCAGACCGGCCGGTTGGTAACGTTAATTGGAATAGATATGCAAAGCAAACGGTAGATCCACGACGTAGGTTGAAGTTTCCAACAAGACTTAATTTAATGACGCAAGAACATGATGAGTTTCAGCGTGCATTACAATTATATAAAAAAGCTAAATTAATAATTGAAGGCCGAATGACCCCTAATAATATTAAACAGCAATTATATTCAACACTTTTACAGTTAGATAGATTATTACCTGCAGCAACTAGATTGACTATGCAAATGATAGAACCCTTTCGAGTCTCGATGCAGGATGCAAATGAAATAAAAAATTTGAAAACGTCACTTAATGCATTTATGTTAAATCAAGAAAAACAAAAATATGCTTGGCGAATTGATTTTTCAAAGTTGTTCGAAGGTTATACGCAAAGATTAATTGGTCAAGTTGCTGTATACAGTACAAATAATAGAAGAATTCCTAGAACACTTATGCCTGGATTTAGAAATAAAGTTTCAAGATTGATGCCACTATATCTTGAACCGGATATTGTTGCAGAATTTGGTGGAGAGAAAATAATTTTAGATTCAAAGTATAAATCATATTTTTTCCCTAGAAATAAAGAGAGTAAATTAGATCAGCGTCAACGTTTAAGATCGGACATCCATCAAATTATTGCGTATACAAGTTTAGAAAAGGCAAAAATTGCGATCATTCTAGCTCCTGTTGAGGAAAATCAAATTATTGAAGAAATGGTGAAGTATGGAGACATAATAGTGGGTACGTTGGGAATCCCGTTGCAATATGAACATGCGCATCAGTATAGCGAAACTATAAGGAATTATTTTAAAAAAGTGACAAATCTTTTGGCCTAATTTTAATATGTTTTGAAGTAAATTATTGAGAGGCATAATTCATGAAGAAACGTACAAAAATTTTACTAACAATCTTGATTTTTTTGATAGTTTTACTATCTGGCGGCTGGTTTTACTTGCACGCACAAGTTTATCATCCTAGTAAAGCTGCAGACAAAATCGCCCAACAAGCAACGACAACCCAGCCAGAATTGTATTTCAAAAGTAAATTGACGACGAATCCAGAGATAATCTTTTATCCTGGAGCTTTGGTTGAACCGGCTAGTTATAGTATCTGGGCTAAACGGGTAGCCGATGCCGGTTATCCAGTTTACATTGTGCGCTTTCCAATGGATTTGGCAGTATTGGCGCCTAATCAGGCCGGCAATGTGCTGAAAAATAATCAACGTGACTATGTAATTGGTGGGCATTCTCTGGGTGGTGTGATGGCTAGTCGTTATGCACACGAGCATCAGAAACATCTAAAAGGGGTTTTCTTTCTGGCAAGTTATCCAGACAAAAAAGGGAGTTTAAAAGGCACCGATTTACCCGTTTTATCAATTACGGCCAGTCGCGATGGTGTTTTAAATCGATCAGCTTATAAAAAGGCTAAGCGTCTGTTGCCCAAAAATACAGCCTATGAACAGATTAGTGGTGGTAACCACGCTGGATTTGGAAGCTATGGAGCGCAAAAGGGAGATAATACCGCTACAATCAGTAATCAAGCCCAACAACGGCAGGTAGCACAGCGGTTAATTCAATGGTTGAAAAACTTGAACTAAGGTAAAATTAAAATTAAAGTTAAATTAACCGGAATGGAGACGCACAATGACACTAGTTTTAATCATTTTAATTGCGTTATTTGGTGCCTTAGTTCGAACGGTCTTTGGATTTGGCGAAGCATTAGTTACCATGCCGTTATTAGCTTTAATTGGTTTCAATTTGCAAACGTCAACCGCTTTGATTGGGGTTTTAGGATTACTAGTAGCGTTACCAGCGACAATTAAGTTTCGCGCCCAAATTGATTTTGCTGTCGTCCGGCGGTTAGTTGCTGGATCATTACTGGGTGTGCCATTGGGGATCCTGCTCATTAAAACGGTGAATAGAACTTTGGTCCTTCATTTGTTTGGGGTATTTTTGATTTGCTATGGCGCCTATAGTTTGTATAAAGCCTTTCGGAAAAGCACTGGGAAAGTGCGATTACATGCTAAGGGCTGGGATTACGTAGCGGGCATGATCTCAGGAATTCTAGGAAGTGCCTTCAATAGTCACGGGGTTCCGGTTGTGATGTATGGAACTTTAAAACGGTGGCCAGTAGATAAAATGCGGGGGATCGCTCAGGCCCATTTCGTTTGTGTTGGCATGATTGTGGTGGCCAGCCAAGTTGCGTCAGGATTCTGGTCGTTGGAAGTGGTTCAGTTACTCTTAATTATTATTCCGTTACTGTTTGTGGTCATTCCATTCGAAAACTGGATCAGTGCCCATATCGCCCGTGAAACGTTGGTCAAATATATTTATGTGTTACTGATTATTTTTGGTGGACTTTTGTTTTTTCGGTAAAAGGTTTTGCTTAAAAGTGTGAATAAATAGCTAGGACAAAAAGGATAGTGCATTTTGCACTATCCTTTTTTAATTATTGTTTTGATAAATGCCCTTAGAGATAGTTTGGATTGTTTATAGTTTCGATATAGTGCTCCTAAATTATCAGCCCAACCACCATTAACAAAATAGGCACCCAGCGCTAGGAGTAAAATAATACCGATGATTTTAATAATTATCAAATGTCCTTATCTCCTTATCTGTGGATTTTGAAGATAACAATGATTAATGGACTTAGTTGCGAGTTACAATAATTTTCTGATTTGAAAATTCGTATTTCGTACCCTTCACTAAATTATAATATCCAAATTTATTAATTTGGATCATAAGTTGTTCATCGTCATCAGTGGCGGCAAACTGTTTAAGGTTCAGTGGATCAGCAGTAGGGACATTCCAAATAGTATTTGCATGTGTAACGAGATACCATCCAGCTTGGGCTCCATATACTTGGAAATAATAGTTCGTATCGTCAGTTTCAATCTGAATAATTGTGTGAAATCTGGGATGGGTAGTTGCTGCTATGGTAGGTTGCCTCATGTTTTCCTCAAGAAATACAGTACACTTTTTAATATCTTTGCTGGCAAAAGTAAGGTTGAGTTGATCATTTTTTAGTAATTGAAGTTGTTGAGATGTGATTACGACACTAACGCCATGTGTTTTTTTACGAAAAGCAGCAAAAGTTCCCTGAACTGGCCAAACCATTTTACCGATTTGTAATTTTTTTACATCTAAAATCCAATTTTGTAATAACGTAAGGTTGTCCGGCATTACCTGCCAGTCAGTTCGTTCAAAAACGGTTTCCAATTCATCTTTCATATTTAGCGCCCCCAATATTTTGCCTTAAGTATAGTTCATCATTCATAGAAATCAAACGCTTTCATTTGAGAACCTAATTAAGGCATTTAGGCTAAAAAACAACTAACTTATTTGATATTTTGATATGTCTTAATCTGGTTTAACTTCACCCAAGTTAAATTTAACATGAGCGACCTGTAACTGTTGAATGCGCTCTGTTCCCCAATCATACATGGCATTAATGATGGGAAGAAGTGATTTTCCCAGATTAGTTAAGGTGTACTTAACTTTGATACGGGGACCGGAAATCTCTTGGCGAGAAACAATGCCATCTGAAACGAGTTCTTTTAGTTTCTCAGCGATCATTTTATGGGAAGCGGTTGGCAATAATTTTTGCAATTCGCCAAAGTAATAGGCGCCGTCTTGGCCCAAATGGTAAATAATATTGATTTTCCATTTACCGCTAAACATCGATAATGTGAATTCTTTAGGACAACTATAATCGCCATCAGCAAGCTTTTTAAGGACACTTTTTCTAAGTTGATCAGTCATGAGTTACCTCCATTTTAGAGTTAGTTACTAAAAAGTGCGTTATTGTAGTTATTTGCAATTTAGGCAATAATGCAGGCGTAGAAGTAAATATATTTTAGGAGGAATGTAAAAATGAGTCAAGTTTATATTGCAGCAGAATTACCAACAATCACGACAGAGATTTTGAAAGCCCATCAGTTGGATTACAAGGTTTATGCTGGTGAAGGATTAATTTCACATCAAGAGTTGATGGCGCAAGTAGAAGATGCAAAATATTTAATTACTGCCCTTTCAACCCAAGTTGATAAGGAAATTATTGATCACGCGCCAAACCTGAAACTAATCGCTAATTTTGGGGCTGGTTTCAATAATATTGATACTAGCTATGCTAAGGAAAAAGGGATTGTGGTGACCAACACCCCGATCGTTTCGACAAATCCAGTAGCGGAAGTCACAATTGGATTAATCTTAGCTTTGAGTCATCGAATGGTGGAAGGTGACGCGCAGATGCGTAAAGACGGTTTTCCAGGTTGGGCGCCACTTTATTTCTTAGGGCACGAAATTGCTGGAAAAACTTTAGGAATTGTTGGTTTAGGGAATATTGGTCAAGAAGTTGCGCGGAAAGCGGCCGCCCTTTCAATGAAAGTCCAGTATTGGCAACCGCATCAAAAGTCGGATCCTGAAGAACGAAGCCTTGGGGTAAAATATGTGACCTTTGATGAATTAATTGAAACGAGTGATTTTATCAGTATTAATGCGCCGCAAACTTCAGCTAATTATCATCAGTTCAATCAAAATGTTTTTCAGCAAATGAAAGCAACCGCAGCCTTGGTCAACGTGGGTCGGGGACCAATTGTTGATGAAGCGGCGTTAAGGGATGCTTTGAAAAATAAAGACATTGCAGGGGCTGCCCTGGATGTTTATGAACATGAACCAGCTGTGACTCCTGGATTACAAGATATGAAAAACGTTATTTTGACGCCTCATATTGGCAATGCAACGGTTGAAGCACGGGATGCCATGGGAAAGATTGTGGCCGATAATATTGGTTTAATAAACGATGGCAAAAAAGCTAAATATGTTGTTAATCAGTAGCCTGGCTGATTCTGAACTTAAATATCCTTAAATTATGCCAAGTTATCGTTGTTTTGACTGGCTAGTGCTAAAATAGGTCATAATTAGGAGTGATTTTTGTGATACTTGAGCGAAGAAATTTTATGAACTTTAACAAATTAGGAACCAACTTTGAATGGCCAAAAGGTATGCCAGATATCAGAAATTTACAAAAGTTAGGGCAGCTATACCAGTTAGGTGAAGCTGGTGCAAACGAAATTGGAACGAAACTAGAGAATCTTGATTCTGAATTTCAGGTGAACTATGATCACAATCCAATTCATCATATCGAAGAGCGGATGAAAGATGTCCAAAGTTTAGCAGAAAAAATGAACCGTAAAGGCTACGACCTGACTATCGATAATATTAAAAATCATATCTTTGATGTCGCTGGAATTCGGGTGATTACAAATTATATTGACGATGTTTATTTGATTAAAAAATTACTTTTAAGTCAATCAGATGTGACATTGATAAAATGTAAGGATTACATCAAAAACCCGAAACCAAGCGGTTATCGGAGTTTACATGTGGTGGTTTCTGTGCCGGTTTTTCAATCCAACGGAAGTCATGATGTTAACGTTGAAATTCAGATTCGGACCGTTGGCATGGATATGTGGGCGAGTTTGGAACATAAATTACGTTATAAAACGGATATTGATGATAAATTGGTCGCCCAGTATGGCAATGATTTGCATGGGTACGCTGAAGAGCTATCCGGAATTGAAACTAAAATGCAAAAAATTTACAAAAAATTGAATAACTATGAAGTCTAGAGCTTCAAAAATAAGCACATTGATGTTCCTTATCAAATGTGCTATTTTTATGGAGTAATAAGAAACATGTTATCAAAATGGGGGAGTGTAGAATATGGAAAGCGAGTCTGAAAAGTTATTTAGTTTGATTGATGCGGCTTATGGGGAAGATCTTAGCAATCAGCCGTTTGAGTATAAGCAATGTTTGTTGAAACGCGCAAAAGAACTGACTGCGGGGGCCGATGAATTAAAAGTATGTAGAGAAATATGGGAAGATTATCGAGTAAATTATATCGTACCCATGAGTTTTCCGAATAACAGTCGAATTTTATATGCGTATGTGAAAGATCAATTGGGTAACCTTAGTGAAAAGCAATTAAGAGATGCCAATCTTGGGTACGGACTCATTGCGACCCATATCACTTTTGGGCCGTTTAATTAAAATTGAGGTAAATTATGAAAATAGAAATTGTGAATGAACTTAATGAAGTTCAATTGAAGCAAGTTATGCATATTTGGTTGATGGGCAATAGCCAAGCTCATGATTTCATAGATCCAGGTTATTGGCGTAGCAATTATGATGAAGTTGCTAAACAGATTCAGCAAGCGACACTTATTTTGGCTACACAAGATGACCTGATTTGTGGCTTTCTGGGGCTTGTAGATGGCTATATTGCAGGATTATTTGTCAAAAAAGATATGCAGAATCAAGGATTAGGAACGAAATTGGTTGTGCAAGCTAAAAAATTACAGTTGCCGTTGACCTTAAGTGTGTATCAAAAAAATGAGCATGCCGTGAAGTTTTATGAAGCGCAGGGCTTTTCAATTGTGAAACAGGATACAGATGCTGCTACCAAAGAAATTGAATTTACGATGAAAGCAGATAAGTAATTTTTTAATAATGCTCATGATAATAGGAATGCTAGTGATACTAGCTCGACTTTTGAGTAAAACTATTTTTATTATGAGGAGGTTTCAATGTGGCCGATGCAAATTTTGGGCAAATGCTAAAACAATTTCGAAAACAGCGAGGGTTTACGCAACAAGTGTTAGCGGAACAACTTTATGTTTCGCGCAAAACAGTCTCAAGTTGGGAAACAGGTCGCAATTTTCCTGATATTGAAATGGTTAGCCGTCTTGCAACTCTTTTAAATGTCACAACAGATGAATTGATGGGCAGAAAACAAGTAAGACCAAAAAATAAGACGTGGAATATCGGGATTGCTCTGGCTGTTTTAATTACTGGGAGATTAATTGTGGCAACAACTGTATCAATGCTGTTGTTTTCAGATTTGTTGATTGCCTTGCTGATCTTGTTGCTTGTTTTATTTTTGAAACGAAAACTTGGATGGAAGGAGTTACTTATTGGAAGTAGTTTGTTGGCATTGGTACTGTTTGTTTCGGCCTGGAGAAATCTGTTTTTAATGAATTTTAGCTTACAAGTTGTTTATACTTTGACGGGGTGCTTGTTAAGTGTTGACGCAATTTATTATTGGGGATTCAAACTGAAGTTCATTTAACTTGTTTTTGAGAGCTAGGTGAGAATATGAAGTTTAAAGGCTGGTGGATGGTTAACATTGGTTTAGTGGTTTTGTTTTTTGGTACCTTCATTTTTATTTTGTTTCGAAAAGTAGATGGTGCTGGGGTGGTTCAAACGCCACAAGCTAAAGAGATTGCTTTAGTGGTCCTTGGCATTTTTTTCTTGTTAGTGATAGTTTGTCAACTAGTGGTTTATTTAGTGATTCATAATAGAAAAGAATAGTTTTTTAAGTTAAGTAAAGTAAGCTTTTTCGACTGGATAGTTATTTATAAGTAAATGTAAGCAACAAGACACTTTTTGTCTTGTTGCTCACATTTTTAGTTTAGAAAAGTTTTGATTCCCATAAATATCAGTAAAACACCCATAATAACTTTTAAAACGACGGCGCCATTGCCAACAGCAAATTTTTTCATAAGTTTTGGAGCAATAGCAGCGCCAATGATGGAACCAGCCATTAAGCAAATGCCAACTGACCAGTCTATTTGGCCGCCAGATAAATGGGTAAGTGCCCCGATGATAGACATGCAAATTAGTACATAAGATGAAGTTGCAGAAGCTTGAATCATCGACGCTCCCATTAAAAGCAATCCGGCTGTAATTGGGCCACCACCGCTTAAACCAGCAACGCCGACCATTAATCCACTAATGGCGCCAAAGATTAGAGGCAAAACCTTGGAAGAATGTGGATTTTGTGTGCGAGAATTGGCTTTGAGTTTATACAGAACTTGAACACCTAACACAAAAAGAATTAAGCCAATGATTAAGTTATAAAGTTTTGTAGGAATAAAGGGCGCAATCAATGCCCCAATGATTACAGATGGAATCGCAGAAATTAGCATCGTATTCCCGAGGTGAAAGTTAATTTGACCCTGACGATAATATAACCAAGATCCAATTGCTAGAGATGGTAAGGCAGTGACGATCGAAGTGGCCGCAGCCGATGCGGGCGCCAAGTTGAAAACGGCTGTTAAGACACCTAAATAGATGGCACCACCGCCACCACCCATTGAAATGACAAATAGGCCAACGAAGAAACCAATTACGATTAATAACGCAAATTGAAGCATGATTTACCCTCTTTTTGTTTCAGATATCCTCAAATAAACGTCTTAATCCTAGTTCTTTTCAGTTTTTGATTCAATTTCAATGACCTGTGGTTAATTTAATGCCAACAATTCCAACCAATAAAAAGCCAACAAATATCCATGTTAAAGGAGACAAACTATCTTTAAATAAGATAACGCCTACTAAAATACTGCCAACGGCACCAATTCCGGTCCAAATTGGATAAGCGATACTTAGAGGTAATGTTTTTGTGGCTCGGGCTAAAAGCAAGAAACTTGCCGTCATGGCTACAAGCGTTGCAATTGAAAATCCTGGTTTTGTGAACCCTTCACTATATTTCATGGTGGTTGCCCAAACGGTTTCAAAAATTCCGGCAACAACTAATTCTAACCAAATCATATTATTAGTCTCCTATTTCTCTAAATGGGCATCGAATGCCACGTTAAGTTTGTGCATATTTTTAATTAATAATTTCAGGGTTTCGGTACCAAGCTGACCAGATACGTCGGCTTCCAAAGCCAGTAATTTATCGACGATGGGTTTAGCGAGGCGGGTACCCTTAGTGGTTAGCTTTAGCAAACGTTCACGTCCATCGTCATTAGTTTTGTCACTAATCTGGATTACACCGTCTTTAATGAAGACATTGCAAATGGTATTAATGGTTTGTTTTGAAGCGATCCAAATTTCACAAATACCTTTTTGGGTACACTGACCTTGGGTATACAGTTCATATAAAGTGATTAATTGATTGTAGTTGATACCCTGTTGTTTGGCCCACTGGCGATAAAAACGCTCAGATTGATTGAGCTCTTTACTTAGTTGGGTAAGTTGTTGTTGAAATTTTGGCAAAAGATCCTCCTAAATTAGTCCTAATATTTACTAACCTAGTATAGTAAATATTAGGACTAATTACAACTTTTATTTAAATTAAGCAGTTGGTAATCTGCAGCATCTGTTGAATTAAGCCAATTAAGCGTGTATATTTTAAGTACGTTAGTTTGCGCTTACAAAGCTATGAACGAGGATTATAGAATGATAACGAGGAAAATAAAAATGAAAAAATATCGTGGAATCGTCTTTTTTGATTTAGACAATACGCTTTTAAACGAACAGCACGGAGTTGATGATGATGTCTTAGCCGCCATTGAAACGCTAAAACATAATCAGGTTTTGCCCGTAATTGCGACGGGGCGTTCGGCAGGAGTTGCTGCTGGTGTTCTACAAACAACCCATATTAATTCGATTGTGGCCTTGAATGGTCAGTACGTTGCGTTAAATGGGCAACAGGTTTATTCCAAAAGTGTACCAATGCCATTATTGAAACGATTTATGGCGTATTCTGATGATCATGATATTGCGCTGTCCCTTTACGATGCCTATGATGAGTGGGCAACTGGGGTGAATTCCGCAATGAAGGAAGGATACTCTTTTCTCAATATGTCGGTGCCAACGGTTGATAGACAGCGTTATGAAACTAGCCCGGTATATATGATGCTTGCTTTGACTAAAAATAAAGCTGACGATGCTGTCTTAAAGGCAAAGTTCCCGGAATTTGATTTTTATCGAAATATTGAATTCGCGCTTGATGTTGTTTTGAAGGGTGTTAGTAAACAAACTGGAATTTCCCAAGCCTTGAAAGCAATTGGGCAAACTGATGTCCCAACGTTCGGATTTGGGGATGGCCCTAATGATGTGTCCTTGATGCATGCGGTGGACCATGGCGTGGCAATGGGAAATGGGATCCCAGAAACTAAGGCGGCGGCCGAGTTCGTTTCGACAGATTTTCGCGAGCATGGTGTTGTTAATGGATTGAAGCATTTTGATTTGATCTAACAATTAAATTTTTCAAAATTAGTATAATGATAATAAGAAGGATGGTGCAGAATGAATAAATACCAAGTACAAAATAATTCAATTGAAACACTATTAAATTGGATTGATTCGGGTGAAATGGGATTGCCTGAATTACAGCGCCCATTTGTTTGGCGTTCAGTAAAAGTTAGGGATTTAATTGATTCCTTATATAACGGATTTCCAATTGGCTATATTATCACGTGGATTAATCCGACAGTTCATCTAAAAAATGGGCAAGCCGCAATTGGTAAACAGATTATTATTGATGGTCAACAACGAATGACAGCTTTAAAAGCAGCTATTTCTGGTCAAGAAATTGTTGATAATCATTTCAAAAAGTATCGAATTAAAATTGCTTTTAATCCATTTACAGAGAGTTTTGCAACAACAACTCCAGCAATTGAAAAAGATAAACGTTGGATTGCTGATATTGCACAACTGTTTAAACCAAGCTATTCAGCTTTTACATTTATTACTGATTTTGCGCGAAAAAATGACGTTGCACCAGAAGCAGTTGATCCTAAGATTCAAAAAGTGTTGAATCTAGTTCACAATGATATTGGTAATATCATAATATCGCCACAGTTGGATATTGATTCTGTAACAGAAATTTTTAATCGAATTAATTCTAAAGGAACGGTGTTGTCATCTGCTGATTTCATAATGTCTAAGCTTGCTGCCGATACTAAACATGGTGGAAATACTCTGCGTAAAACTGTTGAATATTTTTCTCAGTTGTTAGTAGATCCTGGATTAATTAGGAACTTAAAAGATACAGATCCTGAATTTGTATCTAGTAAATTCTTTCAACATATTAAATGGGCAGCTAATGAATATTCAAATCTATATACACCTAATTTTTCGGATATGTTTCATGTTGTTTTGGGTACAAAATTTGGTCGAGGCAAACATTCAGAATTAATTGCACTTGTTTCAGGACGAGACTTCAAGACACAGAGCTATACAGAAGAAGCACAAAAGCATACATATGAGTTACTAGAGCAAGGAATTTGGGACTTTACTAATCAATCCAATTTTCAGCGTTATATGATGATTTTAAATAATTTGGGTATGATAGGTTCGGGCACATTGACCTTGAACGGAAAAGGGACATTCAATTTTGGCTATATGCTTTTTATGGTATTAGATAAACAGAAATTGACCCAATCGGAGCTGGAAACAATTGTCAAAAAGTGGATTATTATGTCAGCAATTACACAACGCTATAGTGGTTCGGCCGAGACACAAAGTGAAGCAGATATTAAGCTCTTTTTGAATGTTTCAAATCAAAAAGCAGTTGCAGGAAAGGTTTTTAATCAAGAGCTTGTTTCTTCTTTTTGGGAAGTTACATTACCTGAAAAATTAGTTACGTCATCAACCAGTAGTGGTGTTTGGCGTGTTTTCCAAATGTCACAGGTCTATAGAAATGGTGTTATTTGGCTAGAAAAGGACCATACGGTTAAGTCAGTTATTACAGAGCAAGGAAATGTGCATCATATTTTTCCAAAAGCGTATTTGAAAAGTAACGGATTTAAACAGGCGGAGTTTAATCAAGTTGCTAACTTTACGTGGTTAACCCAGCCACGTAATCTGGAAATTAGCGACAGATCTCCCAAAAAATATTTAGCTGATGCTAAAGTAACGGAATATGCTAGTGAAGAAAATCATGCAGATAATGCGATTCCGATAGAGTTGAAAAATTTTGAATCAGAAGACTACATTCATTTCTTGGAATTAAGAAGGCATTTAATCGCAAATAAAATCAGGGAATATTTTGAATCTTTGTAACAATGGAGGGGTAATCCATGAAAACGGCGGCAGAAATCTTTAAAGCTATTCAGGCTGATCCTCAAAACGCCCAATATACAAATCAAGGGATCCAACCGTTATATTTTGTGGAACCCAGTGCCGAGATTATGATTATTAGTCAGGCCCCAAGCAGAAAGGCACAACAATCCATGGTGTTTTGGAACGATCCAAGTGGAGATCGATTGCGTACATGGATGGGATTGAGTAAAGATGAATTCTATCACTCTGGAAAAATTGCGGTGATGCCATTAGATTTTTACTATCCAGGTAAAGGCGCTCACGGAGATTTACCACCACGTAAAGGCTTTGCGGAAAAATGGCATGCGCCAGTATTAGAGTTGATGCCACATATAAAGTTAACGCTGTTGATCGGGCAATATGCTCAGAAATATTACCTTCAAAAAAATCGACAACCAACGCTGACAGAAACAGTACGTCACTATGCAGATTATCAGCCAGCATACTTTCCACTAGTGCATCCCTCACCATTAAATTATGGATGGATGCATAAAAACGCTTGGTTTAACACGGATATCGTGCCGATTTTGCAGCAAGAAATTCGGCAAATTATGGATGACTGAGCAGGCGTGTATTAAGTGCTTGGTGAAAAACTAATATAAGGTAACCTAAGCGACCGGGAAAAAGTAATTTTCCTCAGTTGCTTATTTTTTTGTTCTACTTTTTAGGACAGCTCCACAAAGCAAACCACAACATCTAAATGCGCCTCTGGCGGGATTGCGATCCCACCGCCGTCACCCTTAGATCTTGAGGTTTAACCGCTTTGTTCCGCTCACTTTTTTAGGACAGCTCCACAAAGCAAACCACAACATCTAAGTGCGCCTCTGGCGGGATTGCGATCCCACCGCCGTCACCCTTAGATCTTGTGGTTTAATCACTTTGTTCCGCTCACTTTTGAAAAAAGCTTGCATAATATGTCGGAAAGACTTATATTAGATAAGTCGTTTCGACATATGGAGGTAAACATGTACGAATTATTAATTTTAGGAATGCTAGGAACTCGGGATATGTCCGGATATAAATTGGGACGCGTTCTTGAAAGTAGTTTGGTCCCTCGGCGAGAAATTTCTAACGGAGTAATGTACCCACTTCTTAATCGGTTAACTGCTCAAGGCTACATTGAAGTTAACGAAAAGCAAACCGATCCGCGGAAGAAAAAAATGATGCATATTACTCAAAAGGGAATCGAGCGTTTTAAAGAACTGATGAGTTCACCAGTGCCAATGGATGCCAAACGCGAATCTATTTATCGATTTAAATTTCATGGCATGGGTGGCGTGGATGAAGCTACCCAGCAACAAATCCTTGAAGAATATGAAAATGCAAACCAAACCGATTTAAATATTTATCGGAGTGTTCGTGAGCATCTTGAACATAAATTACAGGAGCCAGAAAGTAATCACGATTCACTTCAATGGGGTGTGCGGTCACTAGAACTTAGCATTGCCATCTGTGAAACCAAACAGACTTGGATTGATAAATCGCGTACACAAATTAAACAGAAGAAGGAATAGAAAAAATGGAACATAAGACAAGTGCAAAGCAATGGATTGCTTTGCTTGCTATGAGTATGGGTGTGTTCATGGGATTGCTAGATGTGACGGTTGTTAACGTTGCGTTACCCACGATGGTAACTGATTTTCATACTACCTTTACTAATTTACAGTGGGTGTTAAATGCCTACACGTTGGTATACGCAGTCAGCCTATTAATTATGTCTAAACTAGGTGATATGTATGGCCGAAAGAAAATTTTCTTGGGATCACTGGTTTTGTTTGTGATTGCTTCAGCTATCAACGGCATGGCGACTAATTTATTAGTGCTCGACATTGGTCGTGGTGTGCAGGCAATTGGTGGTGCCGGAATGATGTCATTATCGATGGCGTTAGTCACGTCGAATTTCGATGGCAAAGATCGCGGTTTAGCACTGGGGATCTTAGGATCTGTCATCGGGGTTTCCACAGCTTCTGGGCCCTTAATTGGGGGCTTCTTAATTGAACACTTTGGTTGGCCCGCAATCTTTTACGTAAACGTCCCAGTGGGCTTAATTGCCGTTATTTTAACGATGGTTTACGTAAATGAAACGCCAAGTTATGGGAAAGGTCAGAAGATTGATTTGATGGGGATGCTCTTTTCTGCCTTGGGATTGTTTGCCGTGATTTATGGCTTAATTGTCAAAGAAAGTAAGCCTCATTTGTCATGGCTGAACTTGCAAGTAAGTGGCTACCTAATTGGTGGGCTGCTCTTGTTAATTATTTTTGTAATCATTGAGTTACATGTTGATTCACCAATGGTCAATATGAAGATGTTTAAGCGGCCGCACTTCATCGGAATTGTGATTGTTGCCTTTGCCTTGGGAGCCGGTATTTATTCATTTAATACATTTTTAACGGCCTTAATGCAAAATTATATCGGTTATTCAGCACTACAAACTGGAATTCGGCAGTTGACAATGAGTATGTGGTCCTTAATTTTAGGCCCCATTGTGGGAATCTTGAGTTCTCGCTATTCAAAAAAATGGATGATTAGTATCAGTTTATTTGTCGGTGGCGCAGGCTTTTTGCTGGTGGCTCACGCGGTTGGTCCCAAAGTTAGTTTTGAAACTTTATGGCCAGGAATGGTCCTCATGGGAATTACCAACGGGATGGTTAATCCGCTGTTGAACACAACCGGTATGGAGGGTGTTAAACCCAGTGAAATGGGGATGGTATCTGGCTTGCTAAACGTGTTTCGGCAAATCGGAACCACCGTCGGAGTAGTTGGGTTAGGCCTGGTACAGGATACGAAATATGAGAACTATTTGAACGCTCATCTTGGATCAGTTAATATGCCGGCTGTCGCATTTTCAGGATTGAAAAAGGCATTAGTTGAAGCAGGGCCATTTTCTGGTCATAGTATTGCCTTTTCAACACGAATAAGTCACGCGCCGTTTGCCCATGAATTTCAGCAGGTCGTGATTAGAGCCTATGATAGCGGCATGAGAACCGTGTCAATTGTGGCAGCAATCATCGTGATTGTTGGGGGCCTCGCAGCTGCAATCTTGTTGAAGAATCATGTGAGCTCGGTTGAAATTTCAGAAAATAATAAAAATGTCGAATAAGAATCATACTTAGAAACGAAGGGATTTGCCTTTGTTTCTATTTTTTTGTGTTCATAAAAGGCATGAACGCTTAAGATCCATGCCACTGATGTATACTTGAATTAATAAAAATCAGAAAAGAGGAAGTCAGATGGAATTACGGTTATTGCGTTATTTCTGGACAGTAGCTGATACGGGCAACGTTTCAAAAGCTGCAGAGCAATTACACATCACACAGCCTACGCTTAGTCGTCAGATTAAGGAATTAGAAACAGAATTGGGCTCACCATTATTTACGCGTGAAAAAAATCGTTTGGAACTAACTGAAGCAGGTTTGTTTCTAAAAAGTCGAGCAGAAGAAATTTTGGACCTCACCCAGGCCACGCAACAAGCCTTTGTGGATCGGCGGCGGCAATTGTTCAGTGGCCATATTCGGATTGGCTGCGTGGAAGCTGACAACTCTGACACCATGGCAATGATGCTGGAGGAATTTATTCGGGATTATCCGGAAGTTAAGTTTACCGTTTTGACGGGGACAAGTGATTACATTACGGATCATTTGGATAAAGGCTTGGTTGATATGGCCATTTTATTAGAGCCGATTAACACCGATAAATATCATACTTTGACGTTACCACGAACCGAAAAATGGGGTCTACTAGTCTCACAAGATTCATTTTTAGCGCAAAAAGAATCAATTACCCCTGATGAGTTGGGTGGCGTTCCGCTGATGATGGGTGCCCGTTCGGAGATCAGTACGCTGCTTTCTAGTTGGACCGGGAGTTCAGTTGATAATTTAAATGTCATTGGCTATTTTAACCTTCATTATAATATTTTGCCGTTAGTGGAACGGCAAATTGCGGCGGCTTTGGTCATTGAAGGAGCTACGATTGACAGTAACGTCCGAAAACTTAAATTTTTGCCTTTGAATCCGGAAGTAAAAACAAATTGTGTGCTGGCTTGGCGGAAAAATCGAGTCTTGTCGCCGGTGGTTTCAGAATTGGTGAAACGGTTTAAACAGGCATTTGAGGAGAAATAGATGATAAAAGATAAGAAACTCCAAGTAGCTGAGATTGTCTCAGGGGAGCGCTACGAAAATTGTACGTTCTTGGCAACGCCTGAAAAGTTCAAGGTTTCGGACGTAAGTTTCAATGACTGCACGTTTGAACAAACCGACCTTAGTTCTGGTGAGTGGTTGGACTGCACATTTGAACGCATGAATTTTGCGAATTATCATTTTGAAAAGAGTCTTTTTTATCGAGATCACTTTAATACCTGTAATTTACTGGGCACTGATTTTTCTGATAACAACTGGAAGGACAGCAGTTTTGATGATTGTCGGGTGGATTACGCTAATTTTAGTGAATCGAAATTTACAAAATGTACCGCCCAAGCTTCTAGTTTTAAAGAAACCTACTTTAGATACGTTGAATTTAAATCCGGATTTGTGACCAAGGACTGTGATTTTGATGCCGCTAGTTTTATCGGCTCGAAGCTAAAAAAAGTTGACCTATCTAAAAGTGAATTTGAAGTCTTGGAAGTTTTACCAGAGGATCTCGATGGATTAATTATTAATCAATTTCAAGCAAGTGCGCTGGTTGGTGTGCTAGGCGTGGTTGTTAAATAGATGGTATGAGTGATTAACCGCAATGGGTAATCACTTTTTTGTTGCTTAGACTATGCTTTCTGGGCATATGTGCCATTTATTTAAGCATTAGACGCCTAGTCACATGCGCTGTAGGATAACCTATGTAGTCAAGCGGCGTTACTTGGAATGGAGATGGGAAACGTGCCGGTAGTGGTTTATTTTTCACATAATGGAGAGACATTGCTGGATGGCAAACATCAACAGGTTTCGTTTGGAAACACTGAAGTGGTTGCGAAAGCAATTGCCCAGGTAGTGGATGGTGAACTTGTGCAGTTGATCCCCAAACAGGCCTATCCAGTTGACTATCAAGCAACGTTGGCGCGCGCTAAACAGGAAATGAAATTTGAACAATCACCAGAAATCGGGTCAATAAAACATGATTTTCAAAATGAGGATGTCATTTATTTAGGATATCCGATTTGGTGGGGAGCGTTGCCAATGGTGATTCAAACATTTTTGCAGCAAGTCGATTTAAGGGGCAAAAGTGTTTATCCGTTTTGTACGCATGAAGGTAGTGGGTTCGGGCGTAGTTTTCAAGAACTGCAGGAATTATTGCCAGAATCTGATGTCCAAAAAGGATTAGCTGTGCGGGGTTCGCGAGTGACCTGTGCGCAATGTGCAGTGAATAATTGGTTAGGAAAAAAAGGAGAAAAATATGTCAGTAAAAGATAAAGTAATGGTTATTACAGGAGCTTCAAGTGGCATCGGCGAAGCAACCGCTAAGTTGGTTGCTAAAAATGGTGCTAAAGTAGTTTTGGGTGCGCGTCGCGAAACACGTTTACAAGAAATTGTGAAGGACATTGAAGCTGATGGTGGCCAGGCTGCGTATCGCGTGACTGATGTTCGCAAACCAGATGAAGTTCAGGCTTTAGTTGATTTAGCTAAATCAAAGTTTGGTGGACTGGATGTTATTTTCAACAATGCCGGGATCATGCCCAATTCACCAATTAGTGAGTTACGAACAAAGGATTGGAATGACATGGTTGATATCAATCTTAAGGGTGTTTTAAATGGCATTGCCGCCGTAATGCCAATCTTCACGAAACAAAAGAGTGGCCAAATCATTACCACTTCTTCGGTCGCTGGAATCAAGAGTTTTGCTGGATCCGGTGTGTATGGCGCCACTAAATTTGCGGTTCGTAATTTGATGGAGGTCATTCGGATGGAAAGTGCTCAAGAAGGGACAAATATTCGAACGGTGTCTTTGTATCCTGCCGCAATCAATACCGAATTATTAGGCTCAATTACTGATAAAAAAGTGGCTGATAATATGGGTGAGTTTTACAAGCAAGTTGGGATCACACCTGACGCGGTAGCCCGCGTAGTTAACTTTGCGATCGATCAACCAGAATCAGTTAATGTGAATGAATTTACAATTTATCCAACGAAACAAGTTTAAATACTTGCCTAAAGGTTGAAAGTACAAAAATGACTTCAGTTACTACCATTAAACGGTTTAGTCCACCGAAATTAGGTTAACTGTCGTTCTACGGCTCACCCGGTCTGGAACGGGGTGGGCACGATTTGAAGCCAAGAGGAACACTTGTCTTCAAACTCGGCCTTATCCTAAGCGATGAATTGCTAAGGATAATTTCACCCCTGAGACCAATCGCCTCCGGACTAAGAATGTTTGATGTTTCAATAATGCTCAGTAACGCTGATATAACAACCTTTATATTGCTGTGTAGATTGCAAAGATAAGACTTAGTCTGGAAGCAAATGGGCTCAGTAGTGCCGTTTATCTTAGCGGGTTTCGCTTAGATAAAGGCCGAGCTTAGAGACGTGTATTTCGGCTCTAAGTCGTGCCCACTACGTTCCAGCCCAAATTTGCTGGAAGACGGCATTTTAGACTATTTTTTGTAGGCTAAGTCGTTTAACATCAGTTATCGAAGTGATTTTGATACTTTCAACCTTTAATACTTGCGTTAAAGTGCACTCTAAGGTTTACCATAATTAGTGAATAGTAAAAATTGAATTTGGAGGAATTTTATAATGGTAAAAAATGAAGAAGCAGTAAAAAACGGTTTGTTTGCAGTCGGTGCTAAAAATGAGGCCTTTCAGCAATTTTTCCAAGGCCAAAGTTATTTAAATAATTTGGTTGGTGAAAAAGATATTAATGTCGGGGTTGGCAATGTTACTTTTGAACCTGGTTGTCGTAACAATTGGCATATCCATCATAATGGGTATCAAATTTTATTGGTGACCGGCGGCGAAGGTTGGTACCAAGAAGAAGGTAAACCCGCACAAAAATTACATCCTGGTGATGTGGTTGTGACTCACGATGGTGTGAAACATTGGCATGGTGCTACTAAAGACAGTTGGTTCTCACATGTTGCCATCACGGCGGGAACACCAGAATGGTTAGAACCAGTTTCTGATAAAGAATATAACGCATTGGAGGACTAGAAAATGGCTAAAAAACAAACTGCAGGACGTGACAATTTAGGTGAATTTGCGCCTAAATTTGCTGAATTAAATGATGATGTCCTATATGGAGAAGTTTGGTCTCGTGAAGATAAATTATCAGCACGTGATCGTAGCATGATTACCTGTGCGGCTTTGATGAGCCAGGGATTATTCCCACAATTGGAATCACATATGAAGCTTGCCAAACAAAATGGCGTGACTAAGGATGAAATGGTCGAAATTATCACCCATTTGGCCTTTTATGCAGGTTGGCCAAAGGCATGGTCAGCATTTGGACTTGCTAAAAAGATTTATGCAGATGATTAATTAAGTTAAGGTTTAGAAGATATTTTTTCTAAGCCTTTTTGTGTTTAAGAAGGAGAGAACGAATGACAGAGTATACAGATCAGTATTTTGAAGGCGAACGACCCCTGTTTGCCGCAAAGGATGCCGTAATTACGCGCACCACGTTTGGTGAGGGGGAATCACCACTAAAAGAGAGTCACAATATTGAATTGAAGGATTCTATTTTTAAGTGGAAATATCCATTGTGGTACAGCAAACATGTTAATGTCGATCACACAATCTTTGAAACCATGTCCCGATCGGGGATTTGGTACACGGATGATATTACGATTACTAATAGTACCTTACAGGCTCCGAAGTTGTTTCGGCGCGCGCATCACATTGCGCTGAAAAATGATCACTTTTCCGATGCGGACGAAACGTTGTGGAATTGTTCTGATATTCGCATTGAAAACGTTCAGGCGCGTGGCAACTATTTTGGGATGAATAGTGACAATATTTATGTAGATCATCTGGATTTAATGGGTAACTATGCGTTTGATGGTGCCAAAAATGTGGAAGTGCATAATTCAACTTTAGTTAGCAAGGATGCTTTTTGGAACTGTGAAAATGTCACTGTATATGATTCAGTAATTAATGGTGAATACTTAGGTTGGAACACGAAAAATCTGACGTTAGTTAATTGTACAATCGAAAGTGATCAGGGTCTGTGTTACATCGATCATTTAGTTATGAAAAATTGTCGTTTGCTGGAGACGGACTTGGCCTTTGAATATTGTCGTGATATTGATGCTGATATTCAGTCTAATATTACCAGTGTGAAGAATCCGATCAGTGGGAAAATTCATGCGCAGTCAATTGGCGAGGTGATTTTGGATACCACCAAAATTAATCCAGATCAAACAACAATTGTGACAGATAAAGGAATTTCAAAAAAGAGGTCAGCATAATGGGTGAGTTTGATCAATTAATTTCTCGTCGCGGGACAGATTCCATCAAATGGCACGTAAAAGATGGCGAATTACCCATGTGGATTGCGGATATGGACTTTAAAGCGGCCCCCGCAATTCTAAAAGCAATGCGTGAAAAAGTTGATTTTGGGGTATTTGGCTATGAAGAACCGCAAGCTGCTTATTTTGAAGCAGTGGCCCATTGGTATGCAACGGAACATCAAGCTCGTCCGCAAACGGAGTGGATGCTATATTGTACAGGCATTGTACCTGCAATCTCAGCTGTTGTCCAACACATTAGTCATGTCGGTGATAACGTGGTCGTTCAGGCGCCAGTTTACGATATTTTCTATCATTCCATCGAAAACAATGGCCGCCATGTGCTATCAAGTGACTTGGTTTATGATCGCCAGGCGCACAGCTACGCCATTGATTTTGCAGATTTAGAAAAGAAATTGGCGGAGTCCCTAACAACGTTGATGATTTTATGTAATCCGCATAATCCGATTGGTAAGGTATGGTCACGTGATGAGTTGATTCAAATTAGTACTTTATGCAAAAAACATCATGTTGTTTTGTTGAGCGATGAGATTCACGGTGATTTAGTATTTGGTGAGCCAACGTATACACCCTTATTTTCATTGCCAGCTGACTTGATTCAACACACAATTACGACTGTTTCACCAAGCAAGAGCTTTAATGTGGCTGCTTTGCATGCGGCGACGGTGATTGTACCCAACGAAAATTTGCGTGAATCAGTTAATCGAGGCATCAATAACGATGAACTGGGCGAGCCCAATCTATTGGCAATTCCGGCGACCATTGCAGCGTATACGCAAAGTGCTGATTGGCTACATGCCTTAAAAGCTAAACTGGTTGAAAATCGAAAAGTGGTTGATCAGTTTGTTTCAACTGAACTTCCTGAAGTTCAATTGGCATCCGAAAATGCCACGTACTTATTGTGGTTTGATGTGAGTCAAGTTACTGATGATGCCGAAAAACTAACGGCATTTATCCGCGAACAAACGGGGCTGTTTTTGTCAGCAGGGACGGTTTACCGTGGTAATGGTCGTTACTTCTTGCGCATGAATATTGCGTGCCCAACCAAGATGGTTGAAGATGGCTTACACCGATTGAAAAAAGGTATTACAGAATTTAAGACACAAAAGTAAAAAATGAACTAATCTTTGAAGTTCAAGATTACTAGATAGTAATCAAGAGCACATCGATTAGTTCATTTTTTTGGATAGATTACTGGGGATGCGTTTCATCTTGTAAGGTGCCATCCTTTTTGTAAACTTTAACGGCTGAATCTTTGTTTTTAACAATTTCACGAGCTCGTTTGATGGCAGCTTCTTTGGTGGAAAAACTTTCACTAGGTTGTTTGCCACCCTCAGCTTTAACTTGCCATTGCTTATCTTCGTAGTAGACAGTTTCCTTGGCATCTAAAAGACGAGAATGGCTTTTATCGCCATCATGGTTATCGTGTTTTGTCGGGCTAGGTGTGTTCTTAAATGCTGTTTTTTCTTTGGGACTTGCATCGGCATACCAGCGTTCGGCCTGTTTCATGGCAATGGGAATGACGCGATCATCGGGATAACCGTCAGCAAGCAAAGCGTTAGCGATATCAATGGCCTTTTTCCGTTCAAGCTCTTTCATATTCTTCATTGAAGCGGGGTAATCTTGTGCGTCCCAGGACATAAAAAATCCTCCTTAAAATAACGATTAGTGGTTGTCTATAGTTAATAGTATATAGATGTGAAGGATTAGGAGAAAAACATTTGCTTAAAAAGATCAGTGCTTAATTTTATATAATTGAACTTCAATCGCCCTACTAGATTTAAAAGGCGAGGAGGCTTATTAGCGGAGACAGAAGGTATTTTACAAGTCTTATAAGTACAGACAAAAGAATTGAGTTTTTCTGAGTGGATGGTGCTAATATGATTTTTGAAGAGAGGGCCTTCTTTTTGTAAGAAACAAAAGTAAGCAACTAAATTTGAATTTAAAAGATATGGGGATTTTTAAATGAAAAAGGTTAAATTTTTTATTAAAGGATCGAAAAACGAACAGGACTGGCTAAATAATTTTAGTGAAAAAGGGTGGAAATTATCCCATGCTGGTAAACTAATGTATTCTTTTGAATTCGATAAAACTCCATCATATATTCTAACTAATTATTCAAAAGAATTAGTTGCGGAAAAGACATCCAAAAATTCGAGAGTTGAATTAATTCAAAACTTAAAAATAAAAAAGCCAAGTTTTTTTGTACAATATTACAGTACAACAGACGAGCACTTAGTTCTACCTAAAGGGGAAAGTGATCTAATTGTTAGCGGAAAAATCGCTAATATCTATAAAGATAGAGCTACTTTATCACAAATAATATGGGTTTTTGCCGGATTTTTATTATTCTTAGGTAGGATAATTTATATATCAGTTAACCATTTGGCACCAATGCAGGGGTTGGGAATGCTAAGTAATTTTGTGAATAGCAATTTATTTTGGATGTTACTTATTTCTTGGTTATTGATTTTGCTGGTCATTCTAGGGGCTTCAAGCAAATTTAGAAAAATAGATGCGAATTACAGAATGCAAACCAAGGACTACCAGGGAACTTATTTACCTAATAAGTATGTTGAAATTAATACTGATAGAAAACCATTTGATATCCAACTTTTTGCTGATGTTGGTATTTGGCAATTGGTGACTGATGATGGCAATGGAAATTTTTATTATCGACTACAGACGTTGTATACCGATGAAGAAATCGAGAAAAAAATAAGAGAAAAAGCTACCAATGTTAAAAACATAAAGATTACTAAATGGTTGGGATCATTTTATTTACCAATTGGATAGCCAAAATGTTTCTATTTTTAATTGGAGGAATTAGTATGAAGAAGAAAGTCGCAATTTGGAGCGAAATGGATAATTTAATTAAGGATTCAGGGACGCCTGAAAGGGAACGTGAATTATTTTTAAGAGCGAGAAAGGAACTTGACCAAGGTAAAAATGAGCAGGCGGTTGCAGCTCAGCTTAAATCTGGGTTGTCTTTCTTGTCTTTTAAAGAAAAGTTATCTCCAAAAACGGTCTCTTTTTTCACTGAGATTTCCCGTCTTTACTTAGGATACGGGAGAAGAGATATGATTAATTTCTGATTTTTTGAGTAACAGAAATTTATTTTAAAGAGATTACTGGTTTTAATTGAGTAACTGAATTGGGGGGGAGAAGTGATGACGACTTCACTAAATAAAAGAATTATTGCTGAATTAGTTAGTTTCAGAAAAGCGTTAATTATTCAAGAATCGTCTGATAGTACCAAACGAGCAGTCGAATTAACTGAAAATGAAATTAAAGCGCTAGACAATCCAAAATTGAATGATAGGAATATTTCGATTTCGGCGGAACAATATATGCAACGTATCAATTTCTTGATTGGATTTCAGGGGCTCAACCTAGAAGAGGCTGCTAAATGTCACTGGAATGCATTTAAACTGTTGGTACCACAGAGAAGATCATATATTAATGAAATGTCTTTTCATTAACTAAGTAGCCATACAAAGCATCAGGATGTGCATGTTATTGCGTTAAAAGAACACGGGGGAGAAAAATGAAATTGTTTACTGATATTAATATTTTTAAGCAAAGTCCAGTTTATTACATTCCCGCTCAGAATCAAGAAAAGCCAATGCAAAGTACCTTCGTTATTGGATCAAAAGAGTTTCCTGATCAAGGCAATAAAATTGGGAGAGTAATTTTAGATCGTCTTTTAGTTCCGAAATTCAATCAAAATGTGATCGTTAAGATTGATAAAGCTATTGAAATAATTTCTAAAGATGAGAAAGTCCAGTTGGCATTTACCGATATAAAAGAAGTTGAAGTAGGACTGATGAAAAAGTATAATGCTGATTTTCAGGGACCACAACCGACATTTAATTCCACGGTTATTTTTACTACAAACCAAATGGATTATTATTTTTTAGTAAAAACTAGTGAATTATCGATACAAATTGCGAATGGTATTTTGGGGCATGTGAAAATTGCCGATCCATTAAATTTGAAACAGTTCTCTAGTTTGAAAAATAATTCAAGAATTGATGAGGCAATAGACAGAGCTGAATTCGAAAATGTTGTTCAAGGAACAACCTATGAACAACTGACACAGTAGAAATTTTGGTTGGACAAACTGGAAAAGAAGAGAAGAACAATGAGTGAAATAAGTAATGCTTTTTCTACACCTGCTTGGGGATCAGTTCCCGAAAATATTTTATTGTTGAATAACCGCGTTATGGATGTGAAAACGGTAAAGGTAAATGAAAACACATTTCCTAATCAGGGGATGTTTGCGCATCTGTTTAAAAAAGGTGTTCTAGTTTCAATAGAAGCCAATGGGATTCAACTTAAGCAGGATGGTAACTTGAAAATTGATTTGAAGAGTAAAGATTTGAAAAGGCTGGTTATTTTCCTGGATAAAAGTTATGCCCAGAATCAATTACCAACGAACGGCCCCAGGTACAGAACAGTTATCAATATACAAACAAAGGCTGATAATTATTATTGGAGAGTCTTTGGTGTTCACGCCGGAAAATATTTAGTTGACCATCCGAATGTTGTAGCCGGTGTGCATATCGAAGATCCAATGAATATCAAACAATTCCAAGGTAATGATGACAATGAATTAATGAAACAGGTGAGCAAATTAGGGTATAAGTCATTGGTTAAGGAAACAGAATTTGAATTTTTAGATAAGGATACACCGTTTCATAAATAAAGAACTAGGAAGATACAAGCAGATCAAAAAATTAATGTGATATTTAGGAGGATGAACATAATGAATTTTGAAAAATTAGTAGGGGTTGTTTTCTTGCTATTGGCCATTTGGCAGTTTTATGCGTTTGTTAAAGGGTTTAAAACCTTACGTACTAAATCGAACAAAGGGACAACTGCCTTTTCAATAGCTGGAACTTGGTACGGATTGATCTTTGCAGTAATATTTCTTGGATTTGGAATTGCCTTGGTATTGGGTGGCTTGTAAAAAACAAGAAAATCAATTAACACAGTTGTGGTTTTCGCGAATTCAATTACAATGACTTCGAATAGTTGGGTATTTTGAATCTAGATTTAGAAAAATAACTGAGAATCTGAATTTGATTCTTGGTCATTTTTTACGGGTGTTTTGGTTATGCCATGACTAATATAGACCTTATAACTCCTAAGAAGTATAAGAAACAGTATTGGAATGCAATTTACATGGAGATAATAAAAATGGATTCAGGAAATTTACTAGGGCTTGGTTTTGTTCTGCTAGGAATGTGGCAATTCGTTGCATTTTTTAAAACTTTTAACGCATATCGTAAGCACGCAATTAAAGGAACTAGTGGTTTTGCACCTTATGCATTTTGGAGTGGGTTAGTTTATGCACTTATATTTTTAGGTATGGGAATTTCTCTGATTTTTAATAGATTAGCTGAATTTCTTAGTGGTATGTGAGTTAACTGTTTTAAATGGCTTAATAGTACCCAAGAGATTCTGATTTCTTTAAAGCATCACGACCAAAAATGACAATTAATAGACTAAGGTCCATTAATAAAATGAGCGTAAATCTACCCATCATAAAATCACCTACAGAGCTAATATCGTTATTTGCTAGGCTATATATATAGCTATCATTAAAAAAATTTAAGATAACATGAACGAAAAAAATAAGGATAAAGCTCAAAATAACTTTAATAGAATATTGGTGTTTTCGCATTTTTTTCCAGTTATCATAGTAAGACATAAAAATTGTGATATTTATGGCAAGAAGCGCGGGAATTAATAAAAAGTGAATACCAGCAATTCTAAAGAATTCAACGTAGCTTAATAACCACAAAATGAAGTTCAGAATGTAAGCTCGTTTCGCAACTTTATGAATTTGAAGGCTTTTTTCGTTTTGTTCCTTGTAATAACTTAATACCCGATTATCCCGTAGTAGAAGATCTAGCGAAACACCGTATAAATCACTTAACTTCACGAAACTATTTACATCAGGATAACTGCGACCATTTTCCCAGCCCGAGATTGTTTTACGCGAAACATGTAAAGTTTCCGCCACTTGGGCTTGTGTTAAAGATTTATTCATTCGACACTGTTTGAGCTTTTCTGATATTTCCATATTAAAATCTCCCCTAAAACTAGTTTACTACATAATGGTAATTTTTCATGCTCTAAATTGGTAAAGTGTACAGCACAAGCGGTGTCTTAATTTATAAGCCCTCTATGTCTTCATTACTCAGCTTGAAAGATTGCTTTTTTTGATTAAAGTTAGAGTTGTTCCAAAGAATTTGAAGTGTTTCTAAGAAGTGAAGATGAGTTTTGCGTGAAAGGCTAGTAGTGGGGGAGAAGCTTTTTAAAGTAATTTCGGATTAAAAAATTATTGTGATGGCGCATGAATAATGCTCGTCACTAAATTCTTGGGGGAGTTTATGAAAAAATTGAAGTTAAAAATTACTTTTGCCATTTTTATATACGCTGTAGTCATACTTGGAACTTTTACAGATATAGCGAATCCGATGCCGTCAATTGCTATGTATATATTGGCGCTTGTAGCTAGTGTCATACTGGTATTGAAGGAATCTAATCGAGTTTACAAATATTCACTTTATCCAGCGTTGGTATATGCGATTACGCAGACATTTGGGATTTTATATGAACCACAAAGTATGAGTATGGTGGCGGATAAGCTTTATTCTTTGGTTCTTTTATTCTTGTACGCTTTATTTTGTGGATTTCATAAAAAGAAGTAATGGCTTTTTTGATGTAATAACGGAAAGCCATTTTGGGGAGATTAATATGGATAGGCAACAAAAAGTACAGGGTGATTTAAATATATTTCGGACCAGATTAGGAATGTTAGAAAATACCTATGAAAAGCAAAGAGCGTTAGAAATCACTAGCGATTTTCTCGAAGCAATTTCTAAACACGAGGTAAGTGATTTTGTCCTCAGTGCTAAAGGCAGGACATTTATTAAAGAAATTACTGTTTTAAGAGGATTTACCACGCATAAAATTAAGTTAGATACCCAATCTATTGCTTTGTTTGAAGAAATTCGTGATTTAATTCCAGCATCCCAGAACGAAGTGAATACTATATTTATGCCATGGTGATGAGTTAAAGATAGAGAGCAATCAGGTTACAATGTGTTAACACAACTACACCATGTCAAATCTCGGTTTAAGAACGTAGAGATTTTTCAAAAAATAAAAAGTTATTTTAAGCAAAAACCGCGATTATTATAGTTTATAAAATTACTAGAGTGGGATGGTGAAGTTCATATGGAATTTAGGAATGAAGCTATTTTTGCAATGAAAGATCTAAGTGTGGAATTAAATAAATATCATTATGGATCTGAGACCGCCAAATATGTTAGGGAAACTTTGGCAGAATTACAAAAGAATGAAGGTGTGGCCTTTACTGGTACTTTGCAAGTCTTTTTTAATCGTGCCCCTGTTGTCAAACTATCTGAATCTGTTGAATTTAATGAATCAGAAGAAAAATTATGGAGAAATGTATTTTCTTTCAATAACTTAGGAAATAATCTTTGGGGGGCTAGATTGTAGTTCTTTAATGCAAACTCGTTTAAATTAACTGCTAAGTTCAGTCTATGGAAAGAAGTGTTTAGTTTGCAGGTACTAAGTTATTCAACGGCTATTTCTGTTTTTAATAAAGCTAAAAGAAATTAAGAGTCTATCAAATTAAAAAAATTTGATGGCTCTTATTTTTGGTAAAAAATTATATTGATCCTGAAATATTGATGGTTTTGGTAACCATGTGTGGATTAATTTAATCTTGGCTTTTTAAAATATCGGTACAGAAAATAGTGATGACTAAGCTAAAACTTATAATAAAAATTAGAATGAATCGGCCAAGCATCATTCCAGTTATAAAATTAATGTCATTATTGCGTATTTGATAAATAAAATCTTGATTAATAAAACTTAATAAAACGTTTATTTCAAAAAAGAGTATAAAGATAATAGTAGCTCTAATAAAACGTTTTTTTTCTTTTAACCTGTGCCAGTTTTCATAATGAGAAGAAAAAGTGATTATATTAATTAGAAGCAGCAAAGGTATAAGCAAAGAATGAATGCCAGCAATTCTAAAAAGTTCTATATAGCTAGCGCCTAGTAAAACAATATTAAAGATGTAGGAATATTTAGCAATTTTACGAATTTTAATATTTTTTCTGTTTTGTTGTTTGTAATAATTTAATACTTTATTATCACGCAGCAGTGAATCCAATGAAACTTTGTATAGATCACTCAGCTGCACAAAGCTGTTTACATCGGGATAGCTACGCCCATTTTCCCAGCCAGAAATTGTCTTTCTAGATACATGCAGAATTTCAGCAACTTGAGACTGTGTTAAGGATTCGTTCATACGACAGTTTTTTAGCTTTTCGGATATTTTCATTTTTAAATTTTAAATTTTCTTTCTATTTGATTTTCTAATTAGTCGAACGGAATTTGATTTATTAAGTAATGGAGATCATTCCAATAAAGTTAATTATGATGTGTGCAACGATTGGGTAAATAATGTTTTTGTCAGTTTTTTCATACAGAATACCCAGTAATAGCAGGGGCGCATATACGATCATTCCTGTTATTATTGTTTTTATAGTGATATTACCGTTAATAATGTGAGAACCAATGAATAATAGAGTTGATGCCAAAAGTGCATATAAGTTGCCACGTTTTATGTTTAACTTATTAAAAATAATTGGAAAGAAGATTTTTTGAAAGAAGTACTGAAATATTATTTCCTCTAAAATTGGTGAAATCAGGATAATTGTAACGGCCAATAAAACTAGTAACGAGATATGTGAAGCAGCAGCTGAAACACTATTTTCGGTTGAATGTTGAGCGGCGGGAACAGAAATATGTAATACCGAGATGACGATGTTATATAAAATAGCTGAAACGATGCATAGCAAAGTTGCCAACCAATTTTTAATACTTTTAAGATTTATAAAACAAGTTTTTAAATAGTTTCTGATAAAAAATATAAACACGGCGATTTCAATCCAAAATCTTAAAATTGAAAAAAGGGTCAATAATAAGGCTATTGTTTTGTTAGCTGGTGAAGTTTGGGGCATCATCAGACCGATGCCGTCATTAATAAATAAATCGAGTGCAGGAAATAATAATAGCCCTACAAATAACTGTTTTTGTGACTTCCATGAATTGAACATAATATTCTTCCCCCCCCAAAAAATTAATCAATAAATCAAGTTTACCACTGATTTATATGAACAGTTGGCGTCCATAAATCTGCACGACGATTTCTAACTTAAAAAATAAACAAAAAAATTGTCTAGGTGAAATCAAATTAAGCACTTATAATATAATTAATCAGATAAAGGAGGGTGTGAAGCATGTTTGCATACACGATAAATAAAGATTTAAAACTTGTATTACCAAATCCAGAACGAGATGCAAAACAATTATTTGAACTGGTCGACAACAGTCGGAAATCAATGCAGGTTTGGTTACCTTGGGTGGCAAACTTGAAAACAGTTGATGATGAAATAAAGTTTTTAAAGCATGTTAATGTTAATTTTGGAACCGGTGAGTCGTTAAATGTGGCAATTTATCAAAAGCAACAGCCAGTTGGGATGATCAGTTTTAATCACATTAAAAGAAATAACATGAGCACCGACATTGGCTATTGGCTAGCTGAAAGTGCTCGCGGACAAGGAATAATGCATCAAGCTGTTCTAGCAATGGTCAAAATCGGGTTTGAGGATTATGGGTTAAATCGTCTTGAAATTGAAGCGGCTGTTGGCAATCATGAAAGTAACCATGTTGCGCAAAAAGCAGGCTTTAAACTAGAAGGAACTTTGCGTGAAGACATACTACTTTTAGATGGCCGGTATCATGACCATAATTTGTATTCTTTATTGCGAAAAGAGTGGCAAGACAAGTAGTTCTGAACTTCAATTGTTTGAACTGTAGCAAATCATGAACTTAAATTAAGCTCGGAAAAACATCACTAGTTTCTTTTTTGAAATTGATTTTTTTGCTAAAACTGAAGTTCAGAAAAACAACTTTTTAAAAAGATGATTTAAAAAAAACTTTAAAGACAATGCGCAACTTGATGTAAACTGTTTTAGATGCTGATAAATTGGGATTTATAGGTGATATGTAAACCAGACGTTGCCCCCTGTAAACCAGTAAATAACATCATGTAAAGCCTAAGTTGCTACCTACTCAATGAAATGAAGTTAAATATGCAAAGCTAATAATAGCTTTGTCAGTTTATTTTCTTGAAACAATTTTCATACATAAGGTTGTGCTAAAGAGACAAAGAAAAATAATTGTAGTTCAGGTACGGATTCACAAATATGTTGATACCAGTAACCTAATGGGAGCTAACGCATTAGGTTATTTTATTATGCAAAAATATCCATTTCTCATGAAAACGCTTTACAGGGGCCTTTTCTTGCTGCTATAAAAATTCGGTGTTACGGTTTATTTGGATGATATTTTAATTTAGTGTTAGGGAGATTCTATATTGCTAACCCGACTAAATTACTATAGGTCTTTTTTTGTTTTCTAAGGAGTGATTTTTTTGCATCAGAGAACGCGAAATTTGCGACATACAACAAGTGTCATTACGATTGGTGGACTGCTTTTTGGTTATGATACAGGAGTTATAAATGGGGCTCTCCCATTTATGTCCAGCGCATCTCAATTGAATTTGAATGCGGCAAATCAAGGGCTAGTCTCAAGTGTTTTAATATTAGGGGCCGCTTTAGGGTCAATGTTTACCGGTAAGGTTTCCGGAATTTATGGTAGACATCGCGTAGTGCAATGGATTGCAAGTTTATTTATTGCAGCTAATGTCCTATATTCCTTGTCTCCTAATAAGTATATTTTTATTGTGTTCCGATTTATTTTAGGAATTGCGGTTGGTGCTGCATCCGAAGTAATTCCGGTATATTTATCGGAAATCTCGCCAATTAATGCTCGCGGGATGGTTGTAACACGCAATGATTTTAAGATTGTGTTGGGACAATTTTTCGCCTACGTTGTGAACGCGATTATTGGTGGATTGTTTCCAAATGTGATGTGGATTTGGCGAGTGATGCTAGTGATGGCAAGTTTACCAGCTCTAATTTTACTTTTGGAAAATCGATCTATTCCAGAAAGCCCGATCTGGTTATGGAAGAATGGGTATTTGAAAAAAGCTAAGGCCGTGATGTCACGTTACTTGCGGCCAAGTGAGGCCAAAGAAGAAGCTCATGAACTTCAAGCTGATCCGGAAGTGGAAGCGCAAAGTTTTCAATCCGTAGTTTTTTCCAGCAATATAAAACTTGTCTTGGTTGGCGTTGGGCTTGCCATTGTTCAACAAATCACTGGAATTAACGCGATTATGTATTATGGGACGTTAATGTTAGAGAGAACTGGATTAACGCGGAGCTCCTCATTATATGGGAACATTATTATTGGGCTAGTCTCAGTAATAAGTGTTAGTGTCAGTGTTCGAATCGTTGGGCGTTTTTTACGGAAAAAGCTTTTACTGATTGGTTTGTTAGGCAGTACAACCATTTTAACTTGTTTGAGTATTGTAACTCATTTACTCAGCGGTCCGCGTTTGACCGTGGCGGTGCTGAGCTTTATTACCTTATTCCTTATCTGTCAACAAGGTTTGATTAGCCCACTAACTTGGTTAATTTTATCAGAGCTATTTCCAGTTGACATTCGCGATGTTGGGATGAGCATTTCAACCTTCTTTGTATGGATGGCTGATTTTGCAGTTAGCTTAGTTTATCCCAGCTTGATGAGTGCATTAGGATTATCATCGGTATTCAGGATCTTTGCCGGATGCGGTGTATTATGTATTCTATTTGTCTATCTATTTGTTCCAGAAACGAAAAATAATTTGTTGACCTCCACTCAGCAGGGCCATCAAGCTGTAAAAAGTGCTTAAGTGCTGAAATAATTCGGAGGTGAATGCGATGAAACCAGTAAAAACGGCGACCGTGGATGTTCCCCAGGGTGATATTCATGATTACGATTCAATTTTAAAATATTTTAATGATGAACCAGTTAAACAATCAAAAAAGGATCATTATCATTCGATTACGTTTGTGACGACCGGAATTATTGCTTATGATGGGGGCCAGACCACCATGCTTCATTTAGGAACCTTGCTAAGTAAACAAGGTTACCATGTTTACTATTTGAGTTATGTCCCTCAAACGGTTGATGAGATGGAACAAAACGCTGAATTTAATTATGAAGGTTATGAAGGAACATGTGTAGACATGTCGCAACTTGATAAACATAATTCAGATATTTGGTTGGCTACATTATGGGAATCGGCGTATGTTATTAAAAATAAGCCGGGATATAAGATGTATTTTGTTCAAGATTATGAACCTTATTTTTATCCTTTTGGTGATCGTTATCAATTAGCCAAGAAAACATACGAGCTTGGTCTTCACATGGTTTCTTTGGGCCCTTGGTGTGCGAAAATGATTAAGGAAAATTGTAAAGTTAATAGTCCGATTGATGAAATTAATTTTCCTGTTAATTTGGAACAGTATCCTTATCAGGCTCATGACCTCAGTAAGTATCCAGATAAAAAAGTAATTGATGTTGCGGTGTATACGAAATGGAGCAGTCCAAGACGAGCACCGATCAATATTCAAATGACATTAAATAATTGTCAAAATATTTTGGCAAAGCAAGGATTGAAGTTAAATCTTCATTACTTTGGAACGGACAAGAAAGCACAGTTCATTAATGGTGAGAATTTAGGTAAGTTAACTAAACCAGAGATGATTAGTTTGTATAATCGTTGTGATTTTGGAATTGCTCCATCAATGGCCAACTTTTCGTTAGTGCCATTTGAAATGATGAGTTGCGGTCTTCCTTTGATCGATTTCAAGGAAGGCACTGGAAGCTATTTCCTACCAGAGGGCGCATATTTGAAGACTGGATTTAATGAAAAAGATCTAGCCAAAACCTTCTTACAGGCAAAACAAAATCCTTTGGAATTGGAACATATGGTGCAAAAAGGCGTGGATCATTTGCAGTCCATCACTTGGAAGCAAACACTCACTGACTTCGAAGCCATTATTGAAAAGATTTCGGCGGCTGTAGCATAGATAAGTAACAAAAAAGATTGGCGTCATGATCACTTGGATCACGATGCCAATCTTTTTACTTATTTATCTAAAGGTTGAAAGTACAAAATCACATCCAATTACTTGGTACAAAAACATTCATGGTAACAAAATTAGATTAAAATACCGTCTTCCGGCGAATCTGGGCCGGAACGTAGTGCGACTTCTTGCGGCTATCCTTGCCACAAGAATCGACAGCGTATGGAGCATTAAGGGCTTTCGGTACGAAAACCCTTAATGCGTAATAGTGGGCACGACTTAGAGCTGAAATTCACTTCTCTAAGCTCGGCCTTTATCTAAACGATAA
>NZ_JQBD01000079.1 GCF_001437255.1 Pediococcus damnosus | reverse complement strand
TGACCATCTAGGAAAACCTTACACTAACATATAATTTTGAACAATAGCTTGAGTATTGGCATTACCTTCCATCTCAGCAAGATGAATGGTTAACTTTTTTCCTTTAGGATCTGTACGATAACCATCTTTTCCTTTTTTATAACCTGCCTTGTTTAAAAGTGCATTAGCTTTTTTGAGATTTAGTGGGAATCCCTTAGCAGATTTGTCATGATATTGAGAAAATACAGGTGGAATTAAAGTTGTCAAACGTGAACCTAAACCATTGCTAAACTTCTTTTCAACTGCATCAATATTCATAGCATAAGCAATCGCCTTACGTAAACTAGGATTTGCCATTTTAGAATTCTTATTCATGACGTTTTTTCCGGTCTTAGCATCATACTTTCCTAAATTGAAGCCAAGATAGTCATAGGCTAAAGCATTTTTACCAGTCATAGTATAACCAGAAACCTGTTTGATTTTTTTATACTGAGAACTCGGTACACCACCAATTGCAAGGTCATACTTGTGTGCCTTTATAGCTGCAGCAATAGAATCTGCTGAAACAACCTGAACAGTAATTTTTTTAAGTTTAGGAGTTCCACCGTAATAGTATTTGTTTCGAGTAAATTCAACTGACTCTCCTGAAACAACTTTGGACATCTTATATGGTCCATAGAATAACGGATGTTTACGTACTTGGGGTGAACTAGCTAATTTACTAAAGGAAATATTTTTAATGTAGTGATATGGTTCAGCATTTTCCCAAATATATCCATTTCCACTAGTTTTCATCCCAGGCTTCATTTGCTTAAAATGAATGACAACAGTATGCTTGTTTTTAATTTGAACCCCAGATATATCCTTTGCTTTCCCACTATGATAGGCCTGGATTCCAACAATATTTTGAATACTGCCAGTGTAATATTCAGATTGCGTTGCCTTATTAGCAAGCACTTTGTACGCATAGGCCACATCTTGAGCTACTAATGACTTACCATCTGACCATTTAACCTTAGGATTAATTTTGATCGTCGCAGTTTTTGCTTTTTGGTTTAAACTTAAATCTGCCGCTCCACCTTTAATATATTTAAAATTTTTATCATATTTAAACAATGCTTCATTTCCAAACTGCATTACATCTGTATCTTCAGCATTGCTTGTCAACGCATCGTCCCAAATCCCCTTAAAGGCAGATGAATTAACTTCTGCAACTTTTAGTGTACCTCCGCTGATGGCCTTTTTTTGGAGCTGTAAGAAGTAGGCAATGTTGGTTTAGTTGTCTTAGTAGAAGCCGATTTACTGTTTCCGCAACCGGCTAATGTCATAACTGCCAAAACTGACACGATTCCAATTGCCCATTTTGATTTACTCATAAAAATCTCCCCTTTATGTACTTTCATTTTTTAAAATTTTACATCATCACATACCTTCGAACTTTATTTTAATGTGGCATCCCTTCTCTCACATGTTACAATGCTTAGCCTCGACGTTGTTGTGCATCACCGGCACGTCTTAATGCTTGCCCAACATAACTAATACTCAATGTCAAAACTAAAATTACAATAGCAGCTGGCAACCAAACCCACGCCTTGCTGCCAATGACATCTGGATCCTGTGCGTAACTAATTAAAGTTCCTAAACTTGGTGTACTATCAGGTAATCCAAAACCTAAGAAACTTAACCCAGTTTCAATTCCGATATTACCTGCGAAACTTAATGTCGTATCAACAATAATAATTGAACTTAAATTCGGTAAAACCTCTCGAAACAAAATCATAAAATCACTGGTACCAGAAGTTCTTGAAGCAGCAACATAATCTTTTTCAGATTCCGATAAGGCTTTACTCCGAATTAAACGTGCTGTACTTAACCACATAAAGCAAGACATGATAATGATGAAAGTTCCAGCATTATATTTAGGAATAATTGTAACCAACACAATAATGATCATAATTTCCGGTAAAATATTAATGAAATCATAAATCCGCATCATGCCATTATCTAACCAGCCACCATAAAATCCTGAAATCATCCCATATACAATTCCAAAAATTGAAGAAATTATTGTAACTGCAAAACCAATCGTAATTGAATTTCGAGCTCCAATAACCAGCATCTTGAATCCATCACGGCCACCTTCATCTGCACCAAGTATAAAACCATCCTGACCAGGTTTATCATACTGGGCAAAGATATTAACATTCGTAACTTTCTCCAGATTTAGGCTGGCAGCATAGATGAAAATTCCTAAAATCAGCACGATCGTGAAAATTAATGAGGCCATTGCAACGCGGTCATGGCGAAACTCTTGCCAAATCACCTTCATAGTCGAGGGAGTTTTGACGGTTTTCTCTTTTTCTGATGAATTTGTCATACTGACTCCCTCCTATTTAATCCGAATTCGTGGATCAACAACGCTCATAATAATATCCGATAATAAAGTTCCAAATAATGCTAGAATCCCGTAAATCATAACCAATGCGGTAATGACTGAGAAATCACGATTACTAATGGAATTAAGGAATAATTGGCCCATCCCGGGATATGTAAAGATCTGTTCAACAAAGACTGATCCGCCTAATAATCCTGTAATTGAATAACCCATAAAAGCCGCAATTGGCAATAATGAATTTCTCAAGATGTGTCGTGAAAATACCTTTCTTTCTGGTACTCCCTTTGCTCGAGCAGTTGCCACCATGTCTTGATGTTTTTGATCCACAATTTCACTTCGTAGATATTGAACCGTACTAGTTGTGGATAGCAGTGCTGTAAGTACCCCTGGAAGAATCATGTGATAAAGCCTACTCCAAGTGTTCCCCCAAAAGCCGTTTGCACTGAGAGAAACTGATCCCCCGCTAGGGAACCATCCTAAAACATAACCAAATAACCAAAGTCCAATAACCAAGAAAACAAATAGCGGAATGGCATACGTCACATAATTAAAAAACATAATGCCGCGATCAAGATTTGTGTCCTCGTAACGACCTGCTAGTAATCCTAAAGGAATTGCAATGAGATAAGTAAGAATCACCGTGAATAGTGAAAGCCACAAAGTGTTGATTGCCCGGCCACCAATAACTGCCATCACCGGTTCTTTAAACTGATAGCTTGTTCCAAAATTGCCATGGAACATATTCACAACCCAATGAATATACTGTGTATACCAAGGATCATACAAACCAGCTTGTACTTTTAGGGCATGTAACTGAGAAGCATCTGTCTGTGGGGTAATTGATCCGGTAAAGGGATCACCTGGCATGAACTTAGCTAGGATGAATACCAACAAACTTAAAATAATAATTTGCGGAATCATAATAACCACCCGACGTAAAATAGTTTTCCACATAAGCTCACTCCCCCTTCACTTGATCTTCCGGAAGTGCCACTGAATGTGTTTCCGAAACTTTTTGTAATGGTAAAACACGACCATTTTTATCGTAATAACGGCTTTGTTCCGTATCAAATATCTTTTCAACTTCTTTTCGATGCTTACGTTGTGCATCTCGTTGATCAACATTCACATCCGGAATTGCCGCCAAAAGTCGTTTGGTATAGATATGTTGTGGATGATTATAAATATCGTCCCGCGTTCCCAATTCAACAAATCGTCCGCGATGCATGATGGCCATGCTGTCACACATGTGGCGAACAACGCCCAAATCATGAGAAATAAAAAGATAACTAATATTGAATTGGCTTTGAATTTCTTGCATGTAATTCAGCACCTGAGCCTGAACGGAAAGATCCAAAGCTGAAACTGGTTCGTCAGCAATCACCAGTTTAGGATTCGTACTAATCGCCCTAGCAACTCCAATTCGTTGTCGTTGGCCACCCGAAAATTCAAAGGGATATTTGAACAAATCATCTTCGCCTAGACCAACAGTGTCTAATAATTCTCGAACTCGGTGTTTTTCTTCTGTATCACTAAGCTTTTCAAAATTTCGCAGTGGTTCGGCAATAATATCGTAAATTCTTTTTTTGGGATTCAAACTTGATAACGAATCTTGAAAAATCATTTGAACATCCCGATTATAATCAATGGCCTTTCGTTCTTTTTTTGTAGAAACGTCATGCCCATCAAATAAGATTTTTCCGGATGTAATTTTTTCCAGTCCGATTATTGAACGCCCAATCGTTGTTTTCCCAGAACCTGTTTCTCCGATCAGTCCGTATGTTTGACCCGGTTCAATTTCAAAACTCACGCCATCCACGGCATACACATAATCATGAATTCGGTTAAAGAAGCCCGAACGAATTGGGTAATGAACCTGTAAATCCTTAATTTCAACTAAACTCATTTACACGGCCTCCCCGTTTTCAAATTTAAACGTCTGATAACAGGTACATAAAACATAGTGGCCTTCTTCAGGTTCATGCATAGTTGGTGTTTTTTCATGGGCACTCTCAGGAATCCATGGAATTCTTGGTGCAAATCGACAGCCATCATGGGGCATTTTTGCTAGAGAAGGAACAGCTCCCTCAATTGCGTAAAGTCGATCACCCTCGTGTTCTGCTTGCGGAATCGATTTTAATAATGAACGTGTATACGGATGTAGCGGATGATTAAAAATTTGAAAAACAGTGCCGCGTTCAACAACTTGCCCTGCGTACATCACAACCACTTCATCTGCTGTGTCAGCAACTACTCCAAGGTCATGCGTAATTAAAATGATTCCGGCATGATTTTGAGCTTGAATGCTACGCAATAAATCCAAGATTTGAGCCTGAATTGTTACATCCAAGGCGGTTGTGGGTTCATCTGCAATAATAAGTTCAGGCTTACAAGCGATGGCGATGGCAATAATAATCCGTTGCCGCATCCCACCAGATAATTCATGTGGAAATTGACGTGCGACCCGTTCTGGATTTTCCAATCCGACTTGATCTAATAATTTCAATACTATTTTATGTTTCTTGGTAGCAGAATAATCTGTGTGATAATCCAAAACCTCACGAACTTGATCTTCAACCCTCATCAATGGGTTTAAGGCCGCTAATGGATCTTGGAAAATCATTCCCATGTCACTCCCACGTAACTGATCAAATTTTTCTGGTGATGCACCAACTAACTCTTGATCTTGGAATTTAATGTTTCCGGTTATTTTAGTCCGCTTTAAATCGTGTAACCCAATAATGCTTTTCGCTAATGTTGTTTTCCCACAACCAGATTCACCGACAATTGCCAGAATCTCATCTTTATGTATTTTTAATGAAACATCATCCACCGCGTCAAAATATTCTGTTCCGCGCTTAAAAGCGGTGTGCAGATGATTAATCGTTAAAAGTTCTTCTCCCATATTGAATAACTCCTTTGTTCCGACATTTTATTAAAAAACGATTAAGAAAATTAAGATTTAATAATAATATAATCTTAGCTCATTAAAATGCAACCTTTTTTTATGTTAGTAAGGCAATAAAAGCTGCCTAGAAACCGTGTCCATTCGCGCAAAGACTAATTTTTTGAAAAATAAAAAAAGATTCATAATGTATTCACATTACAAATCTTTTTATCATAATCTATTATTTTTTATTTTTAAGCCAATCGTTTTTCCAAATAATGCGACAAAATTGAAAGCATATAACATACTACAAAATACATAACGGCTAAAGCCACAAACATCGGTAAAATATAATTACTGTTTTGGCCGTAAATAATTTGAGCATGATACATTAAGTCTGGTAACACAATAATTGTGGCCAAAGACGTATCCTTAATCAGTGAAATGAATTGACTCACAATGGTTGGAATCATCTTTTTTTGTGCTTGTGGTAACACGATATGCCACATTGCTTGCCAATAAGTAAGGCCATTGGCACGAGCCCCTTCCATTTGGCCAGGATCAACCGCGCCAATTCCACTACGGATTATTTCTGCCAACATGGCCGATTCAAAAATCGTCATCGCCAAAATTGAAGACCAGATTGGATTCAAACGAATTCCAATATTAGGAAGACCAAAGTAAGTGAAGAAAATAATTAACAACAATGGTAAATTACGAATTAAATCAATTACAAATCCGACAATCGCCGATAAATATTTTACATTAATATAGCGGATCAAACCTAAAATGGCGCCTAGAATATAACTGAACACAATTGAAACTGCTGAAACTTCCAGCGTAATCCATAATCCTTCAAGCAGATAATGAATATTTACCCAAGAATAAGCATTAATAAAGTTTTGCAATTTTCTTCACCTCCTAGTCTAATCGTTTTTCAAGATATCGCATATAATAACTTAATGGCATTGTAATTACCAAATATAAAATTCCAACTACAAAATAAGAATTCAGGGTATCAAAAGTCGTTGAAGCAATTGTGTTTCCTTGATACATCAAATCAAATCCTGCCACGAAGGCCAATACAGAGGAATTTTTTACTAAGTTAATAAATTGATTACCTAGAGGTGGAATCACAATCTTAAAGGCTTGTGGCAAGACAACATAGCGCATTGCTTGTGAAAATGTCATCCCGTTTGCCCGAGCCCCTTCCATTTGCCCAGGATCCACTGACTGAATTCCAGAACGAACTGTTTCTGCGATAAACGCCGACGTATAGATTGTCAGACCAATTGTTCCGGCAGTAAATCCATTTACCTTCACAAAGAACATTGGTACGACAACATAAAAGAACATGGTAATTACTAGCAAAGGAATATTTCGGAAAATTTCAATATAAACTCGCGCAATAATTCTAAGAAATTTGTTAGGAACCACTTCAAAAATGGCAAAAAGTGAACCAATAATCAGGCTGAAGAACAATGCCAAAATACTACATAACAACGTTTGACCTAGACCATAAAGGAGGTCTTGCCAATGATTCGCGACAATACTAATCATTTCTCTGCCTCCTTATAGTTAAATCCAGCAATGTTACCGAACCACTTTTTAACAATCCGATCATACTCACCATTTTCTCGTAACTGTTGGAGAGCTTGATTAATTTTATTTACAAAGGGCTTTTGTCCTTTATTAACGGCAATTCCATAGGGTTCTTTAGTGAAAGTACCACCCACAACTTGGTAGCCTGGATTTTGAGCAGCCATTCCTAAAAGGATCCCGTTATCAGTTGTAAGTGCCTCACCTTGTCCAGACTTCAAAGCCTGGAGAGCTTGTGCATAGTCCTGTAATTCCAAGACTTTAGCCTTGGGGGCGACTTTTTGGAAATTTGCAACCGAGTTAGCACCTGTAACGGCTAAAACCTGGGTCCCTTTTTTGTCTAAATCTTTAACATTTTTGATTGGACTACCCTTTTTGACCATTAATGATTGGCCGGCATTGAAATAATGATCGGAAAAATCAACCGCTTTTTCACGTGCCGGAGTAATCGTCATTGTCGCAATAATGGCATCAATATTGCCATTTTTTAACAACGGAATTCGAGTTTGACTAGAAACTTGAATAAAACTAGCTTTTCCGCTTGGACCCAACATTTGTTTGGTAATTGCTCTAGCCATATCGACATCAAAGCCTTTAATTTTTGAATCCTTAACGTCCATCAAACCAAATAACTTGGTGTCAGCCTTTACACCCCAAACAATTGTGTTATTGCTTTCTGCAGTTTTTAAAACACTTTCATTTGACGTTGCCGCCTTTGAGCCACAACTACTGAGGATCATGACCAGTGCACATAATGAGGTCAGCAATCCTAAATATCGAATTATTTTTTTCATGCGGATCCCCCTTTAGTGCTTAATAATTTTGCTAAGAAATTGGCGTGCCCGCTCATTTGAAGGCTGCCCGTCAAAGAATTTTTCTTTTGTATCATCTTCCAAGATATGTCCATCAGCCATGAAAACAACCCGATCACCCACTTCACGTGCGAAGCCCATTTCATGAGTAACTACCAACATAGTCATGCTGGAATCTCGAGCAATATCTTTCATAACGTTCAAAACATCATCAATCATTTCCGGATCAAGTGCACTTGTTGGTTCATCAAATAAAATACACTTAGGTTCCATTGCTAAACTACGGGCAATGGCGATTCGTTGAGCCTGGCCACCGGAAAGTTGAGCGGGATAACTTTCTGCCTTGTCAGCTAACCCAACTTTGTCCAAAAGTTGCATTGCCAATTTCTTATTTTTATCCTCATCCCGTTTTAAAACAATCCGAGGAGCTAACATAATATTTTCTAAAACTGTTTTATTTTGATATAAATTAAAATGCTGGAACACCATCCCAACATTTTTACGGATTTTATTCATGTCCGTTTTCTTATCAGCCAAATCGAATCCATCAACAATCAGTTGCCCTTTGTTGATTCGCTCTAATCCATTTACTGTCCGAATAAGAGTACTTTTACCAGAACCAGATGGACCAATTAAAACAACGGTTTCTCCAGCTTCGATTGTCAGATTAACATTGTATAGTGCATGAAATTTTCCATAATACTTTTCAACATCGTGAAATTCGATCATTGACATATAAATTTCCCCTTTTTCTTCAATATACGACAATTATTTACAAAAGTAAAAATGACTGCATACGACTGTCGTGGCCGCTAAAGCTACTGGGATAACCGAATTTGAAATCTCGTTAGCATTTATTCCCAGTAAAAAAATAAATGTTCATCTTCTATTATATCAATTTTTAGGGTAGAAAAAAGAGCTTGCCAAAATTTTTTGGGTCTCTGTCAAATCGTATTGGTG
>NZ_JQBD01000078.1 GCF_001437255.1 Pediococcus damnosus | reverse complement strand
GGTGTCTTTACAGTGCCACCTGGAGTTGTTGTAGTTCCGCCTGGAGTTACAACACTACCACCTGGGGTCTTCACTGGTTGACTTGGCTTTGTGGTGTTGTCACCACCAGCGTTTGGTCCTACCTGTGTGCCACCTGGAGTCGTAATTGTGCCACCATTTGAAACTTTGCTGCCACCTGGTGTGGTCTAGTCTTAGTATTCTGTCCTGGTGTGGTTACTTTACCGCCTGGTGTAGTTGTAGTCCCACCTGGGGTAACTTTGTTACCACCTGGAGTTGTTACATTACCACCTTTGGTGATTGTTGTACCACCCTTGGTGATTGTGGTACCACCATCTGTGATGATCGTGCCACCCGGTGTGGTTGTTGTGCCGCCTGGTGTCTTCGTATTTTGTCCCGGTGTCTTTACAGTGCCACCTGGAGTTGTTGTAGTTCCGCCTGGAGTTACAACACTACCACCTGGGGTCTTCACTGGTTGACTTGGCTTTGTAACTGTACCTGTGCCAGTTGTGCTACCAGTCCCAGTTGTTGAGCCCGTTCCGGTTGTTGAACCAGTTCCGGTTGTTGATCCAGTACCTGTGGTACTACCTGTTCCAGTCGTTGAGCCGGTACCTGTGGTACTACCTGTTCCAGTTGTGCTACCAGTCCCAGTTGTTGAGCCTGTTCCAGTTGTTGAGCCAGTTCCAGTTGTTGAGCCAGTCCCAGTTGTGCTACCAGTTCCGGTTGTTGAACCTGTACCTGTTGTTGAACCTGTACCTGTTGTTGAACCAGTTCCGGTTGTTGAACCTGTTCCGGTTGTGCTACCAGTCCCAGTTGTTGAACCTGTTCCAGTCGTTGATCCGGTGCCAGTTGTGCTACCAGTCCCAGTCGTTGAACCAGTACCTGTTGTTGAACCAGTACCTGTTGTCGAACCAGTCCCAGTCGTTGAACCAGTGCCAGTTGTCGATCCGGTACCTGTTGTTGAACCCGTGCTAGTCGTTGGTGTTGAAGTTCCACCACCTGGAGTTATTGTTGTGCCACCTGGTGTCTTTATTGTTGTGCCACCTGGCGATGTTACCGTACCATTTGGTGTTGTTTTTGTACCACCTGGCGTAATAGTTGAACCACCTGGCGTTGTTACTTTTCCACCTGGTGTCTTTACTGTGCCACCTGGCGTTGTTATTGTACCGCCTGGTGTTGTTACTTCTCCACCTGGTGTCTTTGTTGTGCCACCTGGCGTTGTTATTGTACCACCCGGCGTTGTTACTGTACCGCCTGGTGTTGTTACTTCTCCACCTGGTGTCGTTGTTGTGCCACCTGGTGTTGTTGTTGTCGTTGTACCACCCGGCGTTGTTGTCGTTGTTGTACCGCCTGGTGTCTTTGTTGTGCCACCTGAGGTATTTGTTTCGCTTGGCGTTACAGCAGTTACAGGCTCTCCTGCAATATTATCAGTATTAGTTTTATCATTTGCACCATAGATTGTATCGTTACTTGCTTGTGCATACGACGGTGTAATAGTTAAAGTACTTTCAGGCCCAACGCTGCCATCAACTCTGACTGTGTATTACCATTAGCATCTGAAACTCCCGTTCCTACAACATTTCCAGCACTATCAGTTACAGTAACGGTAACTCCTCGAGCCGCAGCTCCTCCTCCAGTTGTTGTTCCAGTAATCTGGTACCCAGATTTAGAGTCGCCAGCAACTTTAGAAACTGAAACAACTGGTGTGTTTTTATAAGTCAGAACCGCTTTTGCAGTATTGTTTCCCAAATCCGCTATGTCAGCTTCAAGAGTATTGTCATTGACATATTGCGCTTCAAGAGTATACGAACCCGTAGCACCAGTAACTGTTGGCGTTACTGCAGTTACAGGAACTGTTGTTTGAATTTGGCCAACTAGTGTAGCACTACCAATTTTGTTAATAAATGATCCACCAGTTGTAATTGAAGCTTTAAGTGCATTAATCGCAGGTGTCAGAAAGCTCATGATATCACTCGCAGCCGTACCAGAAACGTCTGTAGTAAAACCAAGTACAGTAGCTGTAACGTGAATAGCACTAACTGCGTTCGTTAAATTAGTAATAGTCTGAGTAATGTCTTGCGTCAAAATATTTGAAATTCCAGTGTCACCAGTAATATCAACATACATGTATTTACCATCGGCGCTCTGCGTAACTGGAGCTGAGAATACACCGGTCCCAAGCTTAGAAATCAGCGTTGAAACATCGAACGCATCAACAACTCCTTGGGCATTAAAATTAACACCAGGTATTGCGTCCACAAGCTTAGCTCCATTGCTCAAAGCTGTTCCGATACCTTCAATTAAGCCCGTTAAAATTGATAAATCATCAGCAGGAATAGAAATGGTCGTATAAACTGTTGCATTACCATTTGTATTAACTTTAAGGCCATCAGGAACTTCAACTTGTAAATAGGTCTTTTGATCACCAGCAACTGTTCCAGAAACACCAATTGTTGAGCCAACTACAACATTCATATTCGTTGACGTCGGAGCTCCTGAACCAGCCTGCAAAGCATCTGTACCTTGTTCACCTTGCCCGGTATCTTCTGTAACCTTTGTTGGGTTAGTTTTTGAAACATCCGTCTCAGTACTTGGATTAGTATCAACTGTTGTTTTTGTGCTTGTAAACGCAGTAACGCTTGCAGCAGCAGCAGCAGTAATCATTTGTGGTTTACCAGTAGTTTCATAGGCTATTAAAGCAGCAGATTTAGCAGCAGCAATGTCTGCATTGGTCGGATCGACCAAATTAGTTACCGTAGCCGAACTAGTAGCATCTGAAATCGATGTCACCGAACTTGGTACCTTTACATTTGATGTAACGTTACTTGTAGCTGTTGAACTGGTCGCACCTGATTTTGATACAGAACTAACAGAAGTAGAACTTGAAACTGTTGAACTGGTCACACTTGAATTCGATGCAGAGCTTACAGAAGCAGAACTTGAAGTTGCTGAACTGGTCGCACCTGATTTCGATGCAGAGCCCACAGAAGCAGAACTTGAGTTTACTGAATTACTGGTCACACTTGAATTCGATGCAGAGCTTACAGAAGCAGAGCTTGAAGCTGTTGAACTAGCCGCGCTTGATTTTGATGCAGAGCTCGTGGTCGCTACATTAGCAGTAGGAACTACTGTGTCAGCATGTGCATCATTTACTTGAGTGGCCATGCCAATTCCTAATGAAAGCATAGCCATGCCGGCAAACATCCATCGTTTGCCGTCCTTATACATCTTGTAGTGCTCGTCAATCTTTTTAGCACGTCCGAGTATATTATTTTTACCCATTATCTACAACTCCTCCTTTATTAAAAGTATAAATTAAAGCAATTTTGCATTGTTCATTTTTAAAAGGTTCTTTAAATCTATATTGGTAAATGAAAACGCCCTCTCTCTATCTCATGACCATAATATAACCATAATCAATGGTATATTCAAAAGGTGCTGTCCTCAATGTACTTTTGGGCCACAATAGTTGCCCAAAGAGGAAAAATAATTAAAAAAATAGCAACATTAAATACTGTTTTAAGAAATCACGTGCAAAATAGCACTTTTTTATAGATTTGATTTATAAAACTTAATCTTAAAATATCTTAAAATAATTAAGGAAAAAAAGTGTAATTTAGTTTTTCTATCACTAAATTGCACTTTTAATTTTCATTTTCTATTAATTTGCCATAATAATTTTCAATACTTAAATTTTAGTTTTCCACTTATAATTTAATTAATCCAAGTTGCATCACTTTTGCAACCGCTGCTACACGACTATTCACACCTAATTTTTCATAAATATTAGTTAAATGGCTCTTAATCGTTCTTTCACCAAAATGCAGGTCGCCGGCAATTTTGGAAGTACGTTCACCTTTAGCAATCCTAGTCAGCACGTCCAAATCTTCATCTGTTAACTCATATCTCAAATTTCGATAATCAGTCGTGTTTCTTAGTAATTTAGGTGATACAATTACTTTTCCTTCCATGACATCATGAATTGTTTGAAAAATAATTTGTGCCGTCGCACTTTTTAATATGAATCCATCCGTCTTTAGTGACATTGCTTTACTAAAAACGTTGACATCTTCATAACCGGTAAGAATAATAACTTTTACTTTCGGAAATTGACTCTTAATTCGCCCCAGCGTTGCAATACCATCTAAAACTGGCATCCGAATATCTAGTAAAACAATATCAATTTCAACGGTATCTAGTTTTTGTAGAGCTATTTTACCATTTTCTGCTTCGGCCATAATTTTTAAATCTTTTTTGTCTTTAAATGCGACCCTTAAACCATCTCTATAGATCGGATGGTCATCGACAATCATTATTTTTATCATAAGTATCTTCCTCCAAATAAAACATTAATTTTAATTGAAGCTTTTTGGCCGTTAACCAAATGAATTCTATTCATTTAAAATTTCTTTTGTGACCCAATTATAGCAAAATAGAATACTTCCTTAAAGTATTTAAATTTAAAAATCACATATTTTTGACGAAGATAGCTCTTATATAACCAATATCCAACAAAAAAACAGCCTCGTAGATTTATTCATCCCTACGTAAGCTGCTTTCCATTTATAATTCTGTACAAAACTTAGTCATCTTCTTCGTGCTTATTTAGCTGTTGCCGAAGGGCCTCGTTCTCGGCTTCTTTAGCTTTTAGCTTTCTTCTACTTAACCAAAAGGCGATGGCAATTAAGAGAAGGATAATGAGGACACCTACTGAAACATAAATCCACGTGTAATCTTTTTTGATCGAAACATCTTTAGCATTTAACTTAGCCGCTTTTTCTCGAGTAATCGTAAACGTCTTCTTGAAATGCCAGGTCTGTTTTTTAGATTTCGCGGTGATATTCATTACATATCTCCCGGCCTTTAAACTTTGTCCATTCAATTGGAGGCCGTAGTTGAAAACAGAATTGGGAGCCATTTGCATGTTAGTTCTTTTTTGCCGATAAAGAACTTTAGAGTTTCCCTGCTTAGTCACTTTTGCGTTAACCGATAATTTATTGAGGTAAGTTGCCTTCACGTTTCGTAATCGGGCATTAATCACGTTTCGCAAATTAACTTGCCCTGGTTTCACACTCGCCAATTTCATATCCGGTAGCACTTTTTTAGTATTCTGTTGCAACACGATCCCAATTAAATAGGCATACTCATTTTGAACCGTAGTTCCCTTCTTCTTTTTCGCATTTTTGCTAACTTCTTGATTTTTATCCTGAAGCCGCAATCCCCCCGCCATAACGCCGTTAAATTTCTCTTTTGGCATTGTAATTTTTAAATGAATCTTTTTCGTTTGTTTACCGTTTAGCACCACGGTTTTTTCCACTGGTTTGACATAGTCTGCCAAGGAATATTTTAAACTGGTATCAAGATTCTTCTTGGCAACTTTTTGGTACTCTACTGTCCCGTTCAAGTTGGTCGTCGCTGTGTTGACCTCGGGTTCAATTTTAACCTGATCTTTAGAACTGTTCGTGACCGTTACCGTCACAGTTTGGGTTGCGCCAGGCTTTAAATTCAGATCAAAATACGTCACACCTTTATCTACTTGATTTTCTGGTAGATTGGCTTCTACCCCAAAAGACAGTTCACTTGCCGAGACTGGGATAGTTAGTAACACCCCAAGCACCATAGTTATTAAAATCAAGAATAAATTTTTACGTTTCACAGTGATGACCCCCTTACCAGTTTAAATTAATCGCCTGATGGTGTATCAGCTAAAGTCCATGTTAACTTTGTGCTGTAGCTATCTGCATTGGGATGAGCTGCTGCCGGTACCATTAGTTTAACTGATGATGCGCCTGCTTCCCCAAAAACATCGACCCAGGTTCCAGCACCACCACCGACATCAGCTTTCATAACGCTTGTTGTTGCTCCTGGAACTAATGCGGTGTCCGTTGTCGTTGAAGTTACTGTATCGTTTGAGGTTGGATATCCAACAGAAGCAGCTTGCTTTTGACTTGTTCCAAGGCTTAATGCAGCACCAGATAATTCGCTACCTGTAGTGTCTACAAACTGTTTTTCTTCTTTCACTGTTAAACTCCAACCTTTAGGAGTTCCAGCCCGACGATCACTAACCTGGACATAGTTTGGAATTGCGGTCCCATCGCCTTTTTTCGCATCTGCTGCTGTATAGGTCGCATCCGCGGTTGGAATATTGTGTGTGCCAAAATCAAAACTAGATACATAATCAATTGTCAGTGGGCCTGTTTCACCAGTTCCAGGAATTTCAGGATCAGTTGGATCTGTTGGATTCGTGGGGTCAACTGGGTCAACTGGATCAACAGTATTTTCTTTAAATGCAGCAGTCGCAGTTGATTGTTCAATGCGACTTTCGGCCGCAAAAGCTGTAACTGGGGCAACCGCTCCTAAAACCAAGGTTCCAATGCTAAGAACTGAGAGTAATAATTTTTTGTTAATCATGAGTATCGCTCCTTTTCGTTTTTAAATGACTATTTTGCTTTCAGCAAAATTTTATTCTCAATACGGATGTCCATCCTCTCTACACCGCTAAAGCGGCTAGTCGGACTGGCTCCTTTTCGTTTTTAAATAGCTATTTTACTTTCGCAAAATCCTATTCTCATACGGATGTCCATCCTGCCATGTTTCTTGCGGTCGGTACTTCGGCCACAAGAATGGTCAACGTCCGAAACATCCAAGATCATTAGTGTACTTTGCTAATGATCCTCCTTACTGTGGAGTAGTCCGCTACACCGTTAAAACGGCAACTCGGACTGGCTCCTTTTCGTTTTTAACTGTCTATTTTGCTTTTAGCAAAACCCTACTATCCAATTTTTTCTAATCACTACACTAATTTTTTTGATTGTGCCTGCGTACCTGATTTTTTTTCATCCAATACCAAGCAACTACGACAAAACCTAAACTACCAAACACTTGCAAAATTCCATCCGATTCTTCATCCGTCTGCGGTAAAAATTGTTGTTTTTTTGCTGCTGAAACAGGAACCGTTGGCTTAATTGTTGTATCTGGACCATTAGGTACTTTGTCAGCGGGCCTTAAATCTGACGGAGGATAACTTGGTGATATTGTTCCCTTTGTTAAACCCCACGCGTCCTTCTGAAGTAACCTCTGAGACATGGGTATCACCGCGAATCGGTGAATTAATCAAACACATTGACGTAATTGTCAATATAGTGAGTAGCAACCCTCTTTTCACGTGACCTCATCTCCTTTATTTGTTTCCTGGCGTGTCTTGCAGTGTCCAAGTAACCGCTCCAGAATAGGCTCCTCCACCTACTGGTTGCCCCGCAGTGGGTTCAAAGGCCAAACCGTTTGTACTATTCCAGGTAGCAGAAATATTATTTGTGGTCCCCGGCTCTGATTTCGGCAAGGCCTTCACAGGAACAGCTGCGGGTCCTAACACATAATCCGTTCCGGCATTAATATAGTGTAAGCTGTTTGCCAAAACTCCTTCATTGTTAGTACCCGTCATTTGTTTGGCTAATGTTGCCGTCACACTCCAACCATTCACGATGGCACCAGTAGGAATTTTCCGTGTATCTTTCACTGCCAAAGGGTTTCCAGTAACCGTTTTGTTCATATAAACTGGATTGCCTGTCGCTTTAGCATCCAAGTCAGTGCCAAAACCAATACTATCGGGAGCAGTAAGCGTTAATTCACCGTCAACGTAAAGGAGCCGGAAATTTGCTTGCCGAATGCTACTAGGCTTTGTCCCGCCATCAGTAAACTGAATCGTAAGTTTATAGACGGAACCTACCGAACCGGCATTATGAACTGCCAGACTTTTTGCAGGAATCATATAACTAAATTTGTCTTTAACATTTCCTCCACTAGTATTAATTACTCCAAGAGTTTGTACCTGCCCTGAATTTGGAGGAGTTGCTCCCCCTCCAGATGTTTTGGTAATAATGAAATTTACTGTTACCTTTTCTTTGTCTGGATCTTGAAAGAATCCAGATATAGGTTGCCCTGTGCTACCTCCGTAATAATATAAATCTGAAACTTGGAGGATGTTGGGTGTTTGGTCAATTGAGATAGCGGCAGTTGCCATTGAACGTCCAGATATCACTTTTTTATTTGCTGAACTTGTTGCCGATTTCGCAACCGTTTCTGACGAACTGCTTGACGAACTACTTTCTGAAACAACATCTGCACTTGAGCTACTTTCTGGTTGCTCCGACGTACTGGAAGCGGTTGATGAGCTGTCAGAAATTGCTGAAGAGCTTGTTGATTCGGCTTGCGTACCTGACGTGGTGGAACTCGATGACTCAACTGGTACCGCCATTGCCGTAACATGGACAACATTACTTGTTACTAATTGATTTGCACTCAGAACACTCAATGAAAACGTTCCGGCCGTTTCCGCGATTAACGGAATGGTGAAGTTTTTAACCGTTTGATCAGTTACTGTCAAAATCAGCTTGTCCGATTCTTGATGTGACTGGAAGTTAGCCGCTTGACTGCTTTGGCTCAAGGCATTTTCATCAAGCTGCATCCCCGTTGGCACCACTAAAGTAAAGTTCTCCGAATCCGCTGTCAATTCTCGTAGCCGAGTAGCCTTAACCTCCACCTTGTCGCCAACTTTCATTAAAGACTTTGTTGCGGTGAGACTGAACATTGGATCGGCTTCTTCTGCATAAGTGTTGCGATGACTATAAAATCCAAAAATACTAGTCAAAGCAACAAATACAAGTAATGACTTAAGAATTCTTTTCACAACCATCACCTCTCTTTGTAGAATTCCACTTCCTTTTTACAAGGTAATCATAGCAGGTAATTTGTGACAGCGATTTCATGTTTTTATAGTTCACTCATTATTCTTGACAGAAATAAAAATCGTTCAGGCCACCTTTATGTTTCGTTTTTAAACTCATATGTACGTATTAATACTTAAACATAATCGAGTAGGAGGTAGTTGATTAATTCA
>NZ_JQBD01000077.1 GCF_001437255.1 Pediococcus damnosus | reverse complement strand
ACCAATACGATTTGACAGAGACCCACTAAAATTAATTAGTGAGGCTTTTACTTTCTCAAACTCTTCGGAGGGGTCCAAGAAAGATTGTCATGTATCCCTACATTGCTATTTCATAATACTCGTCTGGAATAATTTATACAAGCTATAAGTTCAATTGAATCTATTTTTCTACTAAACAGGGGTAAGTTTTATCTGCCTTAACCACCATTTGCGTCACCGCGCACATCCCAAGCAATTAATTTTACATATTCTTATTATAAATAAAAAGGAGGCTCACTGGAATTAATCGGTAAGCCTCTTACTTTCTTAAACTTCTTAGGAGGGGATTAAGAAAGACGGTTGTGCATCCCCACAACAATCCTTAATTCTACACGCCTAAATAATTTATACAAGCACAAAATTTAAAGTGATTATTTCGGTCAAAATTTTGACTATACACGATAAATGAGCATATTATTTGAAATATTCCTGTAACAAAGACATAATGAGAATGTAAAATTCAATTGGAGGCATGCATATGGGACCATTGATGATCATTCTTGTTATTTTTATTTTTGCTATTGGCGTTCAAGTAATAAATGATTGGGATTCTTTGTTTCCGCAATCAAAAACGCAGTCGAAAAATAAAGATTTAAAAAGTATTCGTAAGTAACCTGATTTTTATTTTCTTAAAATAAAAAAGGATCGAAATAAAAGCTGACAGTTCAATAATTTGTTTATAGTTACTAGTTCAACAAGGAACTAGTAACCCGTGCTAATTATTGACAACTAACCTTTATTTCGATCCTTTTTTATTCTAAAATCTTTAATAGCCTTTTTCTTGCCTTTTATAATTAATCTTGTTTTTCTCATAGAAGGCTTTTTCAATTTCTTCTGCAGTAAAACCAAAACCTGCCATTCCTAATTTTAAATATAAATGCCATGCGTGTCGATAATTATCTGGACGATTGCTCACATAACTGCTAAACAACATCGATTTAATCGCCAAATACGTTTGAGTTAAATCTAGTTTATCCGATTTATCTGCTAATTTATCAAATTGCTCTTCAGTCAAATCAACATTTTCTACCCATTGTTTTTCGCTTGCAAACAACAAGAAAAAATCAATGGCATCTACATACTCAATCAAGAGTGTTTCACGAACTGTTTTACCATCATCGTGTTTGCCTTTATGATCTTTCCAAACTTTAAACCATTCAGAAGTATTGGCCACTTCAGAAAGCTCGACATCTAATGATAATAAAGTATTTTTAATTCGTGCATCCTGACTTAATGTTAAATGCTTTTCATCCGCAATACTCCGATCTAACTGAATAGACGATTGCATCATTTTTGGAATATCGATCAATTATTTCACCCACTCTAAACCATTTTAGAACCAATTTGAAGCTCATCAATATTATCAAGGAACCATTTCTTTAAAAAGCTAAACTGATTAAAGATTTCAAATAATGAATACTGCTCTTCTGGATCATGAACTGTAATTACCCAACGTCCAGTGCCATCCTCAGTCGTTTCTTTGTATAAGCTAAAGACAATATTGTTCCCAAGCTCTAAAAATGCACCTTGAGCTGCATCCATATTTTGGAGCATCAAATTATTATCTGCAGTTGCTACAAACAGTTTATCCATAATCTGTTCCGACAGATTTGTATTAGCCAAAATATACTTTTTATCATTTGATGCATCAAGCATATTAAAGTCCACGCTAAAATCAAAATCTGAAACCAAATATTTTCCGAACTGAATGAACAAATCAACGGCATTTGTAACTTCATCTTTATCAGATTTGTCACTCCACTCTGTAATAAAAAGTTTTGTGATTGTATCTGAATTAAAATACATCGTTTTTTCTTCAAGATTTAATGAAAAGATCACCTGATGACTATTTTGTTCAACATAAAAGGCACCATCTTGATTAGCCCGTTGTTCAAAATGAAATTCCTCTTTATCATCAATATTAGGAAATGTTTGATATAAAGTATCTGCCTTCAAATTATCCTCACGTGAGTGCAAAACGGCATCCTTGTCGCTATGTAATTCAAGAAGACGACTCATAAAAATCAAATAGTAATCATTCGCATTATATTTGTGTGGATAAACGACATACTCAGTATCCATCTGAAAATCAAAAAGCGCAGTGGATGCTTCTAACAGTTCATTCGCATCTTTAGTATCGGTTAACTGATCAAATAATTTTGTAAACTCAATTCCATGCTGAAGACCAGTCTTTAAAGAATCGCTATAGGCTACCAAACGTCCATTGGTTGTTAAACTTGAAGGATTCAAAGATTCATTACTCATCAGCACTCACCTTGTCCTTTCCAATCAAATTCATCAAATAGTCTGCATACAGCTTCTTGGAATGGCTGGTAAAAGCCTCAAAACTTCCGAATGCCTGTTTAACAGCCTGTTTTTCATAACTTAAGATTGTGTCTTCTTTAGATAACGCTAAAATTTGATCTTCATTACGCTTCATCGTGTCTCGTGCGTCTGTAGCTTTTTGATCCTCGTCTGTTAATTTAGTAAGTTCGTCTTTAACAGCCTGACGCTCCTCTTTGACCTTACCGCTCTCCCAAAAAGAACTATTTGAACTAGTATCTTGAAGTTGATCACGTAGCTGAGCTTTGCGCTGATCACGCTGATCTTGATTGGCCACTAAATCTTGTAATTGTTTATTTTCTTCTGAAATTTTAGCAATGTTTTCGGTATTTAAATGCTTATTATTAGCATCTAATTCGAAGGTTCCCTGAAGTTTCTGATATTCATCTTTGTCAAACTGAAATTCAAGATTCAAAACATCTAAGAAACCAAATTCACGACGATCCCACCAGTTCCCAAACAGAATCTTAAATTCTCCTTCAGAAACTTCCCGATAATAAAAGAATGGATAGATTTTCGCCAAATAATCAATCAATTGATAACTCAAATAATGACCAATTTGACTTCGGACATCTTCGACCAAATTAAAATAACCCGATTTAATCGAATCGTTTGCGCTAGAAACCTCTGTATGATACCGCTCTGGATCCAACAATTCATAGATTAATCGATCATCTTGCTGATCAACGGCCGTCTGTAACGCATTTAAAAAAGCAATCTTCCCTGAAAGGCTTTGCTTCAACCGTGCATTTGGTTGTTCTTGAGATTCCGTAGTATTTTTTTCATCACTCATTGTATATCGCTCCTATTTTGTAAGTTCACCTTACATTATTGATTACCTCTAATGTACCAAATAATTAGCTAATCAACAAAGAATTTTTCCTATCATAATTAAAGTTTAACAGAAATCGCTTAAAATACATGCCCACTTTGGAAATTCTTTGAAATCTTTTAAATAATTTGTCCTTTTTTTTAGAAAAAAATAACCAACTAATCTATCGTGTCATAACGGTATTGATCAGTTGATCATTTTAATTTAATTTTGTGATTTAGTATTGCTCAAGGTATTGATCACGTTCCCATTGAGTAACTTGTTGACGATAAGAAGCCCATTCTAATTTCTTTGCTTCAAGGAAGCTTTGATAAATATGTGAGCCAAGCGCTTTTTCCATAACTTCATCAGTTTCAAGAGCCTTCAAAGCATTATGCAAAGTTGAAGGTAAATCAATAATATTATTATTTTTACGTTCTTTTTCATTCATTCGGTAAATATTGCGATCAATTGACTTTGGTGGATCAATTTTATTTCGAATTCCATCAAGACCTGCCTCTAAGACTGCCGCAATTGCCAAATATGGATTTGCGGAAGGATCTACACTTCGCAACTCCAAACGAGTAGAAAGTCCACGACTACTTGGAACTCGAATCAATGGTGAACGATTACTTGCAGACCAAGCTACATAAACTGGAGCTTCAAATCCAGGAACTAATCGTTTGTATGAGTTCACAAGTGGATCACAAATAGCAGTAAAGTTTCGAGCATGTTTCAACAGACCACCAAGGAACCAATATGCTTCTTGAGATAACTGTAAGTCATTGTTCTCATCGTAAAAAGCATTTCCCTTATCATGGAATAATGACATATTAAGATGCATTCCAGAACCATTAATGCCGTCCAAAGGTTTCGGCATAAATGTCGCATGCAATTTATACTTACGAGCCACTGTTTTAACAACCAATTTAAAGGTCTGAATATTATCGGCCGCTGCCAATGCATCAGCATACTTAAAATCAATTTCATGTTGTCCTGGTGCCACTTCATGATGAGAAGCCTCAACATCAAAGCCCATATTTTCAAGTTCAAGAACAATATCACGACGACAATTTTCGCCAAGATCCATTGGTGCTAAATCAAAGTAACTACCCTTATCATTTAAGTTAGTTGTTGGTTTGCCTGTTGCGGGATCTAATTTGAACAAGAAGAATTCGGGCTCTGGTCCAATGTTAAAGTCAGTAAATCCAGCTTCACGCATTTCTTTAAGCAACCTAATTAGATTATTTCGCGGATCGCCTTCAAAAGGCTTTCCATCAGGTGTATAAACTTCACAAATCACTCGAGCAATTTTTCCATGTTCATTACCCCATGGGAAAACCATCCATGTTGAAAGATCAGGATAAAGATACATATCACTTTCTTCAATGCGCACAAATCCGTCAATTGAAGATCCATCAAACATCAGCTTATTATCAAGTAATTTGTCTAACTGACTAACAGGCACTTCCACATTCTTGATTGTTCCAAATAAATCGGTGAACATTAGTCTTAAGAAACGGACATTTTCTTCTTTTGCCATCTTGTGAATCTCATCTTTGGTATATTGTCGCTTTGCCATCTGTATCGCTCCTATTCTTATTTTCGGGACTGATTATCAATTGGAAAAAGCTCCGCCATCATGTTTGAGTCCACCAACTGTCAAAAACTCATTGTGTAACGCATCTAGCAAGTCAGCATCAGACACTGGTTTAGTCAGTTTTCGATGCTCCTGTTGACGCCGACTGGCCTGTTTTTCATAAACACGCTTAATTTCAGCCATATTAAATCCTTCGGTCAAATAATCTTTAATTTCAAGTAAACGATCAATATCGTTTAGCGAATACAATCGTCGATTACTTTCACTACGAACTGGTAAAATTAAACTCTGAGCCTCATAATAACGAATTTGGCGCGCTGTCAATTCAGTCAGTTTCATAATTGTACCAATTGGTAAAACTGCTCGCGATCGCTGAAGTTCTTTTTCTTTCATGACAACCCTCCTCATTCAAAAACAAGTACAGTTTATCAATGAAAGAATTTAAAGTCAACGGTTCATGTCACGTTTTATGACATGAGATCACATTCTAAAAGAATAGCTGAGAAACGGCCTCAGTAGTTGCAATTTTAACATGAGCATATGTGAGTCCACCCTGTATATAAAGCGTGTACGGCTTGCGTAATGGGCCATCAGCTGAGAATTCAACACTAGCTCCTTGAACAAAGGTTCCTGCAGCCATAATAATCTTATCATCATAGCCACCCATCTCACTTGGTACTGGATCCACATAGGAATTAATAGGTGAATAGTGTTGAACCGCCTCGGCAAATTTAATCATAGAATCAGGATTCCCAAAATTAACGGTTTGAATCAGATCAGTCCGTGGTGCATCCCACTTTGGACTAACATCCAACCCACATTTTTCCAAAAGGGCACTTTCATAAATTGCACCCTTAATTGCTTCACCTGTAACATGGGGAGCCTGAAAAAATCCTTGAAACATATCTGCTAAAGTATTCAACGTAGCTCCCTCATCTTTACCAGAACCAGGAGTTGTAAGCCGGTTACCAATTTGCGTGATCAATGTTTTTTTGCCCACAATATAGCCACCCGTTTTGGCCAAACCACCACCAGCATTTTTAATAAGTGAGCCAGCCATGACATCAGCTCCAAACTCTGTTGGTTCACTAATTTCAGAAAATTCACCGTAGCAATTATCAATAAATATTTTTACATTCGGCTTAAGTCCTTTTATAAAGCGAATCATTTCGGCAATTTGAGAGACGGTGAAACTTTCTCGAGTGGCATATCCACGTGACCGTTGAATGGCAACAACTTTCACATCATCGGTGAGTTTCTCACGTACATTTTTTTCAGAAAACTGACCTTTTTCATTTAGCTCAGCATAATCAAATTTTATTTGAAAGTCCTTCAAAGATCCAGCATTAGGCTCACCAGTTATTCCGATTACCTCTTGAACCGTGTCATATGGCATTCCGGTTGCATATAGTAATTTATCACCCGGTCTAAGCATTCCCCATAGCGCGGTACTGATGGCATGTGTACCAGATATTATTTGTGGACGAACCATGGCATCCTCTGTTTTAAAAACATCTGCATAAACGGCATCTAATGCATCCCGACCGCTATCATCATAGCCATATCCCGTTGATCCATTTAATTCCTCTTCAGAAACTTTTTCTTTACGAAACGCATCGAGAACTTTTTTTTGATTAAAAAGAACTTGTTCATCAATCTCATGTAATTTAGGAGCAATTTGTTTATCGACTTCATTAACCCAAGTTACAAGTTTCTTATCCAAACCATCTGTCCACTTCATACCTACTGGTCTCCATTCCATTTTTTTATTTTGGCAATTAATTGCGTTTTTTCTTCTGGATGTTGAACCAGATCAAACCAATTCACTTGCATCTTGTTTCGAAACCAAGTCAATTGTCGTTTTGCATAGTGTCGTGAATTTTGTTTTATTTTTTCAATAACTTCATCTTTAGAAATTTGGTTTTCAAAATACGGATACCATTCTCGATAACCAATTCCTTTTCCAGCCGGTAAATTTACACCACCCAGTTTATAAAGCTGATTGGCTTCGTTCTCTAAACCCGCCTTTACCATCAGATCAACTCGTTGATTGATCCGTTGATACAATAGTCTTCGTTCTGTATTTAATCCAATTAAAAGTGCATTATAGGGACTTTTTTTAACATCTTGCTGATCCGAAAAACGGTGGCCAGTTTTTTCAAAAACTTCTAGTGCCCTTACTACTCGTACCTCGTTATTAGGAGGAATCCCTTCAGCAGCCTTAGGATCAACTCGCTTCAGTTGCTCCCATAGTTCAGCCTGTGAATGGGCTTGTGCAAACGCATGCCACTTATTACGTACACTTTCGTTTGGTTCATAGGTGTCGCTACCGAGTGATAAATTTTGAAGCAGAGCTTGTAAATAAAACCCCGTTCCACCCACAATGATCGGTAAATGACCTCTTGCCGCAATCTGAGTAATTTGTTCTGCCGCATTCTGTTTAAAATCAGATACAGAAAATCGCTGGTCACAGTCACGAATATCAATCAAATGATGTTTTATGCCATTTTGTTCAGCTGGTAAAATTTTAGCCGTGCCAATATCTAAATGTCGATATACCTGCATAGAATCACCGGAGATAATTTCTCCATTGAATCGATTTGCCACATCCAACGATAAGCTTGTTTTCCCAACCGCAGTAGGTCCAATAATTGCTAATACTTTTTCCATTTTATCCACCTTGAATTGATCTCCGAATGATACTAGCTCGCCCCGGATAATCGGTTATAATGCCATCAAAACGACGCTTAAAACAATAACGCATATCGTCCGTACTGTTTACAGTCCACGGCCGTAATTGTACATGAGGTAGGAAAAAACGATGAGCCCTTACCCAACGAATGTCAGGGTGCCAATCTTTCACTAACCGACTCCGATAAAATTTACGAGCAAATTTGGTTTGAACCTTAAATAAACTTGCAAATTCAATATTAGGATTCAAAGCGTGCATCTTAACTAATGATTGTGGGTGAAAACTAGAATAAACAATTTGAAAAGGAACTTCTTGTTGGCTCATATAGTTCGAAACTTTTTCTTCAATACCTGGATATTGAATTTTATCAGTCTTGAGTTCCAAATTAAATAAACCAGTAAAGTTCTTTTTGATTAAAAATTGAACAACTTCATTCAAAGTGGGAATTCGAGTTCCCAAATATTCATATCCAAAATAGCTACCTGCATCTAATTGTTTTAATTCTGCAAGTGTCTTATCAAAAATACGACCGGTCCCATCTGTTGTTCGATCTACCGTCTCATCATGCATAATGATCAAGTGACCATCCTTAGACATGTGGACATCCGTCTCAATCCCATCAGCGCCCTCATCAATGGCTTTTTCGAACGATACAAGGGTATTTTCTGGACGAACTCCCTTACTGCCACGATGAGCAATAATCTTTGTTAACATAAAATCATTCCCATTCATGTAATTTACTGGATATTTTGGTCAAAAAAAGTCATAATAAAGATAATTAAAGATAGAAAGGGGTTTCAAAAATGAAAAATTTTGCTAAAGGATTTATCGTTGGTAGTTTTTCAGTTGTAGGGGCTGGCGCTGCTATCCTCTATACCTTCCACAAAGTAATCGTTCAACCCATTGAAGATCAAGAAAATCGTGCTGCTGAAAATCGTAAACGTGCAATGCGCAAGCAACGTTCAGCACATAATGGTTAATTTTCATAATTATCTGTACAGGGGCTGCCTTATTGCAGTCCTTTTTATTATGGCTTTAGATTAACAGAAAATACTGTTAAAAAAAAGATAAAGACAGCCCAAGGATTTCACCTCAACACTTCCTTACCTCGATTTAATTAACTTCTTTTTTTTAGTTTTTCCATTCCAACGTTGGAAACCGTAGTGAAGAATAAAGAGTTCTTTATATCCTTTTTTAGCAAGAAACAAAGCTGCTCGTGAACTTAAACTGCGCCCTTGGTCATAAATATAAACCGGTAAATCAGGACGGACTTCTTGAAAACGAGTTTTTAAAGTTGCATATGGGATACTACGAGCACCCAAAATATGTCCTGCATCAAAATCCTTTTTTTCTCTTAAATCGATGATTTGACCTTTGTGCATTCCCTCACGAAAATCATCTTCATCAAGCATTTTTGCTACTTTATTTCGTTTCCAAACAATGTATCCTTGATACACCAAATAAGCAGCAATCAAAATAATTAGAATTGTGTTTACAATAATACTAGCGGTTGAACTTGTACCTAATACCACGTTATTCTCCTCCTATGTCATTCATATTTGTTCTACACATAATTTACGCTTTTGCCTAGTCCACAAAGTAATAAAAAAAGGGTCTACACTTTCTGGTATTGGTG
>NZ_JQBD01000076.1 GCF_001437255.1 Pediococcus damnosus | reverse complement strand
TCTCCACCAATACGATTTGACAGAGACCCTATTTTTCGGGGTAATATTCCTCTAAAGCCTTGGTACTCATAGGATTAACGGCTTTTTAATTTAGAAAGTGACAAAGTGATGAATTTGAAACATAACATTTGACAAAGAGATTTGCTCTCGTTTAGAACATCGTCATATATTTTTTGAAAATAGCCACCATTTCTGGCCTATCTAACATCATCTCTGGATGCCACTGAACACCAAGAAGTGGCCGACTATCATCAATGGGTGCCACAGCCTCAACCACACCGTCTTCTGCAACCGCCAAGGAAATTAATGACTTTGCCAAATCATGAATCAACTGATGGTGTAAAGAATTTACGAGCACATGTTCACCCAAAACACGCTTCAATTTGGGTTTGACCGCAATTTGATGTGTGGCAATATTTCCTAAGCTTTCGGGTGCTTGATCGTGCTGAACTTCAACGGACCGTGACATTAACGATTGATCTTGATATAGGGTTCCACCTAACGCAACATTGATCAGCTGCATTCCGCGACAAATTCCTAAAATTGGCTTACGTTGAGCCCAAGCCAACTTAAACAAAGCCAATTCAAATTCATCACGCTCTAAAGAGGTCTTTTTTAGTAGCGGACTTGGATCTTGTTCATACAGGGCGGGTGTCACATCTTGGCCACCAGGTAAAAATAAGCCATCAATGTTTTCAAAATAATCTGTTGCCAATTCTGCCGATTGAATCGGAATAATGACTGGTAACCCACCCGCTTTTACAATTGCGTCAACGTTTCCCTGAAACGTATAAGTTGCATGATTATGATAAAAAATAGTGGAATCGCCGGTAAACACATTGCCAACAATGCCAATTCTAGGTTTCATGTTTTTACTCCTCCCGTTCGCAATTCTTTTTTTAGCTTGTACACCAGACTCTTTTTTTGCTAGACCACAGGACAACTTCACAAGTCAGGCAAAAAAATATAAACAAGGTTCGCAGCGGGATGCGATCCCGCTTCCACCTTGCTTATATTTTTTCACCTACCGACTTGTTTCGTTCACTTTTCTAAATAAGCCGTCTTATAATTCCACTGTGTGCCTGCCGTATTGTGGATAACACCCTTTAATTTTGGATTTATCAAGAACGAGTAATTTGTTTGATACAATGGGGCAATTGCCGCATCCTTAACAACCAATTGGTCGGCCTTAATCATATCATTCCAACGTTTACTCTTATTGTTGGCATCTTGATTCTGGGCCTTTTTGATCAATTGATCATACTCACTATTGCTCCACTTACCATAATTGTAACCACTATTCGATTGCAGTACCTGCAAATGAGAGATTGGATCCGTGAAATCCGCTCCCCATCCAGAAACATAAATATCAAAGTCACCCTTTGCTGCTCGTGAATAAGCAACCTTATCAGGAATATTTACCAAATTAACCTTCATTCCTGGTAATTCTTTTTGCAATTGAACTTGGAAATATTCAGAAATATTCTTATCATCATTGTCATTAGTTGACATCAACGTCACACTAAGGTTCTTTTCACCAATTTCCTTCATACCCTGTTTCCAAAGTTTCTTAGCCTCTGTACTATCATAGCTAACAGTTCCTTTCAAATAGGCTTCATCAGCAAAGTCCTTGCCTGTCTTTGGATCTTTAGCTAAATCAGTTGGTACAAAGCCCCTTGGCGTCGTCGAAGCATCCCCAATAACTTTATTAATTAATTGCTTACGATCAATTGATAATGAAATTGCCTGACGAATATGTTTATTGTTCATGGCCTTGCGTACCTTAGAATTTGAAGCCTTGAAATTAAATGCCAAGAATCGTGTAATACTGTATGGCACTGTCTGGTAATCAGGATTATTCTTGAAGTTTTTGATTTGTTCGCTTGAAAGCTGGGCCATATCTAACTTTTTGGATTGATACAAGCTCAAAATTGTCGACGGATTCTCATTAACTGAGTAATTAATCTTGCTCAACTTAACTTTCTTCTTATCCCAATACTGGTCGTTTTTCACAAATGACCAATGATCATTAGTACCCTTCCAACCTGTCATCTTGAAAGGACCTGTATAAACCATGTATTCGGAAGTTGTGGCGTATTTACTGCCATATTTGTCAATTACTTTTTTGCTAACTGGTGAGAATAATGGGTAAGTCATCAACACCTTAAAATAAGCAATTGGTTCATCCAAGTGAACCACAAATGTATGGCTATCTGATGCTGAAACACCCAATTTCGATGGGCTTAGTTTACCCGCATTAATTTTGTCAGCATTTTTAATGCCAGTAAATAAGTATGCATATTGCGACTTGGTATTTGGATTCAGTGTTCGTTGCCAAGAATAAACAAAATCTTGAGCCGTAATTTTCTGCCCATTACTAAACTTTGCATTCTTCCGAATTTTAAAAGTCCATGTTTTACCATCTTTTGAAACTTTTCCAGATGAAGCTAATCCAGCAATTGGCGTTCCATTCTTTCCTAAACGGTACAAACTTTCAAAAACATTTCCTGTTTGTCCATAACCGGTAGACTTCGCAATATCAATCGTATCAAGCGGTGCATCCGCCGATAAATTAAGTACTTGACTCGATGCTAAAGATCCGTTGCTTGCCTTATCGGAGCTTTGGTTACCACAGCCTGCGAGCACCAACCCTAGTGCAGCAGCAAACGTGGTTAAAATTATCCATCTTTTTTTCATTATAATAAGTCTCCCCTGATTGAATTTTCTATGTGTTGAATTCGGTGACGCGAACTTCATTTAACTTCAAATTTTTATTTAAACACGGACAGCCTGGTGACATTCAGCATCATCCCCTTCTTTTTTAACAGAAAAAAACCGACTAACTGCATATGCAATTAGTCGGCTCAACTTTTTAACCTATTACGAGTATTTCTAGGCAAATGTTGGCGAAAAATAATTACAATTCGCAGATACGCAAATAATCATGTTGTTTTTTGAGCAACATGGCATACAACATTCGATTTGCATTTCTGACTTCATCATAATTATCTTCCTTTCTGTTTGTTCTTTCCAATACCTAGAATATCTAATTACTTATTGTAAGTCAAGTAAAAACTGATTTCTTTGTGATTTTGATTATGCGCCAATTACTAGCTCAAATCTTCTCCATTGCTTGCAATCACTTTTTTATACCAGTAAAAACTCTTCTTGGGTGTCCGTGAATAATCGCCCGTTTGATCATCGTGCCGATTTACGTAAATAAAACCGTAACGTTTCGACATTTGTCCAGTACTTGCCGAAGCCAAATCAATGCATCCCCACGGTGTATAGCCAATTAAATCGACGCCATCATCAATGGCCTCTTTCATTGCAGCTACGTGGCCTCGTAAATAATCAATCCGATAATCGTCCTTAATCGAGCCATCTGCTTCAACTTTATCATAAGCACCCAAACCATTTTCAACAATCATCAATGGAATTTGATAACGTTGATAAACTTGATTCAAGTATATTCGCAGACCCTCTGGATCCATGCTCCAACCCCAATCACTATACTTCAAATAAGGATTTTTGGTTCCAGACAACATGTTGCCACTTACTTTTTCTTGTTTTTCAGGATGAACTGTCACTGCTCCAGATGAATAATAGCTGAAACTATAAAAATCGACGGTCCCTTTCTTCAAAGTTTCCGCATCACTTGGATCCATGTCTAGCTGAATGTCATGTTCGCGCCAATACTTTTTTGCAAATGCCGGGTAAGCGCCGCGGACATGAACATCCCCGCAATAAAAATTATTCATTTCCGTCTGTTGTTGTGCCAATAAAACATCTTTAGGGTCTGGCGTTAATGGATAAACTTCGGAACCGGCAATCATGCAACCCACTTTATTTTTGGGATTAATTTCATGGGCCAATTGCACAGCCTTAGCACTGGCCACTAATTGGTTGTGGACCGCTTGAAAGGCATTTTGAACCATTTCATGGGAACTGGATGCAAAAATTGAATCACCATCTTTGACCGGTACACCAGCTTGAATAAAGCCACCGCTAAACATCAGGGCTGTATTGATTTCGTTAAACGTCAACCAAAGATGGACTTCATCCTTGTACGATTCGAAAAGAATCCGACAATAATTTTCAAAGAAACCAATCACTTTCCGATTTAAAAAGCCACCATATGCTTCTGTTAAATGATAGGGCACTTCGTAATGTGAAATTGTGACTAAGGGTTCAATCCCATATTTGTGGCATTCTTGAAAAACCTTATGATAAAAATCAATCCCCGCGTGGTTGGGTTGCGCGTCATCACCATTTGGAAAAATCCGTGTCCAGTTAATCGATAAACCTTAAAACCCATATCTGCCAGTAATTTAATGTCTTCTTTGTAATGATGATAAAAATCACTAGCTGTGTGGGAAGGATAATAGGCGCCACTCTCCACCTTTGCCGTGAAATGACGTGGCTTTTCTAACGTGCCACCTGTTAAGAGATCTTGAACACTAACCCCTTTGCCATCAACATCCCAGGCTCCTTCAATTTGATTAGCAGCCGTTGCGCCGCCCCATAAAAAGTTTTTTGGAAATTTTGTTGTCATGACTTTTCCTCCTCGTATTCAGTTAACACTTAAGATCAGTTTACCCGTTTTTAGAAAGCGCTGTCAAATTTTGATCACGAACTCTATTTTTCCCTACCTACTCAGGTTATCAAACACACTTATATCGTTAATTTTGACGCTTTTGTGATACGATATGACCATATAGAACTGAAAATAAAGAATACAGGTGATTTATCATGAAACTTGCTTTAATTGGCGCTGGGCCACGTAATTTAATGGCTTTAGAACGACTGCTGGCTTGGAATCAACGGATGTCGGTTAACAACTTGGAAATCCATCTTTTTGATCCAGCTGGCATTGCCGGACGCGTTTGGCAGCCAGCTCAACCGCACGAACTTTTGATGAATTCCCTAGCAGCTAAAATCACACTGTTCACCGATCATACAATTGAAATGGAAGGCCCGACAATTCCAGGGCCGACACTGCTTGAATGGGCACAACGTTCTGGAAGGGCCTTTATTGCTGATCATAATTATAAAAATAAAGAAGCGTTTTTAAGCGAAATTAGTCATCTTTCAACCAATAGCTACGCAAGTCGTGGTTTATATGGCGTTTATCAAGAATGGTATTATCAACAATTACTGGTAGATCTCCCTGAAAACGTGACCGTTTCTTTTCATAAAGAACGCGTCACTGGAATCCAACGTTTAAATGACCATACCTATAAACTAAATTTTGACGATGCTGCCGAAACTTTTGATGGGGTCTCAATGGCATTGGGAGAAGGCCTTGCTGAAGCTACCGACTCTGAAAAAGAATTGGCGGATTTTGCTAGCAGAAACAACTTAATCTATTTGCGTAGTGGTTACGCTGCTGAACAAGATTTCGATAAAATTCCAGCCGCTTCTGCAGTGTTACTCCGCGGATTAGGCTTAAACTTTATGGATGTCATGATCATGCTAACAACTCATCGTGGCGGAACCTTTCAGCGATTGGATGATGATACACTTCGGTATAAACCATCAGGTAAGGAGCCAAAAATCTATGCTGGCTCCGGACGGGGCTTCCCTTATCATGCTCGCGGATTTGATCAAAAAGCGATTGGTGAAACACGACCGCTTTATTTCCTATCGAACCAACTTGTGGACCATATGATCGAAAATCAAGAACAGATGAGTGGCCAGAAGTTTTTGGATTTAATTCATTCAGAGGTCGCATGCACCTACTATACAAAGTTAGTTGCCCAAGCATACACCGGGATTAGCGCGCATGAATTTGAACGAGCTTTTCAAAAAGATCCGCTCTCATCACAGGTTTTGGATGACTATGGTATTGCCCAAGAAGACCGTTTAGATATAGAAAAATTAGAACATCCTGAGGGTGATGCGCAAACTGCTCAAGATCTTCAAAAAGTCATGATTCAATATTTGGAAAAAGATATTGCCGAAGCTAAACGGGGTAATAAAATAAGTCCGTTTTCCAGCGCAATGGAAACTCTTCGTGAATTACGCACCAATATTCGTAAGGTTATTACCTACAAACTCATTTCTGATGATGATTACGCTCGCTACATTTTAGGTGGTTTTAATAGTTTAAATAGTTTTCTGGCAGTAGGGCCGCCAATTTTACGGTTAGAGCAACTCTTGGCATTGATTAAAGCTGGGGTGGTTAAAATCCTTGGGCCAAAATTAACTGTTGAAATGAAGCATCACCATTTTATCGCTTATTCAAAACAATTTTTGGATTACAAAGTGGAAACGGATGGGATTGTTGAGGCAAGACTGGCATCGACAGATATCCGCATGAGCACAAATCCACTAATTCAAGATTTGTTAAAGAGCGGAATGGCAAGACCGTACCAATTACATTTCAAAGATGACAGTACCAAGCAGTTAGGTGCTATGGACGTCACAACTGAAACGGCAGAAATGATCGACAGTGATGGCATTCCGGTACCAAATGTTTACATTTGGGGAATCTCAACGGAAGGTCGCCATTGGTTAACAAATGGTAGTCCAATTCCAAGTGTAAATGATGTGCGCTTAAGAATGGCAGATACGATAGCGAATCAAATGCTAAATTATAGTGAGTGAGACAAAACGGTAAGAGGCTGATCATAAGTGCGACGGATGTGGGATCGTAATCCCACGGGAGTCGTGCTTATGATCAGCCTCTTGTTTTGCCGAGCTGTCCTCAAGCTCAGTGGAAAAAGGCAGGTGAAAAGTGACGGCGGTGGGATCGCAATCCCGCCAGAGGTGCACTTAGATCTTGTGGTTGGCTTTGTGGAGCTGTCCTGAAATAGTGAGTGAGATGAAGCGTTAAGAAAAACCACATAAGAGATCCGGAGGCGGGATCGCATCCCGCTGTGAGGATTGCTTATGTGGTTTTTCTGGCTTTATCGAGCTGTCCTAAGATAGTGAATGAGAAAAAAAGAACCCAAACCAGTCAACCTAACCGATTCAGACTCCTCTGCCTATTACTGTAAATTAACCCTCACAGTGCGTGACTTACCATCTGATTCTATAATTTGAATCTTAACCTGATCAGTTCGATTCCTGTAATCATAGGTCAAATCCAGATCGCGAACTTTTTCACCTTTATCAATATCATCATCACGATCAACCGAACTCAACGTTTGACCGGCCTGAGTAACCTTAACTTGACCAAAATTAGCAAACGGCGCTTTTTTCTCAGTCTTTGGTTCCCAAGAAACTTTGACTTCCAGTTGCCCATCATCTAATTCTGCTTCAACTTGATGAACTGTAAACTTATTAAATTTCCAACTACTATCTAATAACGACATTTCGTCATCACTATTTAACGTTCTTGACGAGCTAGATTGGCTTGATGCCGCACTTTCTTTAGACGATCTTGAAACAGAACTACTTGATGAATCGTTAGTTTGATTTTTATTATCAGTATTATTAGAACATCCACCTAGGAAAAGGAATGCGGAAGAAAGAAGCAGCAATAAGGTTGTTTTTTTCATGAGATTCTCCTATATATGTGAGTAAAATTGGCTGGCAAAAGTTAAATACAGCTTTTAAACTTGTCAAATTATTCTAAAAAATAGTGAATATCAGTTTTATTAGTTTTTCAAGATCACAGACTTCCTGCGTTCACTTATTCGAACACACGACCATAATAGTATAAGGCCTGCTGATCACCCGATTCGATTTCAATTTTAGTGACACTACAATTTTGTGGCTCTTTAAAGGCTAATGGATCTGTAGCCTTAACCGCATTTTGGGCAAAACTTCGCACCGTAAAACCGTGTGTGACAATGATTATTTTCTGATTTGGATATTTTTCCTGAATTTCGTCCGTAAAATCTGCAACCCGTTTTTCAACATCGGTAAACTGTTCACCATGGGCTACCTTGTAATACTCTGGATAGACAGCATTGCTACCAGGAATAAAATACTTCTGATATTTTGCCTTAAGGTCGGCATCATATTGACCATCCCAATCGCCATACGAAATTTCAAGCAACCGATCATCAACTTCAACTGGCAAATGGCGGCCCGCGTTCAACAAGTTGGCCGTATCTTTAGCACGCGTTAGTGGGCTCACAATCAACTGATCCGCAAAACTAACATCAAACCGATCATGTAAATTTTGCGCCTGTTTGATGCCATTATCATCCAGTTGTGATGGTGCGCCGTCAATCTGGCCTTGCTTGAATCCCATTATGTTGCCACGTGTTTCGCCATGGCGGACGATATAAAGTTCTGTCATATTAAATCTCCACTCGTCTATAGTTAATAATTTAATACTACAGCTATTATGCGAGAATTGAAAACCCTTTTACATATTACCGCCCCGAACCTCAGCAATGTTATAAACTAGTGCAAAGGCATCTGGTGCGATCGTATGAATTTGGTTCAAAATATGTTGATACTCTGAATTTTCCACCACGATCATTAACATTTGTTTCTTGTCACCACTGTATCCGCCTCTAACATCAAATACCGTGAGCCCTTTTTCCATAATTGTCACTAAACTATGTTGCACCTCATCCAAATTTCCATCGCTCATGATGTAAATAACTTTTTTCCGATCCAAACCAGTTTCGATATAATTCATGATAAACATGGTTAAAATGGATGAAAGCGCCGCGAGGAAGAAGGCTTCAAAGCCAGAAACAAAAATATTAAAGAAACAGATTAGCCCATCCACTGCCAGTAACCCAAAGGATGGTTTTAAATTAAAGTATTTTTTAAAAATCAACGGTGGTACCGTGGTCCCTCCGCTTGAAGCATCGAATCGATAAAGAATCGCCACTCCTAACGCAAAAATTGCGCCACCCACGATCACCGCCAGCAACCGATCATTTACCAGCTTAATTTGCGGTGTTATTGCCAAACAAATTGGCAAGATCAAACTACCAAACGTAATCCGTGCTGTCGTTGCTTTGTCAAGGGTAAAATACGAAAGTACTAACATCGCCACGTTTAAAACTAGGACGACGATGGACATATTGAATCCAAAACTCTCGTGTAATAAAATCGCGATCCCGGTCGTCCCACCTGAAGCTACGTTGTGAGGCGCATAGAACATGTTGATTGCAACGGCAATAATCTCCAGTGCAACCAGAATGATTACCATCTGTAGTAACCAATGAACTTTTAGTTTTCTCATCACATCACCTTACTTTCTTAAAACTCTATTTGTTAATCCTATTATTACAAATTTCCACTCATAAAGCTAATGATGTGTATAATTGTATGTGTCAAGTTTTCCTAGGTG
>NZ_JQBD01000075.1 GCF_001437255.1 Pediococcus damnosus | reverse complement strand
TTGAATTAATCAACTACCTCCTACTCGATTCGATGATGTTTTAATTTTGAGATTCAAGTTGTTCGCTTTTAGACGTCCACTCATTTTCAGTTTGAGTAATTTGGGCCTGAGTTTTGTCTAAATTTGTTTGAAGTTCTTCAAGTTTTAGATGGTCATTAAAATTTTGTGGTTCCGCCATTTTTGTTTGAATCTGAGCTTCCGCTTCTGACAAAGTATCGAGTTGCTTTTCAAGCTTTTCAATTTCACGTTGTAATTTTCGCTGTGCCTTTTGAGCATCTTTTGAAGCTTGATAGGTTTGTTTTTTTGAGGTCGCGTTGCTTTCTGCTTTGCTGGCCCCATCATTAGAATCTGTCTTTGTATTTAGAGCTTCTTTTTTTGCTACATAGTAATCGTAATCACCCAGGAATAATTGACTACCATTAGGTGATATTTCAAGAATCTCTGTAGCTACCCGGTTAATAAAATACCGATCATGCGAAACGAAGAGAACTGTTCCATCAAACTCATTTAAGGCATTTTCAAGGACTTCACGACTATCGATGTCTAAATGATTAGTTGGTTCGTCCAAAATCAGGAAGTTATCGGCTTGCATTGTTAACTTGGTTAGAAGCAGGCGAGCACGTTCGCCGCCACTTAAATTTTTAACTAGTTTTGAGACGTCATCACCTGAAAACAAGAAGCTGCCTAATAATGAACGAATATCTTTTTCAGGAACTAATGGATGTTCATCCCAAAGCTCGTTCAAAACTGTTTTACGATCGTCTAAATTATGTTGTTCTTGATCATAATAACCAATCTCTACACCAGTTCCCAGTTTTTGGGTGCCGCTAAGAAACGGAATCAGTCCAAGAATACTTTTTAATAGAGTTGATTTACCGACTCCGTTTGGCCCAACAATTCCCAGGACATGATGCTTGGTTAAATCAATATTGATGGGTGCGGATAAAACGTGATCTGCTTCATAACCAATTGCAGCATCTTTTACAGTGAGAACAACGTTGCCACTAGGGTGCTTCGCTGCAAAGTGAAAATGCATTTCGGCATCATCGGAATTGGGACGTTCAAGCACTGTCATTTTTTCCAATTGTTTTCGTCGACTTTGAGCCCGTTTGGTTGTTGAGGCACGAACAATATTTTTATTGACGAAATCTTGTAACTTATCAATTTTGGTTTGTTGTTTTTCGTAAGTTTTCCATTCGCTCTTGAGACGGGCAGCCTTTTTATCAATATAATCTGAATAATTTCCGGTATAAGAAAACAAGGTTTGCTGGTCTAAGTCGAGGACTCGGGTTACAACATGATCGAGAAAATAACGGTCATGTGACACGATTAATAGGGCTCCGTCGTAAGACTTAATGTACTTTTCAAGCCAGGCAAGAGTATCCATGTCCAAATGGTTTGTTGGTTCATCCAAAACTAATAAATCGTGTTGTTCTAACAGCAATTTTGCCAAAGCTAATTTGGTTTTTTGACCACCAGAGAGCGAATTAACTGAGCGGTCATAGAATTCCTTACCAAAACTAAAACCATTTAGAACGCCACGAATTTCTGCTTGATAGCCGAACCCGTTTTTAGCTTTAAAGGTTTGTTGCTTTTGATCATACAAATTAGACAAGGATTTAAATTTCTCAGGGTTTGCGATGATTTTGGGATCGCCTAATTGGGCTTCAAGCTTGTGAATTTCTTGTTCTAAAGCAATTACTTCGGAAAATACGGTTAGAAGTTCATTCCAGATTGTATTATCTGTATTTAGGCCTTGATTTTGGGCAAGATAGCCGATTGATAATCCTTTTTTGGTAATAATTTGGCCTTCATCTGGTTGAGTTTGACCGATTAGCATTTTTAGAAGGGTAGTTTTTCCTGCACCATTTCTGCCAACAAGACCGATTCGATCCTGTTCTTGGATATCAAAGGTGATCTGTGAAAATAGTTGTTCTCCACTAAATTCTCGACTGACATTTTGGGCTTGTAGTAAAATCACAATCATGTGTCCTTTCATTAATTGGTTTATAAAGCGTTTGTTTTTAAGTTTTGGTTCCTATTGGGAAAGTGGTAAACTAACTTTGTTAATTATTCACAAAGTTCATTTGGAGGTTCTTTAAAATGGAAACCAAAATTCCGGAGGCAACTGCAAAACGGTTACCCTTATACTATCGTTATTTAAATAATTTATTGAGTGCAAACAAATTGCGAGTTTCTTCAACAGAATTAGCCGAGGCCATTCAAGTTGATGCGGCGACAATTCGACGCGATTTTTCCTATTTTGGAACGTTAGGAAAGCGTGGATATGGGTATGATGTGCACAAACTAATTGATTTTTTTAAGAAAATCCTTGATCAGGATACACTTACAAACGTAGCCCTAATTGGTGTAGGAAATTTGGGACATGCGCTTTTAAACTTTAATTTCCATAAAAATAGTAATGTCCGCATTAGCGCGGCATTTGATATTAATCCGACCATAATTGGCTCTATTCAAAGCAATGTCCCCGTTTATGGCATGACACAGTTGCAAGAACAACTGCAAGATCAACAAATTGAGATTGCCATTATTACAATTCCAGCAGCGATTGCGCAAGAAGTCACGGATAAGTTAGTGCAGGCCGGCATTAAAGGAATTATGAATTTTACAACGGTTCGTGTTTCAGTGCCCCAAACAGTACATATTCAAAATATTGATCTGACTAATGAATTGCAAACCTTAATTTACGCGATTAATCACGACTGAGTTACAGTCCGAGAATTGGTAATACAACCAAAGAGTTCATTAAGATATGCGCCATCATTGATGTTTGGATGCGTCCTGTATGGTGGTAAAGCCAACAAAACCACAATCCAATTGCGCCATACAAAATGAAATGACCATCAGAGTGAGCTAAGGCAAATAAGCCACTGGAAATAAGAGCTGTAAGGATTTGTGCAACTTTAGGATTAATAAAGCTTAACAAATTGGCGAGATTACCAAAAAGAACTTTACGGAAAACAATTTCTTCCATGATAGGAGCTCCTATGATGATGATAAGGGCATAGATGGGATAATTCTTCACAATTGATAGCAGATCGGTTGTATTTTGCGAACTTGCATTACCGCCTGATTGAATTGTTAACCGTAAAATAATGGTTTGCAAGACAATTACGAAAATAAAACCTAAAATTCCCCAAATGAGGTTTTGTCCAACAGAACGGCGTCTTTTTTCTGGAAGATTAGTTGGCATGTCATGAAATGCCAAGTAGCATAAAATGCAAGCACCAGCTAAGTAATCAACAATTTGAATGTTAAAGATTTCGGGATGCGTTAATTTAAAGAAGCTATTTAGAATGCTTGGCAAAAGATAAACGATTAAATACGTAATTAATATATAGATAGATTTCTTTTCTAATTTCATGTGTTCACCTCATAATTGTTCCTATAGTATAGCATGTTTGCCGGGGTCTTGAAGTTGTTTGTCAAAAAAGGTCAGTGAAATGCTTGCATTCTGTGATGAGAATGATATAGTAAATACTGTTGTTAGCACTTAGACGTTGAGAGTGCTAAAAATAGTAAAAGTATAAATAAATGGAGGGATTCATATTGTTAAAACCATTAGGAGATCGCGTGATATTAGAAGCACAGGAAGAAGAAGAACAAACCGTTGGTGGAATTGTCCTTGCAAGTAATGCTAAGGAAAAGTCACAAAGCGGTAAAGTTGTTGCTGTGGGTGAAGGACACGTGTTAGATAACGGTGAAAAAGTTGCACCATCTGTTAAAACAGGTGATACCGTTATTTTTGACAAGTATGCGGGTACCGAAGTTTCATATGAAGATAAAAAATATTTGGTATTGCACGAAAAAGATATCGTTGCAATCATTGATTAACTAAAAAATAAATTTAATGAGGTGAAATTTTTATGGCAAAAGAAATCAAATTTTCTGAAGATGCACGAACAAAGATGTTAAAAGGTGTCGACAAATTAGCTGATACTGTTAAATCAACAATTGGTCCAAAGGGTCGTAACGTAGTTTTGGAACAATCATACGGTTCACCTACAATTACAAATGATGGTGTAACAATTGCTAAGTCAATTGATCTTGAAGACCATTTTGAAAATATGGGTGCTAAGTTAGTTTCTGAAGTTGCTTCAAAGACTAATGATATTGCTGGTGATGGGACAACAACTGCTACTGTTTTGACACAAGCAATTGTAAACGAAGGTATGAAGAACGTCACTGCTGGTGCCAATCCAGTTGGCATTCGTCGTGGGATTGAACGTGCAACAAAGGCAGCTGTTGATGAACTTCATAAGATGTCTCATGAAGTTAAATCAAAAGATGATATTGCCCAAGTTGCTTCCATTTCAGCTGCTAACTCAGAAGTTGGTAAATTGATTGCCGATGCAATGGAAAAGGTTGGTCACGATGGTGTCATTACAATTGAAGAATCACGTGGTGTAGATACAACCCTTGATGTTGTTGAAGGTATGCAGTTTGATCGTGGCTACATGTCACAATACATGGTTACTGACAATGATAAGATGGAAGCTGATTTAGATAATCCATATATTTTGATTACTGATAAGAAGATCAGCAATATTCAAGATATTTTGCCACTCCTTCAATCAGTTGTTGAACAAAGTCGTTCTCTGTTAATCATTGCTGATGATATTACAGGTGAGGCCTTACCAACTCTTGTTTTGAACAAGATGCGTGGTACATTCAATGTTGTAGCTGTTAAGGCTCCTGGCTTTGGTGACCGTCGTAAGGCTCAACTTGAAGATATCGCTACATTAACAGGTGGAACTGTAATCACGGATGATTTAGGCTTAAACTTAAAAGATGCAACAATTGATCAATTAGGTCAAGCTAACAAGGTTACAGTTACAAAAGACGACACAACAATCGTTGAAGGTGCCGGCGATAAAGATAAAATTGCAGAACGTGTAGCTACTATCAGACAACAAATTACTGATACAACTTCAGACTTTGACAAAGAAAAACTACAAGAACGTTTAGCTAAATTAGCTGGCGGTGTTGCCGTTGTTAGAGTTGGTGCTGCAACAGAAACTGAATTAAAAGAAAAGAAATATCGAATCGAAGATGCTTTGAATGCAACTCGTGCAGCTGTTGAAGAAGGCTTTGTATCCGGTGGTGGTACAGCATTAGTAAATGTACTTCCTGCTATTGCTAACCTTAAGGCAGAAGGCGACGAAAATACTGGTATTAATATTGTTAGACGTGCTCTTGAAGAGCCAGTTCGTCAAATTGCCAAGAACGCTGGTGCAGAGGGTTCTGTAATTGTAGAAAACTTGAAGAAACAAAAGCCAGGGGTTGGTTATAACGCTGCTACTGGCAAGTGGGAGAATATGGTCGATGCAGGAATTGTTGATCCTACTAAAGTTGTTCGTTCTGCTCTCCAAAATGCAGCCAGTGTTTCAGCTTTGCTATTAACAACTGAAGCTGTTGTTGCTGACAAACCAGAACCAAAAGATGATGGCGGTGCTGCTGCCACAGGCGCTCAACCACAAGCAGGTGGCATGGGCGGTATGATGTAAGCTCAGATTTAAATAAATAAAAATAACTAATATAGTTAGGAAACTTTCTGGATTGGGTGAAAACCTAGTTCTGAAAGTTTTTTTGTTTTCTGAAAATTTTTGAAACAAGCGTGGATAAAACCATGAATTTAAAGGTTGCACTTCATTCGCATATGTGTTTGAATGGACAGCGAGCAGGTTACTGAAATTATGAAAATTGATATAGCTTAACGTGCTCATTTGTAGTAAACTTACTTTTGATTTGTATTGCCCGAGTTATTGACTCGGGTTAATTTATTTTTGTAGAGGAGTATTATGACATGTGGCATTATCTAAAAAGACTGTTAATTGGTAAACCGCTTAAAACTTTAGATGAAGGCGGACAGGCGTTAACTAAGTTTAAGGCTTTAGCGTTGTTGTCTTCTGATGCTTTATCATCTGTTGCGTATGGGACGGAACAAATTCTTTCAGTTTTGCTGGTTCTTTCAGCTGCAGCAACGTGGTATGCTTTGCCTATTGCAGGAATTGTTTTAGTTCTGTTGTTTGCGATTACGATATCTTATCGTCAAATTATTCAAGCTTATCCTTCAGGTGGTGGCGCCTACGTGGTTGCTAGCACAAACTGGGGACAATCAGCTGGATTAGTTGCTGGTGGGTCGTTACTGGTTGATTATATGTTGACAGTCGCTGTTAGTGTAACTTCTGCAACCGAAGCGATCACTTCGGCTATTCCCAGTGTACAGGCATATGCAATTCCGCTTGCAATTGTAATCGTGCTTGGAATTATGGCTTTGAATTTACGTGGTTTACGTGATTCCGCTTCGTTTTTAACTTTTCCAGTGTATTTGTTTATTGTCATCATTACGATTATGATCGGAATTGGATTCTTTAACATTATTACCGGGCGTGTTGTAACCCATGCAGTAACCAAGGTGGGGACAGCGGTTCCTGGAATGACAATGGTGCTATTCTTAAGGGCACTATCTGCAGGATCTTCTTCCTTAACTGGAGTCGAAGCTATTAGTAATGCTGTACCCAACTTCAAACGACCAAGACGAAAAAATGCTGCCGCAACGTTAACAATTATGGCAACTATTTTGGCTATTTTCTTTGCCGGAATTACAGTTTTAAGTTATTTTGGTGGTATTTTACCCAATGGTCATCAAACAGTTCTTGCACAAGTTGGTGAAACTATGTTTGGTCATGGGCTACTGTTCTATTTATTGCAATTATCGACCGCACTTATTTTAGCAGTGGCCGCTAATACAGGATTTTCCGCCTTTCCGACGCTAGCCTACAATTTGGCCAAAGATAAATTTATGCCTCATGCGTATATGGATCGTGGCGATCGTCTAGGTTATTCAAATGGAATTATTTCGTTAGCAGTTGGCGCGATTGTATTGATCTTGATTTTTCATGGTCAAACTAGTCTACTTATTCCCCTTTATGCGGTTGGTGTGTTTGTTCCCTTTACGCTTTCTCAGTCAGGGATGATCATTCACTGGTTCCGTGAACGAACAGGACACTGGTTGCTTAAATCGTCTGCAAACTTATTAGGAGCAGCATTATCATTTGGGTTAGTCGTTTGTTTATTCTTCTTACACTTTGCAAACGTTTGGCCTTACTTAATTATTATGCCGTTGCTACTCAGATTGTTTTACAAGATTCATCAGCACTACGTAAAAGTTGCTGAACAGTTGCGAATTGCAGCCAAGGGTAAGGTTCAGTTACATGATTACGATGGGTCAACCGTCATTGTGTTAGTCAGCAATGTGACGCGTGTAACCTCTGGGGCAATTAACTATGCCCGTTCAATGGGGGACTACGTAATTGCGATGCATGTTTCGTTTGATTCCAATCCTAAAAAAGAACATAAAACGGCTGTGGAATTTAAGGCAGAATATCCAGATGTTCGCTTCGTTGATATCCATTCCTCATATCGTTCAATTGCCAATCCAACTTTGCGTTTCTGTGATGTGATTGCGCGGCGAGCTTCGGAACGCAATTATACGACAACAGTGCTTGTGCCACAGTTTGTTCCTCGTAAACCTTGGCAAAATGTTCTGCATAACCAAACTGGTTTGCGTTTAAGAGCAGCTTTGAACTCACGAGAGAATATCATTGTTTCAACCTATAATTATCATTTAAACGAGTAATAATCGATCATTAATTTATAAACTTTAATAGAGCTGGTAGTGTTGTGAATTTTAACACTACCAGTTTTTGTTTGATTTAATGTGTAAGTGGTATCATTAGTTACGCTTGTGTTACGGCGAGGGGATTTGTATAATAATTATAGTAACTAGATTAAACGCTTAATATTTTTAGTGGTTTATTAATTAATCTAGCTGAAATGTGTCTGGAGGGATTTTGTTCTAAAATAGCCTTTAGATATTTCCTAGAAAAGAGGTCTAGCATGCGATTTGAAATTATTGTCAGTTTATTTGCGACAGCGATTATCTCTGCTGTTCTAACTCCGTTTGTTAGACGACTCGCCTTTAAGGTGGGGGCGGTTGACGAGCCTTCAGCAAGACGGGTAAATAAAGTTCCAATGCCAACAATGGGCGGTTTAGCTATTTTTCTTGCCTTTAATTTTTCCACTTTTTTCCTTTTGCGAGCCCAGATTCCTACAAAACAGTTATGGGGAATTTTCGGAGGAGAATGTATTATCATATTGACCGGTGTGATTGATGATATTTTTGTGCTTAAACCGTATCAGAAAATGATTGGAATTTCCTTAGCAGCCATTGAAGTTTTTGTGTTTGCTAATGTCCGAATGACAACACTGACGATTCCTTTTATAGGAACCGTTGGGCTAGGGTGGCTTAGTTTCCCAATTACATATTTATGGATTGCTGGAATTACAAATGCAATCAACCTAATTGACGGCTTGGATGGTCTGGCCACCGGAGTATCGATCATTGCACTTTTTACAACTGGAATTACTGGATTATTCTTTTTGCCGACAACCAATATGTATGTTGTAATTATGATCTTTACACTAGTTGCTGCAGAAATTGGATTTCTACCATATAATTTTTTTCCCGCGCGAATTTATTTAGGGGATACTGGCGCGTTATTTATTGGGTTTATGATTTCAGTTTTCTCGCTATCGGGATTGAAAAATGCAACTTTTATTTCAGTTATCATTCCTGTTATGATTTTAGGAGTTCCCATTACCGATACTGTTTTTGCAATGCTTCGACGAATTCTGAATAAGGAATCCATTGCCCATGCTGATAAACGTCATTTGCATCATCGACTGATGCAAATGGGATTAACGCATCGCCAAACAGTTTTTGTTATTTATGGAATTTCGTTGATTTTTTCGTTTATTGCATTACTTTATCCAATTTCTCCAATTTGGGGTTCGATTTTGTTAACAATCGGAATTCTAATCGGTTTGGAGCTCTTTGTTGAAGCAATCGGGTTAGCCGGTCAAAATCGACGACCATTATTAAACTGGATTCAAAAAATTGTAACATCCACCACTTCCAAAGATACAAGTAATCGTTTGGAAAGTGAACGAGAAGAAAAGAAGCGTGTTGAAAAAATAAAAGCAGATCAAAAACAAACTGATAAGGCAGAAAAAAATGATCCGGCTGACGCTGGTAAAGAAAAAAAACAATCAAAAAAATAATCGTTGTGAACCGTTCAGTTTAGAAGCTGAACGGTTTTTTTACGATTATTTTCTAAAGGTTGCAGGTTCAAAATGACTTCAGTTACTGCTATTAAGTAGCTTAGTCAACTGAAATTAGGTTAATTGCCGTTCTCCGACTCACTTGGCCTGGAACGGGGTGGCATGATTTGAAGCCAAGCAGTTCACTTGTCTTCA
>NZ_JQBD01000074.1 GCF_001437255.1 Pediococcus damnosus | reverse complement strand
TGTTCACCAACAACAGTTGACGAAGAACCTTCTTTATTTACCTTACAATAAAAAAGCTACAGAACCAATGTAACTGTCACTCTTACATTAGCCTGTAACTCACATTTCTTTATTTTAATTAAGCATACTGATCCAATACTTTTTGGATCTGTTCTTTTGAATGGTAGCCTACCAATGTATCCACTACGGCTCCATCTTTTTTAACCATAAGTGTAGGAATACTCATGATTCCAAAATTCTGGGCAGTTTTAGGATTGGCATCCACATCCATCTTTGAAAACTGAACTTTATCAGTCATTTCACCTTCAAGTTGTTCAACAACTGGTGATTGCATCCGACAAGGCCCACACCAAGTTGCCCAAAAGTCAGTTAATGTCACACCCTGACCTGTTTTTTCTTTAAAATTATCATCCGTAATTGCTTCTACCATTTGATACCCTTCTTTCTCATATTAACTAATCACAGTTTATCAAATAACTATTTAATTGCCAAAGATTTTGCTTACAAAAAATTAGTTACTTGAATTGAACAACCGTTGCACCATTACCACCAGCATTTGGTGCCGCATATTCAAAATGCTTAACCTGTCGATTTCCTTGTAAATATTGCGTAATTCCTTTACGTAAAGCTCCGGTACCTTTTCCGTGAACAATGGTTACCATTGGATAGCCAGCAAGTAACGCCGAATCAATGTAGCGATCCACTTCTGTCATAGCTTCTTCGTAGCGTTTGCCACGCAAATCAAGCGTTGGCTTAACGGATGAGCTAGTGCGATGAATAGTTGTGCGATTTCTTTGAGGCTGCCCTTTTTCAGGCGCTAATTTTTCAATTTCATCTGTGGGCACTTTCATCTTAATAATGCCCATTTGGACTTCCCAGTGTTTTTTATCTGTCTGCCGTAGCAATGACCCTCGTTGTCCATAACTTGTCACCATCACGTCATCATTTGGCTTTAAGGCCTGTTTTGCTTTTGCTCGTTGCAAAACACGATTCTTTTTCAAATTTGGTGCCTGATGGAGAGCATTTAACTCACTCTTAGAATCAATGAGTTTGTTTTCCTTAATTGCTACGCCACCTTGCATTTCCATTTTACGAAGGCGTTTAATAATGACATCCGTCTTTTCTTCGGTATCTTCAACTAATTTGTTAGCCTCTAATTTGGCTTTTTCTAAATACTGATCTTTTGAATTACGTAATTTTTGATATTCGTTGGCTAAATCCTTATGCAAGGTTGTGGCTTCATCTACTTCAACCTTCAATTTAGCTGACCGATCATCTGCCTCTTTTTGCCGACTAGATAAATCAGAGATCATCGCACTTAAATCCTGACTATCTTGGTCGATCAAAGATCTAGCCTGGGTAATTATCCCCGACTCAAGTCCTAGACGTGTGGCAATATCAAATGCATTACTACTTCCCGGAATTCCAACTAATAGTTTATAAGTCGGTTCCAAAGACTGTGTGTCGAATTCCATGCTTGCGTTCATAGTTTCAGGGCGATTATAACCATACGCTTTTAGCTCAGGATAATGCGTTGTTGCCATTACGTAACTCCCAGAACTTCCAACTCGATCTAGAATAGCAATCGCTAATGCAGCCCCTTCTTTAGGATCTGTTCCACCACCAAGCTCATCAAACAAAACTAAACTATGATCATCAACCTTCTTTAATATTTTTACAATATTGTCCATGTGAGAAGAAAAAGTACTCAAGTTTTGTTCAATTGATTGTTCATCGCCAATATCGGCAAATATTTCTGTAAAAATTCCCATTTGGCTATTTTCAGCTACTGGAATAAATAGACCGGACTGAGCCATTAACTGTAGTAAACCAAACGTCTTCAAAGTAATTGTTTTACCACCGGTATTAGGACCAGTAATAATCAACGCTTTATAATCCTCACCAAGGTCAATGTCATTTGGAACAATCTTTTTAGCACTAATTAAAGGATGACGGGCCTGCCTGAAATGGACTTGATTTTGATCTGATATTGTTGGCTCGGTTGCCTTAATCTCAGCAGCATAGCGGGCTTTGGCATTGATAAAATCGAGGTGACCTAAAATTGTCGCATTATTCAGCAAATCTTCTCGATATGGAATTAATAATTCCGATAACTCAGTTAAAATGCGTTCTTCTTCATTTTTCTCTTCAACTTGATTTTGACGTAAACGATTATTAAGCTCCATAACCGCTTGGGGTTCAATGTACATTGTTTGTCCCGAAGCACTTTGATCATGGACCACGCCCCCAAAATGACTACGATACTGAGCCATTACAGGAATAACATAACGGCCATCACGCATGGTTATAATCGAATCACTTAAATACTTAGCATCCTTCCCTCGCGTGTAACCATCCATCTTAGCTCTAATTTCTGATTCAGTTGTTGTGATTCGGTTCCGAATCCCAAACAATTTATCGGATGCTTCATTGGTGATGTGACCATCGCCTTCAATGGATTTCATTAAACGTTTGGAGATCTCTGGTAAAGACTGTAACTTGTTAACGGTTGTATATAAAGTTCTGAAGTCAATCTTTTCTTCCTGAAGTTTCTGAAAGAAGTTTAAAACATCCTGTGTGGTTCGTAACATTTTTGTTACTTGTGACAACTCGAGACCACTTAAAGTTGCGCCAATTTCAAGCCGTTTCATTTGTGGCGAAATATTATCGAGTTTGGCAATTGGAATGCCACCCTTTAGCCGATAGGCATCTGCACCATCTAGAGTTTCGGTCAGCGCAAATTGAATCTTATCTCTATCCACCATTGGCCCTAGATCAGCTAGTTCTTGCTGCCCATTTTGAGAAGTCAAATAAGGTTTTAATTTATCTTTTACTTTCTGATACTCTAATGTTTTAAAAATTTTCTTATTCATCATTTAAAGTCCTTTATTCGTTTAATCATATTCTACCGCTTTTTCTTCAGTTTTAATATTATCGAGTCATTCAAAAGCTTGTCAAACAAAAAACGACCAGATCTGAATAATGAGTCACTCAGATTTGATCGTTTACTTATTTCACAAATGGTAATTAGTCTTCGTCATTGTCACCTAAAAAGGTGTTCAAGACTTCTTCAGCCATTTTCCATTCATCGTCTGATTCAATTTCGTTTAGCTGGCCTTCATCTGCGTTGCCATCAGCATCAGGAACATATGAATATGCCTGAATGTCCACTTCCGCATCATCCTCTGCGTCAGATGGATATAAGAACATATATGACTTACCATAATCTTCTGAATCAAATGTAAATAAAACGTTGTAAAGTTCTTCATTTCCGTGTTCATCAACGAGTGTAATTTGTTGTTCTTTGTCTTCTTCGCTCATTAGAAATCCTCACTTCAATTTATTTAATAGTTTACCCTGGCGGTTTAAGTAGTTTTCAAGAATCAAACTAGCTGCCAACTTATCAATAACTTTTTTGCGCTTCTTTCGAGATGTATCAGCCTGTTCAATTAACATACGTTGTGCCTCAACCGTCGTTAACCGCTCATCTTCATAGTCAACTGGCAAATTAAAAGTATCAATCATCAGTTGCCCATAAGCCTTTGCTGCATCAACCCGAGGACCAGAAGTATTATTCATATTCTTAGGCAATCCGACCACAAAACCAGCCACCTCATATTGAGCGACTAGTTCTTTCATGCGATCCAAACCGAACTCTTTTTGTGCTTCATTGATTGGAACAATTTCCACGCCTTGTGAAGTCCAACCTAACGCATCACTAACGGCAATCCCGACTGTTTTAGAACCAACATCCAATCCCATTAATCTCATTTGATAGGACCTGCTGACTGGCCGGATTTGTTCAAATCGTTCCGATCCTTTGAAAGATAGCTACGTACTAATTCTTCAATAATTTCATCCCGTTGATGTTTACGAATTAAATTGCGCGCATCATTTAATCTTGGAATATATGCTGGGTCTCCCGAGAGTAAATAGCCAACAATTTGGTCAATCGGATTGTATCCCTTTTCTTCCAAAGCATCATAAACAGTTTTCAACGTTTCATGTAAGTCATTAGGTGCATCGTTACTAAAATCGAAAAACATTGTTTTATCTAATTTACTCATCGAAAGCACCTCCTGTATCGTTATCGACGTAATTTTACATGATACCCCACAAAAGTACAAACAATGCAGTCCAATGTAATCAATCCGTAATACGTTATTATTCAAGCTGAAACATTTGACTATTTTTCCGTCAACCACGTAATTCCATTTGCCAATGCTTGTTCGAGTCCAGCTGGTTTACTACCACCAGCTTGTGCCAAATTAGGACGGCCGCCACCGCCTCCATTTATTTCTTTGGCAATCGCTTTAATTAAATCACCAGCCTTCAATCCAGCCTTAACTTTGGCGTCTGAAACGGCAACCAATAAATTAGCCTTTTCACCAACAGCAGCTCCGAGGATTAAAACATCTGAGACTTTTCGTTGCTTCCAATCATCCGCCAAATCTCGTAATTGGGACATGCCAGTAACCTTTACAACACTTGCGACTACTGAGTATTGACCGGCCTGTTGGACATTATCAAAGATGCCAGCTGCTTCTTGTTTAGCCATTTTGTTTTCAAGATTTGTAACTTTTTGAGTAAGTGTTTTAACCGTTTCTTGTAATTGAGCCACCTTTTGTGGTGTATCTTTTACTTGCACAGCCTTTACTTGCTTAGCTGTTTGAGTTAAAAGTTCGTCATGACTCAACAAGTATTCATATGCTTCAGCTGAAGTCACAGCCTCAATCCGCCGAACACCAGCCCCAACACCAGACTCAGAAACAATCTTAAACAAACCTAGCTCGTTTGTATTTTTAACGTGATCACCACCACAAAATTCAACAGAGTAGTCGCCAACACTGACCACACGAACTTTTTTCCCATACTTTTCGCTAAATAAAGCAATGGCTCCCAACTTTTTAGCAGATTCAATATCAGTTTCCACAGTTTTAACCGGAATCTCAGCAAAGATTTTTTGGTTAACAATGCTTTCCACTTTTTGTAAATCTTCTTGGGTAACTTGTCCAAAGTGCGTAAAATCAAAACGAAGATAATCAGGTTCAACTAAAGAGCCAGCCTGTTTAGTATGTTCTCCAAAAACATCTCGTAAAGCTTGATCGAGCAAATGAGTTCCCGTATGATTCTTTTCAACTTTACTGTGGAAATGACGGTCCACACTTAACGAATAGGCTTGTTCAGTTTGCAAAGGTTCAAGAACTTTAACAGTATGCAGATTTTGACCATTAGGGGCATGCTGAACGTCCTCTACTTCGGCTACGACATTACCATCTTCATCTGTAATTGTTCCCTTATCGGCAACTTGGCCACCCATTTCGGCATAAAACGGCGTTACATCAAAAATTAATTGCGCCTCACCCTTTTTGGCATCCGTTACAAGTTGATCATTTTGAATAATATTCTTCAAAACTGCATGATCTGCAGTTAATTCTGTATATCCAACATAGCGACTTGGAGTTTGAATTCCCGTGAGTAACCCAGACTGAACACCCATAGAAGTTTGATTTCCTCGTGCTGCCCGAGCCCGTTGCTTTTGTTGCTGCATTTCAGTTTCAAAACCTTTTTTATCAACCTCTAAGCCTTCGTCATGTGCGTACTCAGTAGTTAAATCTAAAGGAAAACCATACGTATCAAATAGCTTGAACGCGTCAGAGCCACTGATTTCTTTTTCGTTATTTTCTTTATTTTTTTTGATGATTTGATCAAGCAACTGGACACCATCATTAAGTGTTTCGTTAAAACGACTCTCTTCTGATGACACAACCTCGGCAATGTAGTCACTTTGTTCCAAGACTTCTGGATAATAGGACTGCATAATTTTGCCGACAACAGGTACTAGCTTGAACAAGAAGCTTTCTTTAATCCCAAGTTTTTGACCGTACATAACCGCTCGCCGAATTAAGCGACGAATCACATAGCCACGACCCTCATTTGAAGGCAGTGCGCCATCACCAATTGCAAACGTAATGGCCCGGGCATGATCTGCAATAACCTTAAAAGCCACGTCTTGTTCCTTATCATCATTGTATTTTTTACCACTAAATTTTTCTGTTTCATGGATCAATGGTAAAAATAAATCAGTTTCAAAATTAGTAGGTGCATTTTGAAAAATCGAAACTACCCGTTCAAGTCCCATCCCCGTATCAATATTTTTATGTGGCAATGGCTCATATGAACCATCTGGCTTATGATTGAATTGTGAGAAAACAATATTCCAAATCTCTAAGTAGCGTTCATTTTCCCCACCAGGATAGTTTTCTGGATCGTCCTCAGCTAAGTTATTGAAAGATTCACCACGGTCATAAAAGATTTCGGAATCTGGACCACTTGGGCCCTCACCAATATCCCAAAAGTTATCTTCTACTGGAATAATATGATCTGCTGAAACACCTACTGATTCCCAATAATGTTTTGCATCCGTATCCTTTGGATAAACCGTAATAAACAATTTTTCTGGATCCATTGCAAACCAATCTGGACTTGTCAGCAATTCCCACGCCCACGTGATTGCTTCTTCTTTAAAATAATCACCTACTGAGAAATTACCGAGCATTTCAAATAAAGTATGGTGGCGTGCGGTATGGCCGACATTTTCGATATCGTTTGTTCGAATACTTTTTTGCGAACTAGTTAGCCGGGGAACATCAGGCACAACACTACCATCAAAATATTTTTTCATTGTGGCTACCCCAGAATTAATCCACAATAATGTGGGATCATCGTGGGGTACTAATGGTGCACTTGGTTCTACGATATGGCCTTTAGACTTAAAAAAGTCTAAAAACATTTTTCTGACTTCACTACTTGATTTTCTCTCCATGATCTTCTCCTCTTCTAATTGCACAAAAAGACCGTTGCTAGTAAAGACGCTTATGCGCGGTACCACTTTACTTGCAACGATCTTACTCGTTAACCTCTTGACCTCTTTAACGCAGAGTCGCGAAACATCTCCAAGGTAGCATCAAAACCCTAAACTCGTTTTTCACAGCATCCAAAACGTTTCTGAAAGTTTATTCGTTTTAATATGTCCTCAATCAAAATTATTATATTGCAAAAAATATTACCTTGTCAATCTTCGTCATGATTTCTTTTAGCTCTGTGTTGTTTAATTCTTTGACGTTTAGTCCGCAAAAATTCAGTATGCTGTGCCTTACGTCGATCTTTTTGATCTTTAATTTCAATTGCTTTTCTAATTTGACGTTTATATCCAGGCTTGACCTTACGTTTCTTCTTCTTAACCATTCCGACCATCGTTGGGTCCAATTTGTGGTGATCTCTGACCCGATTGGTTCGTCGATTACGATCATACGAGTCTACAACCTCACCGTTTTTAATCGCTTTTGGTTGGAACTTCACACCCAATTTTTCAATCTCGGAAACTTTTTCCTCTTCACCTGGTTCATACAGTGTGATGGCTGTTCCGGACATGCCATTTCGGCCAGTTCGACCAACTCGATGAATAAAGAAATCAAGATCATCTGGAATACCATCATTGATGACCATTGAAACACCTTCAATATCGATGCCTCGGGATGCCAAATCAGTTGCCACAACAAATTGAAAATCAAGATTATGAATTTCCTTCATAACTCGTTTTCGTTCCCGTGGTTGCACGCCACCATGAACTTTAGCTACCTTCAATCCTTGCCGCTTTAAATAATCCGTTAACTCATCAGCCCGTTCCTTGGTATTACAGAAAATCAAAACTAAGTAAGGCTCACCAATTGTTAATAACTGATGAATGACATTATTTTTACCTTTACTTTTCGTTGAAATTAACCAGTTATCAATTGTGGGACTAATGATACTTTCAACTGGAATTTCTGATATAACTGGATTTGACATATACTTCTTTAAAAAGGCATTTAAAGACTTCGGAATCGTTGCAGAGAAAACCATCATTTGTAAACTTTTGGGCAAACTTGCAGCAATTTTATCTACTTCATTTAAAAATCCCATGTCAAGCGTCATGTCGGCTTCATCCACAACAAATTTAGAAGCTTGATGAACATCTAAAGCCTGGCTATGAATCAAGTCCCAAATTCTTCCTGGAGTCCCGATAACAATCTCTGGTTGGCGATGTTTCAATTTATCCATCTGACGCTTCTTGTCTGTTCCACCAACATAATTACCAATCTCAATGTGAACTTCGTCAGAGTCTACTAATTGACGAGCTGCCGCATTAATTTGATACGCAAGTTCTCTACTAGGGGTTGTAATTACGACCTGAACCTGTTTTTTTGATTGATCAATTTGGTTAATCAATGGTAACAAAAAGGTATGGGTTTTTCCACTACCTGTCTGTGACTGACCAACCACACTTTTACCAGCTAAAATCACCGGAATCAATTTTTCTTGAACTGGAGTTGGTTGGGTAAAATTAATTTTATCCAAAGCACTCATCAAAAATGGTTGTAAATTAAATTCTGAAAAACCGTTTTTCATTAATTACTCCTTCTTGCTTTTCTTATAAGCCGTTGCGATCGCCGCTAATTCATTTTGAATCGTTTGAACTTCATCAAGATCCTTAGCTTTCGCACCACTGGCTAAAGCATGTCCACCACCATCGTGTTTCTTAGCTAATTCGTTAATTGTTGGACCTTTAGAACGTAATCGGACGCGATAAGTCCCATCCCTTTGAACCACAAAAATTGCCCAACAAACAACCGATTCAATTTTACCAGGTAGGGGCACGACCCCAGCAGTTCCGGCGTCTTTTAAATCAAATTGATCCAAAACTTCACTAGTTAAACAAACGGTTGCTGCGCCATCTTCCGTGATCGTCAAATTTTGATACACATATGCAGATAAGTGAGCGACAGATAATGGGATACTATCTAATTTTTGATTTACTGCTGTAACATCAAAACCAGTTGCCATTAAAGAAGCTGCCACACGCATTGTGTGCGGTGTAGTTGCTGAATACAAGAATCTACCTGTATCACCAATAATCCCAGCATATAATGCCTTTGCAGCTTTGGCATTTAAAGTCAGCTCATGTTTAAACTGATGATAAAGATCAAAAATCATTTCCGAACTACTTGATGCACTTGGAACTACCCAAGCCAAATCGCCATATGGGTCATCATCAGGATGATGATCAATTTTAATTAATTCTTGACCATTGGTATAACGATTATCGTCAACCCGTGGTGGGTTAGCAGTATCTGTGACAATTACGAGAGCATCATCATAATCATCATCATCAGCCGTGTCCATTTCGCCAATCCATGATAAACCACCAATCTGCTTACCAACCGCGAGAACGGTTTTCATTGGAAAAGAAGCACGAATAATTTCTGCTAATCCGATTTGAGAGCCGATTGCATCTGGATCTGGGCGTTGATGGCGATGAATAATAATTCGTTGATGTTTTTTTATTTGTTCAAAGATTTCTTGTTGCAGTGTCATAATTTCTTCTTTCTATCATTGGTTGGTTTTAAAAGATTGCCAAGTTTTCGCTTCTTCCCAGTATACTAGCTTTTAAGGTCAAACACAAAGCCGAAAATTAATCGTATGTGTCAAGTTTTAGTAGGTTGTACTT
>NZ_JQBD01000073.1 GCF_001437255.1 Pediococcus damnosus | reverse complement strand
TGTTCACCAACAACAGTTGACGAAGAACCACTATTTATGCTTGGTTTTATTAAAACTTATTTTCGTTTATCGTGCTGAATTACATATGTTCCGCCAACTAACTCTGAACTGCCACCAGTTGCAAAATCAGATGTCTGAACAGTCATTTCAGAAGATGACTGATCATCCTTATCACTGTTAGCAGATGCTTTTTCAGTTACTTGTGAAGCTTCACTTTGAGCATTACTAATGGCTCGTGACGTTGCTTGGAATTGAATCACTGGAATAGCAGCTTGTTGATAAGAGTCATTTAAATCTGGAACCTCAACTTTTGAAGCCGCTTTGGTGGTTACAAATGCACTCAAATCAGTTAAATAAGCTGTACGATCTACTCGTTGATGCTGCGTTGTACTAATCTGAACCGCATCAGTTGCTTGACTCATCACTTTTGAAATTGTAGCATTCAAAACTGCTGTTTGCGCCGTTTGAGTGGTAGCCGGTGTAGTTACTGCTTTAACAGCCATTGTCGTTGCACTGGTAGCAGCTGATGAACTAGTCTTAGCATCTGAACTAGCCGATTCGGCTGAACTTGCGGTCGAAGATACTGAAGCACTTGAAACTGCAGAACTAGAATCTTCAGAGCTAGCCGCAGAAACTGAGGTAGCTTCACTACTTGTTTGATCAGTCTTCAAATCTGAAGATGATCCTGGGGTAGCTTCACTAGCTGCAGAAGATGCCGCGCTGGTAACCTCTGAACTATTAGAAGCAACCGCATTGCTGGCTGCGCTACTAATTGGTGAAACGCTGGCTGCATTTGAAGATGCAGGATAAACAACGCTTGAAGCTGAACTAGCTGTAGTAGTACTCAAGCTAGGTGCCAATGAGGCAGCAACTGAACTACTTGCACTATTTGCAGCAGCCTGCGAACTAGCAATTGCAGAACTTAAAGCGGCACTTGATGCTGCATCAGAAGCCTTCTTGGAATCCTCGCTTGAAGCAGATTTTTTAGAACTGCTTGAGCTAGCTGAAGAAGCGGCACTTGAATAACTAGAAGATGTCTTTGTTTGATCAGCACTACTATAGTTAGCTTTTGAACTAGTAGCTGAACTCATTGCATAGGAATTTGAATATGCATAACTACTTGATTTTGTCTGATTAGAACTAGCTTCTGTTGAATTTGCAGAAGTGTCCGCCGATACATGAGGTGCATTAAATGTCCCTACAGCACTAATGCCCACCAAAACCAGGCCAGCATATAGCCATTGTTTATGTACCTTATACATCTTAAAATGTACTTTACCATTTTGATTCTGTTCATTATTTTTCATGTGATAAACCTCCAGACCTTAAACAGTATAAGAAACTCTTAAGTTCATTATACGACATTTCTTAAGGATTGGGTACTTCTAAAATGATTAATTGCAATTATTTTTACAATTCATACTTTTTTTATTTGAATTTAGCTTATTTAGTTTGTACTTCAGCTTGTACTTTCCGTTGATGGCTAATTGCATTTTTCAATATGAATGGTGCAATCATCGTCACAAGAATGATAACCAAAATCACATCTGAGTAATGAGTTGGATCAATTAAATGAGCAGAAAAGCCAATTTGGGCAGTGATTAGCGCCATTTCTCCTCGAGAAATCATTCCGGCACCAATCACATAATTACTTGCTAAATTGAATCCAGATAGTTTACCGCCAATTCCACAACCAACTAGTTTTGTCGCAATTCCCAGAATTGTCATCAAAACTACAAAACCTAATGATTGGAATAAATGGGAAAAATCCATATTTAGGCCGACACTGACAAAGAACATCGGAATAAAAACGGCATACCCAATTGGTTCAATACTTTGATCAATTTCATCGTGGGCAGGCGTCATCGCAACAGCAATCCCCGCAAAGAAGGCTCCAACAGCACCACTAAGACCAACCATTTCCGCTAACCAAGCCATCCCAAGGCAGATAATCATCGACATAATTGTCCGACTAGAGGTCATAAAAAGTTTATCAGCAGTGCGCATTAAATAAGGGGCAATCCATTTAATGACAAGGTACACGCCAACAAAGTACAGAAGTTGTTTAAAAATAACTAAGCCGAGATTCTCATTTCCAGCGGAATCACCCATCATGCTAACCATAATACTTAACAAAATGACGCCGATAATATCATCGGCAACGGCTGCTCCTAAAATAGTCGCACCCTCTTTAGTGTTCAAGACTCGGAACTCTTTTAGCACCTCCACCGAAATGCTTACGGACGTTGCTGAGAACACAAACCCAATAAAGAAACATTCGAGACGACTGAAATGAAACAACAATCCAGCCCCTCCCATGATCACCACAGGGAAGATAACGCCAATAACAGCCACCACCAAGGCTGGCCGCAGATATTTTTTCAGTAAAGCAATATTACTTTCCAATCCAGCGATAAACATCAAAATGATTACGCCAAGATCTGCAAATGTTTGCACCAGCGTATTTAAATGAATCCAATTTAAAATAGCCGGGCCCAAAACGACCCCGACTAAAAGCTGCCCAATGACCCCTGGGACACCCATTCGTTGGCTAAAATGACCAACAAATAACGTTAAAAATAAGATTAAACAAAGTGTCCCAATAAATTCCATATTGCAGCCTCCATAAGTTTAAATAAGATAAGATAAATCGCTGGCTGCGGTTGGATAAGCGAAAATGGTTTGTTTCAAGTTTTCTGGTGTGAGCTGGCCATTAATCGCCATGGCAAAATAATTAATTAAATCATCCGCTTCGCTACTCATTAAACTTGCGCCAACAACCGCACCGGTTTTTTTAGATGTTATTACTGTAGCATGTGCCAGCGGTTCGTTCAAGCGCCGATAAGTAAACCATCCAGTTAAATCGAGATCTTTAATCTCAAATTGATCTGCTTTTTCTTTAACATCGGCTGCTTTTAACCCTACCATGGCCAAACGGGGTTCTCCATAAACAACGGTTGGGATTGCCGGATAAGCAATTGCTGTCTGATCACCTGCAAATTCTTGAGCCAAATACTGGGCCTCAAATCCAGATACAGGTGTCAACTTAGGTTGCTTTTTGTCCACAACATCTCCAAGGGCAAAAATATTTTCGGTCGTTGTTTGCAAATGGTCATTGACTTGAACGCCACGCTTAGAAAATGTCACACCGGCTTGATCTAACGCTAAGGTATCATCGTTGGGTACCCGTCCCGCTGTACAGAATACTTGATCTGTTTGCAAACTGAATCCTTGGGCACTCACAAGTTCATAGCCTTGCTCGTTTTTTTCAATGCGGCTAACATCCACGCCGTAATGAAATTGCACGCCATTGGCTTCAAGTTGTGAAATTAAACGTTTCACATCAGCTGCCGGGAATGCTTTTAAAGGTCGATCGTTGTGATGCACAATATGAACTTCTGCTCCTGCAGCACTGGCAATGGCGGCAAATTCAAATGCAATATAGCCACCACCCACAAAGGTTACAGATTTTGGCATCGTCGGCATTTTTAAGAAGTCCGTGCTCGTTTTGAAATGTTCTTTACCATCAATTTCTAAAATTCCTGGGCGAGCCCCGGTTGCAATCACAAACTTATCAGCTTTTACCTGTTTGTCACCAACTTGAATCGTATGTGCATCTTTAAATTTCACTGAACCGTCAATAACGGAAATATCAGCATCCTCTAGTCCCTTTTTCGTCCCAGAAGAGACAGGATCCGTAAACGTTTTTTCAAATTTCATTAAATCAGCCCACTCAATCTTAGGAGCCTTTTGAATCCCTTTGCCAACTAAGTGTTCTGCCTGCCGTTTTGCATCCAGGGCTGAAATTAAAACTTTTTTAGGATCACAGCCCCGATTAGGACAGGTTCCACCCCATAAATTTTCTTCAACAATTGCCATGTTTAGATTTTGCGCCTTTAAATCATAGGCCAAAGCGCTACCACCTGGGCCAGCACCAATAATTACAACATCAAATTTATCCATTTTTGAGCCACTCCTTTAGTTTTTAATTTACCGTTGCACTTCGCTCAAATACCTCATAACTTGTTGCCGATTAAGATAACCAACTTTTTTATGTTCATGCATCACTGCAATCACGTCAGTTTCAGCGAGGGTCATAAAAGCACTCTCCAGTGTTGCCGTATCTTCAAGCTCTTTTGCTTTTTCTGAATTATCAATGGTTTTTAAAACGTATCCCGTTTTTATCAATTTAGCTAACGGGGTTTCATACATATTTTTGGCAACGGAACTCGCGAAAAAGTTCTCGACAAACTGATTAGCCGGATGTTGCACAATGTTCTCTGGCGTATCCGTTTGAAGCAATTTGCCATGACTCATCACACCAATTCGATCCCCTAACTTCAGGGCTTCATCCATATCATGGGTGACAAAAACAATGGTATTATGCATTTTCTGATGGAGATCTAACACCAAATCCTGTAATTGGGTCCGCACGATGGGGTCCAACGCACTAAACGGTTCATCAAATAAAACTACGGGTGGTTTAGCAGCAATCGCCCGAATAATTCCAATTCGTTGTTGTTCACCACCAGATAGTTCATCAGGCATCCGATCCCGATATTCATCAGGATCCAATCCAACCTGAGTCAGCAGATCATCCACAATTTTTGCCGTTTCTTTTTTCGGCATTTTTTTCATATCTGGAATAACACTCACATTTTGTGCAACTGTCATGGTTGGAAACAAAGCAATTTGCTGCAAAACATACCCAATATCGAGTCGTAGGCTTTGTGTGTCAATGTCTTTTAACTTTTTGCCCTCAAATAGAATATCCCCGCTTGTTTGAGTAATTAATTGGTTGATCATTTTTAAGGTCGTTGTTTTTCCGCTTCCGGAAGTTCCCACAAGCACAAATAGTTCCCCAGGTTGGATTGCTAAATTTAGATCATGGATGGCTACATTTTCACCAAATTCCTTACGAACATTTTTAAACTCAATAACTGGCACTTTTGGTTTTATCATTTGTCATCCCTCAACAATCCATGAGAAATTAAGTACTGCTTGGCAACTTTTGCAGCGGACTCCTTTTTCACATTCACTTTGTAATTCATTTCTTGCATGTCAGAATCTGAAATCTTACCAGCTAATTTGTTTAAAGATTTCACAACTTCAGGATGACTAGCCGCAAATTTTTCCGTCATGATTGGTGCCCCCTGGTAAGGAGGAAAAACATGCTTGGTATCTTTTAACATCACTAAATTCAGCTGTTTAATCTGACTGTCAGTTGAATAGGCATCCCCAACGTTAATGTTCCCTCGTTGGAGTGCTTCATATCGTAGACTTGCCTGCATGGAATTGACTTTGAAGTCTAACCCATATTTCTTCTTAATTCCTTTTAGGCCATCCGTACGGTTCATAAACTCTAACGTCATCCCAGCATTAATTTTGTCTTCGATTTTGCGTAAATCTCCGATTGTTTTTAAATTATATTTATCTGCAAACGATTTTTTTACAGCCACTGCAAAGGTATTTTGATATTTCATTGGTTTTAAGTACGCGATATCGTCTTGTGATTTAAGGTCGTCTCTGGCCTTAACATAAGTTTGATGGGCATTCAAATTAGTGGTGTTACCCGTTTTTTTAACCAAACTTTCCAGAACCGTTCCAGAAAATTCAGGATAAATATCAATGCTTTTACTTTTAAGCGCATTAAATAAGAAGCTGGTTGTTCCAAAATTTGACTTCAAAGTAACCGTTACATTTTTATCATCTTGCACAATCAAATCTTTATACATATGAATCAAAATATCTGGTTCAGATCCCAGTTTTCCGGCAATGATGATATTCTCTTTAGGTTGGGCAGCAGCTTGATAACCACTCACACCAATGAATCCTATGATAATCACTGCAACTGTCACAATGACAGTCCGTAGTTTCGCCTTTTGTAAAACTTTGATTAAGGTGCTCAAAACAATTGCAAGCAAAGCCGACGTAATTGCTCCGATTAAAATCAATGATGTATCATTTTGATCAATTCCAAGTAAAATAAAATTACCTAACCCGCCAGCTCCAATTAATGCGGCCAGGGTTGCGGTTCCCACGATTAGGACCAAAGCGGTTCGAATTCCGGATATAATTACCGGAAGTGCAATCGGAATTTCTACTTTAATTAGTTTGCGCATGCGCGACATTCCAAACGCATCTGCCGCTTCTTCTATAGAAGGATCAATTTCGTCAATGCCCACATATGTATTCTGAAAAATTGGTAGCAATGCATAAATCACAAGAGCAATAACTGCTGGCACACTCCCAATCCCGACCAGTGGAATTAAAAGTCCCAACAAAGCTAAGGACGGAATTGTTTGGAGGACACTCGTAATTTGCAAAAGTACTTCGGCCACGCTTTTGTGATGAGTTGCCCAAATTGCCAATGGAACAGCAATTACAATGGCAATCAGTAAAGATGTCAATGATATCTGTAAATGCTGCCACAAAGCTTTAAGAAGCTCGGTTCTTTGATCTAAAAATGTATTCCATAATGTCGTCATAATAACGCTCCAAAAATTAGTTTATAGTTTTATTCTCTCACATTCCGATTAAATTACCATACAATATACTCAAGAAACAGTGTAAATAAAGAGACGAACAGTGACTTTGTAGCCGCTCTTCGCCTTTAAATTTATCTAAAATTAATTGTATGAATCGTTAAAAGTTAAGTTTTACTTCTTTGGGTTTCGTTTCAACTAACACTTTTCCGTGACGGATTGAATACAACACTTCCGAATGTTCGTTCAAGGCATTATAAAAATTATCATTATTCATAATAATGCAGTTAGCTGGTTTGCCAACTTCAATTCCGTAATGATCACTGATATGCAAAGTTTTGGCAGCATTGTTTGTCACAAAATTATAAGAATCCAGAATGCTTTGATAGCCCATCAGTTGGTCGGCATGAATTCCCATGTGGACGGCATCCATCATGTTGCCGTTTCCCATTGGATACCAAGGATCCTTAATATCGTCTTCGCCAAATGAGACGTTGATCCCGGCTTCATTTAATTCTTTAATGCGTGTAATTCCACGGCGTTTAGGATAGGTATCAAACCGTCCACCTAAATGAATATTGACCAGTGGATTAGACACCATATTGATATTAGCCAATTTCAATAAACGAAATAGTTTATAGCAGTAAGCATTATTATAAGATCCCATTGCCGTTGTGTGACTGGCAGTAACCCGGTCTGATAGCCCTGTTTCATAAGCCAGCGTTGCAAGTACCTCTAAGTTGCGTGAATTGGGATCATCAATTTCATCACAATGCACATCAATCAATCGGTCATACTTTTCAGCCAACTCTGCGATGTAGTGTAATGATTGAACTCCATAATCACGAGTGAATTCATAGTGAGGAATCCCGCCAATAACATCGGCACCTTCTTTAACGGCGGTTTCCAGTAGTTCTTTTCCGTGGGGATAAGATAAAACACCCTCTTGTGGAAAGGCAACCAGTTGAATTTCTACCTCATCTTGCATCTCAGCTTTAACTTCCAGTAAAGCCTCTAAAGCTGTCATCGTGGGATCCGTTGTATCCACATGACTACGTACAACCTGAATGCCATTTTCAATTTGTTTACGAAGCGTGGCCTTAGCTCTTTTTTTAACATCCTCACGGGTTAACTTTTTCTTTCTTTCCGACCAAATTTGAATACCTTCAAATAAAGTGCCACTCTGATTCCATTCAGGATCACCAGCGGTTAAAGTGGCATCTAAATGGACATGGGAATCCACAAACGGTGGTAATAATAATTTACCATCCGCTTCAATTACTTTTTCATTTTCACGAGCTGCAAGTTGCGTATCGATTTCTGTAAATTTGCTATCTTCAATTCGCACAACCTGTTTAGTTTCATTGTTTTCAATATAAACATTTTTGATTAACATTATTTGCACTCCTTGTATTTTTAGTAGGTTTAATTTTGATGACTAAGTAATATGTTGCATTTAATTTTCATAACCAAATAGTAAGCAATCCCAACCAGAATCATCGTAATAAATGTTGCTCCTGTATGATTTTGAATCCAGGGTACGCGTTGGAGGAGCAAGTAGACCAGAACACCAACAACCCACAAGCAAAACGCCAGCCAGTGAACCCCACCACGATACCAGTACCGACCGCCCTTTTTAGATAGCTCTGTTGGTTGATAGTTTCTTCTTCGTACCAGGTAAAAGTCAACACACATGATACTAACAATGGGCCCAAGCACCATACCAACATAATCTAGAAAAGCTGTAAAAGTATCCAGGAAACTTCCCACAAATACTGGAATAAACGTTACTAAGGTAGCTAGAATTGTCACAATCCATAAAGACTTTTTCAGACTTATTTTTGGAAAAATATTATTTACGGCTGACCCCGCAGCTTGTAAATTAACTGCATTGGCTGTCATGCTAGTTAACACAATCACAACCATGGCAATTGATCCGAGTCCTAAACGATTTGCAATCGTGCTGGGATCAGAATTATTGGCATCATAAACATCAGAAGTGATCGCAATACTGATTGTCGCAACCAGGCCGATAAAGGCAAACCAGAACACGCCAAGATCTGCTCCTAGGAACGGTGCGGTAATTGCCGTACCCTTTTTATTTGTAAAGCGCGTAAAATCTGCTCCTGCAGTGACCCAAGCTAGATTGAATGCTGCTAATGTATCAATTGCACTACCGAATGGCATTTTTTGGTGACTTGGCACTTTCCAATTAGCAATTTGAGAAAAAGATACATCACGAAAAACAACGATCGATTCCCATAAAACGAAGATAATAACAAGAATTATACCTATTCGTTCTATGATTTGAATCGACCGTTGTCCGGCAGAAATACTTATTAAGTGTAAAATACTCATAACCAAAATTCCAAAAATTAATCCTTTGGCACCACCAGGTTGACCATAAACTGGCCATCCTAATAATGAATGTAAAATATATGACATTGAAGTTGCGGCAATAAAAGTGTTAACCGCTGTCCAACCAACAAATTGGGTCACATTAACTATAGAGGGAACAATACTTCCTCGAATTCCAAAAGAAGCACGGGAAACAGCCATGGTTGAAACCCCTGTTTTATATCCCATATAACCAACCAATGATAAAAATATGTATGAAATACTTGAAGCAATAATTAAGGCATGAATGCCACCCCAAAACCCACAGGCAGCAATAATTCCGCCGACAAACCATGTTCCATTGTTCGCATTAGCACCAACCCAAGTAGCAAACATATCCCAATAGGACATATGACGTTCTTCGACTGGTACAATATCCACAGCGTATCGATCTTTGGTTTCCATAAAAAGTTCCTCCTTTAAAAATTTTGACACATTTTTATTGATTATACACTTCTCAGGAAAAAAATCGAGGCCTTTTGATAGCGGTTAATAAAAATAGTGTTTTTTTCAGTTCACATTTTTAGTTATTTCTATCTATTTTTCGATAGATGTTTTAAAAAACTGTTCTAATTTTAAATTGAAAAAGACAAATCATGGGTTTTTCCATGATTTGTCTTTTACCAAATTTTTCTCTTTAAGCCACTTATCGGATTTGAACCGATGACCCCTTCCTTACCATGGAAGTGCTCTACCTAGCTGAGCTACAGTGGCATTAAATTGCTTCAATAAGTATACCATACCTTAATTTAGACACAAAAAAAGCTCCCAACTAAGGGAACTTACTAAGTGCATGGCAACGTCCTACCCTCGCAGGGAGCG